>NZ_JAMNXL010000236.1 GCF_023653175.1 Erythrobacter sp. | reverse complement strand
TGCGGTGATCGAGCGCGCGCTCGACGTTTTCGGCACGCCGGCCTTCCCGGTCGACGGGTTCGCGACCTTCGAAAGCGTGTGCGATACCGTCAACCGCCTGTCGGTGCGGCACGGGCTCGACGGGGTTTCCGCCATGGCCCGCCCGCCCGGCTCCCCGCCGCCGACCCCTGACGAGCTGCAGGTGCTGACGGGCAAGGTGGTGGCGCTGCAAACCCGCAACGCCGCGCGCTTCCCGGACGCGATCACCGTGCTGGCGGGCGGCGGGATGCGCTGCATGGTCAAGCACTTTCCCGCGATCACCGCCTTTCTGGCCGAGCTGCCCGAGGCCGAGCTTACGCCGACCCGGCTGAAAGGTGCCGACGGCATGCGGCGCGGCGGCGCGCAGGCGCTTTTGGGCTTCATGACCGCGCTGCGCGAACCCGGCACCACTCCTGCCAACAAGGCCCGGGTCAGTGCCTATGTCGCCGAGGTCGCCGCACCGCTTGCCGCCGTGCTGACGCCGCCGATGCGCGCCGAGCTTGCGGCCACGCTCGCCACCCTGCCGCCGACGCAGGACTCCGAGGTGCTGGCGACGACCGAGCTGCTCAAGACGGAGCTGGCGGTCACCACCTGCGAGGGGCTGTGCCGCTACTGACGCGCAGCAGCGGGCTTGGCGGCTGACAGAGCGGCTTGCGGCCCGCGCGCTTTCATGATCAAACCTCTCGAGACAGCGAGATGGGGGATCATCGCATGGCTACCACAGCAGCACCGCAGCGCACGCCGGTAGAAGGCGCGCGCTTCTTCACAATCATGATGTTCGCGATGGCGAGCGTGATCATCGCCGGGTTCTCGCTCAACCTCGCGATGGGCCGGTCGAGCTTTGCAGCGCCGCTCGCCTTCCATGTCCACGGGTTGATCTTCATGGGCTGGCTTGGGCTGGCGCTCGCGCAGGTGGTGACCATCGCCAGCGGCAACATCGCGCTGCACCGCCAGCTTGGCAGGATCGCCTATGTCTATGTCCCCGCCATGATCGCGGCCGGGGCGATGATCATCCTCGTCTCGGTGCGCGGGAGCGGCGGGCCGTTCTTCTTTGCCCAGAACGAATTCCTGATCAGCAACATGGCCGGGCTGCTGGTGTTCGGCGTGCTGGCGCTGTGGGCCTTGCGGGCGCGGCGCTATTCCGGCTGGCACCGGCGGCTGATGCTGGTGGCGATGAGCGCGCTGACCGGCCCGGGCCTCGGCCGCCTGCTGCCGATGCCGCTGCTGATCCCCTACGCCTGGCCCATCGCGGTGTCGGCGAGCTTCGTGTTCGGGGCAATCGCGATCATCGTCGACTGGCGCAGCAATGGCCGGGTGCATCCGGCCTATTGGTGGGGCATGGGGATCAATGTCGGCGGCTTCCTTGCCTCGATGCTGCTCGCCTATTCGCCGCTCGGCTATGCCATCACCGAGGCGGTGATCGCCGGCACCCCGGGGGCCGAGCGCCCGATGGGCCCGTTCCTGCCGCCGGGCTTCACGATGTAGGGCGAGAGGCCCCAAGCTTTTCGCTCGAAAATCGCGTGCGCGCGCCTATATCGGCGTCTCCAGAGTCCAAGGGGATCCGACGATGAGCCTGCTGACCCGCAACCCCACCGGCGCCGACCTGCTCGCCGAGATCGACCGCCTCCGTAAGGAGAAGAATGCGGTGATCCTCGCGCATTATTACCAGACGCCGGACATCCAGGACATTGCGGACTTCGTGGGGGACTCGCTGGAGCTGTCGCGCAAGGCGGCGGCGACCGATGCGGACGTGATTGCCTTTTGCGGGGTCAAGTTCATGGCCGACACCGCCAAGATCCTCTCGCCGCAGAAGACCGTGATCCTGCCCGACATGGACGCCGGGTGCAGCCTTGAAGACAGCTGCCCCCCCGCCAAATTCCGGGCTTTTCGCGAAGCCCACCCCGATCACATCGCGCTGACCTACATCAATTGTTCGACCGAGGTGAAGGCGCTCTCGGACGTGATCGTCACCAGCTCCAGCGCCGAGACGATCCTCGCGCAGATCCCGCCCGAGCAGAAGATCATCTTCGGCCCCGACCGGCACCTGGGTGGCTATCTCAGCCGCAAGTTCAACCGTGAGATGCTGCTGTGGCCCGGCGTGTGCATCGTCCACGAGGCCTTCAGCGAAACCGAGCTGCTGAAGCTCAAGGAGCAATACCCCGGCGCGCCGATCGCCGCGCACCCGGAATGCCCGCCGACGATCATCGACCACGCCGACTATGTCGGCTCGACGAGCGGCATCCTGTGCTTCGCCAAGACCTTCCCCGGCGACACGCTGATCGTGGCGACCGAGCCGCACATCATCCACCAGATGGAAAAGGCGCTGTCCGACAAGCACTTCATCGGCGCGCCCGGCGCGGACGGGAACTGCTCGTGCAACATCTGCCCCTACATGGCGCTGAACACGATGGAGAAGCTCTACGTGGCGCTGCGCGACCTCAGCCCGCAGATCGAGATCGAGGAAGGCATCCGCCTGAAGGCCAAGCGCAGCCTCGACCGCATGCTCGACATGGCGAGCGGGACTGTGGGGATGGGCGATCTGGGCAAGGTGCATTTCAGCGGGGATTGAGGTATGGCGCGGTTTCCAAACCTTTTTCGGCCTCCAATGCCACCGGGAAGCGACGCCAAAGAGCGGTTGCGGCGGTCAGCGCCGCCGCCTCCGGACAACCCGACCTTGCCCGCATTCACCTACTTCACACCGGCCGCGCTCGATGCGGTGGTCAAAGCCAGTGACGAGGTCTGCGACTGCTGCGGGCAGCGCCGCGGCCATCTCTATACCGGCCCGTTCTACACCACCGCGCGCGAGGTCGAGTTATGCCCGCACTGCATCGCGGATGGTTCGGCAGCCGCGAAGTATCAGGGCTCCTTCAACGACATCATCGTCACGTTCGACGGTCAGGTGATCGACGCGGAAGCGGCCAGAGCACCGCAATCCGTCATCGACGAGCTGCTCCACCGCACGCCGGGCTATCAGTCCTGGCAAGGCAATCGTTGGGCGTTCCACTGCGGCGATGGCGGCATCTTTCAGGGCGATGCCACAGACGAAGCGATCAGCAACGCCAGCAATGAAGCCAAGGACCATTTCGATCACATCAATGGCCGGCCCAGTTTCGACGAGCTTTTCGGTGCGGACCCGCGCCACCGCCCTTCGACCTATCACTTCAAGTGCCGCCAGTGCGCGATGGACCTGTTCCTGTGGGACATGGACTAGGCCAAGTGCACCGAGCGCTTCGCCTGACCGGGTGGATCGCCGGCAGCCTCGTGCTCGTCGCATTCTTCTTCGCGCTATGGGCAAGCCTTCTAGTGCGCCAGGCCGTTGACGACGGAGCCCTGTCACGCCCCGTCTATTCCTGCCTGTCCCGCCCCGATGTCGACCGGCTCGCCGATGTCTCCCAAAGGGCGTTCATCCGCGGCATACAGGGACACCTCGCCAGCCAGCGCGCCAACAGCACCGCGTGGCACTGGTACGGCCTGATCGCCAATATCGGTGCCCGGGTCAGCTTTTCCGAGGCCGAGCAGGTGGAAGCAATGGGACCGATGATTGCAGCATTGCCGCCCTGCGTGCGCTAGGCCCGCGCCCGGCTGACTGTCATCGCGGCACAAACAACACTTCGCCCACACGGACCTTTTTGCCCATCCGGCGGTTATCCCCTCCATGAGCGCCAAAACCCGCTTCCAGTGGGCGCGGCTCACCGCGAATTACTGGTTCTATCCTGCGCTGTTCTCGATCCTCGGGGCAGGGCTGGCGATTGCCATGATAGCGCTCGACAGCAGCGGGATCGCGAGCGGGTTGGGCGAGGCCGAATGGTTCCTGCCCGCCCGGCCGCAAGGGGCGCTCACCATGCTTTCGGTGATGGCCGGCAGCATGATCGCGGTTGCGGCCACGGTGTTCTCGATCACCATCGCCGCGGTCGCCTATGCCAGCGGCAATTACGGCCCGCGGCTGCTCACCAATTTCATGGAGGATCGCGGCAGCCAGCTCAGCCTCGCCACGCTGATCGGCAGCTTCGTCTATGCCGTGGTGGTGCTGCGCGCGGTGCGCGGCGAGGACGAGACCGCGGCGCTGGCCGGGGCGGTGATCCATGGCGCGGCCGGAAGCGCGGAGGCCGCCCTGCCGGGGTTCGTCCCGCAGATCTCGCTCGCGGTCGCCTATGGGCTGACCGCGCTGTGCGTCGCGGTGCTGGTGTTCTTCCTGCACCACATCCCCTCCTCGATCCGCATCAATATCGTCCTCGAAGGGATCGGGCGGCGGCTGCTGCGGCTGATCCGCGAGACCTACCCGCAGGAGGGCGATTTTCGCGATCCGCCCGAACCGCGCGGCGGGACACCGGCGCTGGCCTGGACCACGGGCTATGTGCAGCTGATCGAGTTTGACGCGCTCGACAAGGCGGCGCGCAAGGCCGGCTGCGTCATCTCGCTGCGGGTGCGGACCGGCGATTTCGTCCATCGCGGGCTGCCACTGGTCGATATCGCCGGCCCTGCGCCGGGTGCTCTGGGCGAGGTGCTGCGCGAGGCCTTCACCATCGGCCCGGTGCGCACCCCCGAACAGGACCCGCAATTCCTGA
>NZ_JAMNXL010000235.1 GCF_023653175.1 Erythrobacter sp. | reverse complement strand
GTAATCGACGCGGCGTTCGAGCTGGTCGAAGCGCGCCAGCGCCTCGTCGGTGCGCTCGGTGCTCATCAGGGTGCGCAGCTTGACGCGGTTCTCGGCGCTTTCGAGGCGCGCGGCGATCGCGGTCTGGCGGCTGCGGGCCTCGCGCAGGCGGTGCTGGAGCTTGGCGATGTCCGCCTCATAGGCGCGCAGCGCGTCGTCGAGCACGGCGATCTCGGACTTGAGCTGGTCGGCCATGTCGCCGGCCTTCTTCTTCTCGACCAGCGCAGCACGGGCAAGGTCCTCGCGGTCCTTGGACAGCGCGAGCTGCGCCTTCTCGGCCCAATCGGCCTGCAGCCGGTCGAGCTTCATGCAATGGCGGTGCATTTCCTTCTGGTCGGCGATGGTACGCGCCGCGCTGGCGCGGACTTCGACCAGGGTTTCCTCCATCTCGAGGATGATCATCCGGATCATCTTCGACGGATCGTCCGCCTTGTCGAGCATGTCGTTGAAGTTGGCGGCAATGATGTCACGGGTGCGGCTGAAAATGCCCATGAAGGCTACTCCATCGAGAAACGAATTGACGCGGTCGAGGGGGGCTGTGCGCTCCTCGTGCAGCGGGGTGGTGCGGCTGGCGGATTGTGCCTTGCCCGGGTTGCGGCGCAAGGCTTCGATTTCCTCGTCGAGCCGTGACAGGGGGTTGCCGGCCGAAAGCAGGCGGGAGGGTTGGGCCGGAGCATCGCCGCTGCGCGCGTCACGGGTGGGTACCGTGAGGCGGTCGGCGTCGGCAGGGGGGACAGCCTGCGAGGGGCGCTCCGGCCCGAGGGGGTCAAAGGGATCGGCCACTTCAGGCGATCTCGACCACGGCGCCGGCAACGCTGGCGGGATGGGCGAGCGGGGCGGCGTTGGCCGCGCCCGGCTGAAGCTGCGAGGACAGCGCGATCATCATCACCATCGCGGCGATGCTGGCCATCGCGGCATGGCCGACTTTGGTGTTCCAGAAGCTCGTCTGGCTGGCTTTGCGGTTGATCATTGTGGGCCTCCCCAAGTGTGTCCGTGGTCTTGCTGGGTATTTTGCACGGGGCGTGCCAAACCGCGAGAATGGCGGAAATCCGCGGATTTTTGCGGCGAGGGCGGACAAGGCGTTGGTGACTATTGCCAAGCATTGGGGAATTTCACTATAGTTTGGACATGAAGCACGAGAGCCAGTTCATCGGTCAGTCCGGGGCCTTCCTCGACGCGGTCGAACGCGCCTCCCGCGCCGCGGCCATGAACCGCCCCGTGCTAGTGATCGGCGAACGCGGCACGGGTAAAGAACTGATCGCCGAACGCCTTCACCGCCTGTCGAGCCGCTGGGACGAGCCGCTGGTCACCATGAACTGCGCCGCGCTGCCGGAAACCCTGATCGAGGCCGAACTGTTCGGCCACGAGGCCGGGGCCTTCACCGGGGCGACCAAGTCGCGTGCGGGCCGTTTCGAGGAAGCCGACCGCGGCACGCTGTTCCTCGATGAATTGGGCACGCTGTCGATGGGCGCGCAGGAGCGGCTGCTGCGCGCGGTCGAATATGGCGAGGTCACCCGCATCGGTGCCTCGCGCCCGATCCGGGTCGATGTGCGGATCGTCGCTGCGACCAATGATGATCTTCCCGCGCTCGCCGCGAGCGGCGAGTTTCGTGCCGACCTGCTCGACCGGCTGAGCTTCGAGGTCATCACGCTGCCGCCGCTGCGCGTGCGCGAGGGCGATATCGGTGTCCTCGCCGAATATTTCGGCCGCCGCATGGCTGCCGAGCTCGACTGGGAGCGCTGGCCGGGCTTCGCTCCCCACGTGAAGGAGGCGCTCGAAGACTATCCATGGCCCGGCAATGTCCGCGAGCTGCGCAATGTCGTGGAGCGCGCGGTTTATCGCTGGGCTGCCGACGACATGCCGATCGCGCATGTCCAGTTCGATCCCTTCGACAGCCCGTGGCGCCCGCGACCGCCCGAGCACCGCCGCGCCCGCGCGGCCCCGCCTGCGGCTTCGGGCGCGGCCGATGGCCTTGCAGCGGCGTCGCCGGCCAGCGCCGGTTTCGACTCTATTGAGGACCTGCGCGCCGCGGTCGACGCGCACGAGCGCGCGATCCTGGCCCATGCGCTCGGCAAGCACCGCTGGAACCAGCGCCAGACCGCGCGCGCGCTGGGGCTGAGCTATGACCAGCTGCGCCACTGCATTCGCAAGCACGCGCTTATGGAGGGGCAGGATTGAGGACGGGGCCGGAGGGAGTGCCGACCGGGGGGCGCTCCTAACGGATTTGAAAGTCTTTTCGATTATTGCGGTGCTTCGAACTGGGGCAATGCGACATCGTGCTGAAGCTATCCGAAAATTTCCAGAGGGAATTCGGCGCTCTGCGTTACGGGGGTGACGAATCGTTCCAGCGGTCGCGGCCCTCGCACCGGGGCACGCGCTGACATGCGGCCCGATATCTCCGCCACGCCCCCCGTCCCTTTGCCAGCGACGCCCGCCTCGGGTAAGCTGACGCCGGTCGCACCGGTGTCCGGCGCCGATTCGCATGCCCCTGATACGGGCAGCCACGCGGCGCCCGAGCGATTGCGGGGGGAGCAAGGGATGGTGGACCCGAAGGCTCAGCCGACCGATGGATCGGCGGTGCCGATCGGCCGCCGCGCGGCCCCGCGCCTCCGGCTCAGCCTTCCCGCTCAGCTGATCGCGATCGAAAAGGCGCACACCTGCATCCTGCTCAACCTCTCGCGCACCGGCGCGCAAGTCGCGATCCTCGATGCGATGCGCGAGGGCGAGGGCGCGATCCTGCGCTGCGGAATCATCAACCACTTCGTGATCGTCGCTCGCAGCGAATTCGGCCTCAATGCGCTGGTATTCGACGAGCCGCTGACCGACGCGGTCGTGCTCGAGACGCGGCGCTACCATGAGAATTTCGAGGAACGCGAGAAGCGCGCGCTGATCGAGACCGCGCGCAAATGGGTGACGGGCGAAAGCGGGGACGAGCGCTCGATCTGACGACGCAGGCGGCGGGCGCACTAGGTATTGTCCCCAGGTTGCGCGGGGCCGGACATTCACGACCCCCGGGCTAGCCTCGGCCGATGACGGCAGCCTGGCATGATACCTTCCTGACGCAGAACGATACGGCGGTGACGATTGGCCGGCGCGCCTCGGCGCGGCTGCGGCTGGCGATCCCGGCGCGGTTCGTCTCGGTCACCGCCACGCAAGGCTGCATCCTGCTCGACATTTCGCGCAGCGGTGCGCGGATTGCTCTCGCGAGGCCTGCGCCATGCCGCCAGTCGGGCTATATCGCGATCGGCCGGCTCGAACCGTTCGGCACGGTCGTGCGCAGCGAGCGCCTCGGCGATGGCGGGAGCGGGATCAACGCGGTTGCCTTCGACGAGCCGATCAGCGAGGCCGATGTGCTCGCGGTCCGCCGCTATGCCGAGGATTTCGAAATGCGCGAGCGGCAGGCCCTGCGCGATCAGGTGCGCCGCTGGGTCGCAGGCGAGCCCTAGGGCGTCGGGCGCCCTCCCGCCCACCTCGCGCGGTTGAGGCTTGCCAAAGAAGGCAAAGCCGACTAGGTGCAGCGCCAATCCCGACATTGTCACAACAAGGTTTGGATGCTGGCGCCCTCGGGGGCCGGCCCGAAACCGCGTTGCCGTCCAGACGCCGCAATAGCCTGCTAACGAAAGAATCCATGGCCGACATCGCCCGCCTGACCCAGCTGATCGAGCCCGAAGCGTCCGCGCTCGGGTTCGAACTGGTGCGCGTGGCGATGGTGTCCTCCGAAGCCGGCGACGGCGGAATGGCGCTCCAGATCATGGCCGAGGATCCGGCGACCGGGCAGCTGGTGCTCGACCAGTGCGCCGCCCTGTCGCGCCGCATTTCGGACGCGATCGACGCTGCGGAAGAGGCGGGCGAGGAACTGGTCGAAGGCGCCTATCACCTCGAAGTCAGCTCACCCGGCATCGACCGTCCGCTCACCCGCGAGAAGGACTTTGCCAACTGGGCCGGGCACGAGGTGCGGATCGTCATGGACAAGAGCTATGACGGCCAGCGCGTCAACAAGGGCGTGCTCGGCGGGCTCGAGGATGGTATGGTCCTCGTAGCCGAGGTCAAGGCGGGCGATGTGCACCTGCCGCTCGAACTGGTTCACACGGCCAAGCTCGTCCTCACCGACGCGCTGATCGCCGCCACCCGCCCGCTCGACACCAGCGGGGCCGACGAACTCATCGAAGAAGATACAGAGAAGGCAGACGACTGATGAGTGCCATTTCCGCCAACAAGGCCGAACTGCTTGCGATCGCCAACGCGGTCGCCTCGGAAAAGATGATCGACAAGGCGATCGTCATCGAGGCGATGGAAGAGGCGATCCAGAAATCCGCGCGCAACCGCTACGGCGCCGAAAACGACATCCGTGCCAAGCTCGATCCGCTGACCGGCGATCTGACGCTGTGGCGCGTGGTCGAGGTGGTCGAGGAGGTCGAGGACTACTTCAAGCAGGTCGATCTCAAGCAGGCCGAGAAGCTCCAGCCGGGCGCCAAGGTCGGTGACTTCATCGTCGACCCGCTGCCCCCGGTCGATCTCGGCCGCATCGACGCGCAGTCGGCCAAGCAGGTGATC
>NZ_JAMNXL010000234.1 GCF_023653175.1 Erythrobacter sp. | reverse complement strand
GCGCTGGATGGCAAGAGTGATCGTGAAGAAGTTGAATTCGGCGATCCCGAGCTTGTCTGCGGTATCCTGGAGCGCGTCCTCCATGGTCTTGCCGACCTTGATGCGGTCGATCACGGCCTTGAATTCAAAGCCGACCGGGCCGGGCACTTCGCTCGACACGATCCCGAGCGTCTCGGTCACCGGCAGGCCCGATCGGAGGCCGCGCACGAGCAACTCGATGCCGTCCGGGAACTTGGTGATGAACTGGTTGGTGCGGCGGTTGATCAGGAAGCCGACCACCATGTGCGGCAGCCCTGCGCCCAGGAACAGACCGGCGCCGAGCGAGAGCAACGGCGCCTGGCTGAGCGCGAAGATCAGCACCGCGATTCCGACCGACAGGCCGCCCGAGATGTAGAGATATTGCGAGACCGTCCAGTTCTTGCCGGTGCGGTTGAGGCGCACCGCGAGGGCCTCCATGCGCGAGCCGGAGCCGGCCACCTTGAAGCTCTTGGGCTTGCGCGCGGCGACCGCGCGCTTGAACTGCGCGTCGACCTTGGCATCGAGGCTTTCGGAATGGCGATAGCGCACCGCCTGCATCCGGCGCTTCTGCGCCTTGGAGACACCCGACCCGGCGATGACCGCATAGCCCGCGACAAGCACGGTGAAGATCACCAGCGTGATGAGCAGGGTTTGGAAGAAGTCCATGCTGTCGTTTCCTGCCTCGCACCGCCGGGATACGGCGGGTTCCTGTCCTCAATTGCCGCCCGGGGCGTGCGGGGGCAGCGCCATGCGCCGTGCCGCACATCCCCGGCCCTGCCGCGATCAGTCCGCCTTGGTCAGATCGACCTTCGGCTTCTTGGCGAGCATCGCCTTCAGATCGAAATTGCCGAGGAGCGACTTCTTGTCGCTGGCGGCCGGCACGATGTCCTCCGCGCTCGCCCCCATCACGCGCTCGGCGATCTGGCGGATCGCCGCGGTCGCCTTGCTCGAACGGTTGGCATCGACGAACACCTGACCCAGCTTGGCCGCGTTCGAGGCCGCCTTGATGTCGTAGGGGATCACGAAATCGACCTTGCGTTCGATCGAGGCCTCGAAATCGGCCTTGCTGATCTCCGACAGGCTCGGCTGCACCTTGTTGGCCACGATCATCGGATGCGCGTGGCTGGCGTTCGACTTGAGCCACGAAAGAATGCGGATCGTGTCGCGCGCCGAGGCGAGGGTGAACTCGCAGGTCAGCACCACCAGGTTCACGTCTGCCAGCAATTGCGGGAAGTTGATCAGCATGTTGCGCGGCAGGTCGATGACCGTCATCTCGAAGGCCTGACGGAACTCGTCCTCCAGCTGCACGAAGGCCGAACCATCGGTCATCAGCGGCTGGTTGATCGGGGCTTCCGCCGAGAGGATCGACAGGTTGTCGCCGGCGCGCACCATGGCGCGTTCGATGAACAGCGGGTCGATGCGGCTCGGGTTCTCGATCGCGTCGGTCAGGCCGCGGCCGGGCTCGAGGTCGAGCGCCAGCGCACCGGTGCCGAAGTGGACATCGAGATCGAGCAGCGCGGTCGGGGCCTTGTGCGCCTCGGAGAACAGCCAGGCGAGCGAGGTCGCCAGCGTCGAGGCGCCCACACCCCCGCGGGTGCCGACGATGGCGGTCGAGATGTGGCGCTTGGCCGCATCGGCATCGCCCGCCTTGGGGCTCATGAACACCGCCAGCGCCTGGTTCAGGGCATCATGCACCTGCTGCGGCGAGAGCGGCTTCAGGAGGTAGTCGTGGATCCCGCTCGCGAGCAGATCGCGGTAGAGGCGCACGTCGTTGACCTGGCCGATGGCGATCACCACCGTGCCCGGCTCGCACACTTCGGCCAGCGCGTTGATGTCGTTGAGCGGATCGCCGCTTTCCGACAGGTCGACCACGAGGATCGCCGGCGAGGCGCTGACCGAGAGCGATTGCACCGCGTTGCGCAGGCCGCCCTTGTTGCACTTTTCCGGCTGCCAGCCGAGCTCGATCACCACCGGACGCAGCACGTCCAGCGCGTTGTCGTCGCAGATATAGGCCGAGAAGGGGTCGCGGTTGCCGGGCAGGCCCGATTTCCAGGGAGCATTCATGGCTTAGTTACCTCCTCCGCCCGAGCCCGAGGCACCGGCTTCCTTCAGGCCGGCCTTGCCGGTCGGATCCATTTCACGATAGGTCGAGATCGCCTTGTTCGAGGTCGCGATCACGGTCTCGCCCGAACCCTGCTTGCCTTCGAGCAGATCCTGCGGATCGGCGACCATCGCGGCGATGTTGCTGTTCACCGCGCAGCCGAAATTGGGGCTGGTGCCGTTGCTGTAGTTCATGTCGGACTTGGCCGACCAGTCGGGGCAGCCCGGAACGCTGGCGCTCGAACGGCTGATGACGACGCGCGCCTGGCCGGGCTGGACAAAGCCCGGGGTGACGGGCGCGGTGTCGCTGATCATCAGGCCGTAGCGCGCTGCAAGGTCGCGCACCGCGGCGGTGACTGCCGGGTTCTGGCTCGGGTTCTCGATCGCGATCCGGTCACCGTAGCGCAGGTCCATCGTCTCGAACCAGCCATTGAGGCGCTGCTGTTCGGAGATCGGCAGGCCCGAGGCGTTGGTGTTGACGTCGAGCACCATGTTGGTGCGTTCGACCACCGGCTGCTTGACGCTGTAGAGCGAGGTGTTCTCGGGCATCCCGCCGCAACCGGCAAGGCCGAGGCCCAGCGCCAGCGCGGCAGCAAGCTTGAGCTTGGGGGCGGGCACGCGGGCCGGCCGGTTCAATCGTGCATTCGGCATTGTTGCACCTTTCTCGCGTTAGAGGCTGAAACCGGGGGCGGCGGCAGAAGCATCGGCCTTGGCGGCACGATCCGGACGGCGGGCCTTCTTGTCGGCGCGGCGCGGCTTTTCCTCGCCGGTCGGGAGGATCGCGGCCGGATCGGCGGCGCTCACCTTGGGGGCCGGCGCATCGGGCTGGGCCGCGCTCGGGCCCGGGCGCACTTCGCCCGAGACGCCCGCGTTTTCCTTGTAGCCGAGCAGCTGCTGGAACTCGTTGGCCGAATGGAAGCCGTCGGTCGGCAGCTTGATGTCCTTGGCGTCGACGGGCTTCACCAGATAGGGGGTGACGATGATCACCAGCTCGGTCTCGCCCTTGCGGAACTGTCGGCTGCGGAACAGGTTGCCGAGGATCGGCACGTCACCCACGCCCGGCGCCTTGTCGAGCGAGTTCTGCGAGTTGGCGCTCATCAGGCCGGCGATCATGAAGCTCTGGCCCGAGCCGAGCTCGACCGTCGTTTCGGTGCGGCGGGTGGTGAGGGCAGGGACCTGGAAGCCGTTGAGCGTGACCGAGCCTTGCGTCGAAAGCTCCGAGACTTCCGGGCGCACGCGCATCGAGATGCGGCCGTTCGAAAGCACGGTCGGGGTATAGGCGAGGCTGACGCCGTACTGGCGGAACTCGACCGAAACCTGGCCGAGGCCCTGCGAGATCGGCACCGGGAACTCGCCGCCCGCAAGGAAGGTCGCGGTTTCGCCCGAGAGCGCGGTGAGGTTGGGCTCGGTGATGGTCGAGACAAGCCCCAGACGCTCCGACAGGTCGAGCGCGCCGAGCATGTCCATGCCGAACAGACGGCCAAGGCCCGTAAGCGTGGTGCCGTTGTTGCTGTTGACCGCGGTGCCGAGGATTTCCTGGGTGATCGGCGTGCCGTCATCGTTGAACAGCGGCAGGCCGTTGGCACCGAAGACGGGCACGGTGATGGTCGGGTTGAGGATGTTGTTGCCGGCCGCGAACGGGCCGCCGAGGCCGTATTCGCCGGTCACGATCGAGCGGGTGCCGGTGCCCACGCCGAAGCGGAAGCCGCCGGTGGTGTCGAAGGTCTGGAGGTTGCCGCCGATGCTGCGCAGCAGCGAGCGGTTGACCTCGGCGACCTTCACCTGAAGGTTGACCTGCAGCGGGGTCGCGGTGCGCAGGCGGCTGATCACATTGGCCTTTTCACCAAGGAAAGCCTGGACGAGGCGCTCGGCCTCGGCGGCATCCTCGGGCGCGCCGACGGTGCCGGTCAGCAGCACGGTGTCGGTGCCCATGGTCGAGACGCTGACCTTGGCATCGGGCATCGCCATCGTGAGCATCTGGCTGATGCTGCCAATGTTCGAGCCGACCCGGATGTTGGCCGAAAAGATCACGTCGCCGCGTTCGTTGCTGGCGTAGACCGTGGTCTCGCCGCCCGACTTGCCGAACACATAGAGCTGGCGCTGCGACTTGACCTGGACGTCGGCGATCTCGTCGTTGGCGACGAACACGTCGGCCATCGTGCCGGGGACCGTCACCAGTTCGCCCTTGCCGATCGACAGGATGATTTCCTGCGACGGGCGGACGACCTGCTGAGCAATCGCGGTGGTGGCGGGCATTGCCGCCATCGGCACAGCGGCGATCGCGGCCACCAGCAGCTGGAGCTTGAACTTGCGTGTCATGGGTTGAACCCCCTCGGGTTTGATCGACATTGCTCGGGTCCTCAGAAGACCACGGTCGCACCGGCGCTGGGCACGGTCTGCCCGGCACGCTTCACGCCGCTGGATTGGCTGGAGATGACCGCGCCGGCACCGGAGCGGACGCTTTCCTCGGTGGTTT
>NZ_JAMNXL010000233.1 GCF_023653175.1 Erythrobacter sp. | reverse complement strand
GTGGCGATCAGCTTCATCGTCTTCGATCTAGAAGCCGCCTTCCTGTTCCCCTGGGCCGTCAGCCTCGACGAGACCAAGTGGGTGGGCTGGAGCGGCATGATGGTGTTCCTGTTCATCCTTGCGGTGGGCCTCGCTTATGAATGGAAGAAAGGGGCGTTGGACTGGGAATGAACAACACGATTTCTCCTCTCCAGGGATTGCCAGACATTTCGAAGCTGACCACCGCCCAGGGCGGGGAGGTCCGCGCGCCTGACGCGAGCTTCTTCACCGCGCTCCAGACCGAGGTCACTGACAAGGGCTTCCTCGTCACCTCGACCGAGGAACTGTTCCAGTGGGCGCGCACCGGCAGCCTGTGGTGGATGACTTTCGGCCTTGCGTGCTGCGCGGTCGAGATGATCCACGTCAACATGCCGCGCTACGACATGGAGCGCTTCGGCGCCGCGCCGCGCGCCTCTCCGCGCCAGTCGGACGTGATGATCGTCGCGGGCACGCTGTGCAACAAGATGGCCCCGGCGCTGCGCAAGGTCTACGACCAGATGTCGGATCCCAAGTACGTCATCTCGATGGGCAGCTGCGCCAATGGCGGCGGCTATTACCATTACAGCTACTCGGTGGTGCGCGGCTGCGACCGCATCGTGCCGGTCGACATCTACGTCCCCGGCTGCCCGCCGACCGCCGAGGCGCTGCTCTATGGCGTGATGCAATTGCAGCGCAAGATCCGCCGCGTCGGCACTATCGAGAGGTAAGGGCGCATGGCCGTTCTCCACTCCGCCCCGAAGTTCGCCTCCAATGAAGGCGTGATCGATGCCATCAGCGAGACCATCTCTGTCTGGCTGATCGAAGCGCATGAATCGCATGGCGAGGTGATCTTCCGCGTGCAACGCGACGCTATTGCGCGCGTACTCCAGATCCTGCGCGATGATCACGCCTACCAGCAGATGATGGAAATTGCCGGGGTCGACTACCCCGAACGGGCCGAACGGTTCGAGGTCGTCTACATGCTGCAGAGCCTGACCAAGAACCACCGCGTGATGGTGAAGTGCTCGGCCTCGGAAGACACCCCGGTGCCGACCGTAACCACGCTGTGGCCCAATGCCGGGTGGCTCGAGCGCGAGGTGTTCGACATGTTCGGGGTGACCTTCGCGGGCAACCCGGACCTGCGCCGCATTCTCACCGATTACGGCTTCGAGGGGCACCCGTTCCGCAAGGACTTCCCCATGACCGGCTACACCGAGCTGCGCTATTCCGAGGAGGAAAAGCGCGTGGTGTACGAGCCCGTCGTGCTGGCGCAGGAAATGCGCACGTTCGACTTCCTCAGCCCTTGGGAAGGCGCGGACTACGTGCTTCCCGGAGACGAGAAATCGCGCGGGGCCCCTGCGGTCGCCGAGCCCAAGGTCACCGAGAAGCAGGGCGACACCGGCGCAGGCAAGGCTGCCGACAAGGCTGCCGCCGAGAAGGTCTCGCCCCCGGGGCCCGAGCAGAAGGACACCGGAAAGCCCGCCCCCGGCGCTCCCGATCCCACCTCGAAGGAGGGTGGCCGATGAGCATGAACCTCGAAGAATCGCCCACCACCGAGGGCGAGGTCATCACCAATTACACGATCAACTTCGGCCCCCAGCATCCGGCCGCGCACGGCGTGCTGCGCATGGTGATGGAGCTAGACGGCGAGGTGATCGAGCGGATCGACCCGCATGTCGGCCTGCTCCACCGCGGCACCGAAAAGCTGATCGAGCAGAAGACCTACCTTCAGGCGCTGCCCTATTTTGACCGGCTCGATTACTGCTCGCCGCTGGCGATGGAGCACACCTGGGTGCTCGCCATCGAGAAGCAGCTGAACCTCGAAGTGCCGCTGCGCGCCCAGTATCTCCGCGTGCTGTTCGCCGAGCTCACCCGCATCTGCAACCACATGCTCAACATGGGGGCGCACATCCTCGATGTCGGCGCGTTCACGCCGAACCTGTGGATCATGGACCTGCGCGAGGACTGCCTCAACTTCTTCGAGCGGGCGTCGGGCGCGCGCATGCACAGCGCATGGTTCCGCCCGGGCGGTGTCCATCAGGACGTGCCGGAGAAGCTTCTGGTGGATATCGGCGACTGGCTCGACAACCGCTTCTTCCAGCTGTTCGAGGACGCGATGAGCCTCGTCATGGACAACCGCATCTTCAAGCAGCGCAACGTCGATATCGCCGTCGTCAGCCGCGAGGATGCGATTGCCTGGGGCTTCTCGGGCCCGATGATCCGCGCCGCCGGCCTTCCGTGGGACCTGCGCAAGTCGCAACCCTATGACGTCTATGACCGCATGGAGTTCGACATTCCGGTCGGCACCAATTCGGACTGCTATGACCGCTTCATGGTGCGCGTGAAGGAAGTCTACGAGAGCGCCAAGATCATCCGCCAATGCCTGCGCGACATGCCGAGCGGCCCGATCGCCAGCAGCGACACCAAGGTCGTGCCGCCCAAGCGCGGCGAAATGAAGCAGTCGATGGAAGCGCTGATCCACCACTTCAAGCTCTACACCGAAGGCTTCCACGTGCCTGCGGGCGAGGTCTACGTGGCGACCGAAAGCCCCAAGGGCGAATTCGGCGTCTATCTCGTCAGCGACGGCACCAACAAGCCCTACCGCTGCAAGATCCGCCCCACGGCCTTCTCGCACCTCCAGGCGATGGACTTCATGTCCAAGGGTCACATGCTGCCGGACGCGACCGCCATTCTCGGCGCGATCGACGTGGTGTTCGGGGAGTGTGACCGGTGATCGATGACCTGATCGACCGGGCCGACGCCATTTCGACGCGTTGGCAGACGGTGCTCTCGGTCGTGAGCACGGCGTGGTTCGCTGCGACCTGCGCCGATTATGCCGGGTTTCTCAACCTCCCGAAGCTCGGGATACTTTCGGGCTGGTCCGCGATCCTGGTGGCCGCGCTGTGGAACGCCGTGTGGTGGGGCTTTGCCTATCCCCGGATCGAGGCGCGCCGGAAAGAGCGCAACACTTTGGAAAACCTCAATGGCTGACCGCACCCCCGCACCCGACACTCCCGAACTGCGCGCCCGCTGGAGCGCCTTTGCGTGGACGCCGGAGAACAAGAATACCGCCGACTGGCACATCGCCAAGTATCCCGAGGGGCGTCAGCGTTCGGCGGTGATGCCGCTGCTCGATCTCGCCCAGCGGCAGGTCGGCGCGGAGACCGATACGCAAGGGTGGCTGCCGCTGCCGGTTATCGAATACGTGGCGCAATATCTCGGGATGCCGGTGATCCGGGTGCTCGAGGTTGCCAGCTTCTACTTCATGTATAACCTCAAGCCCGTGGGTAAATTCCACGTGCAGGTGTGTGGCACCACGCCGTGCATGCTGCGCGGGAGCGACGACATCATGTCGGCTTGCAAGAAGCGCGGGATGGTGAAGGGCGGGGTCTCGGCCGATGGCCTCTGGACCCTCACCGAGGTCGAATGCATGGGCAATTGCGCCACCGCGCCGATGGTCCAGATCAACGACGACAATTACGAAGACCTGACTCCGGAGCGCCTCGAAGCGGTGCTCGATGCGCTGGCGGCGGGCCAGCAGCCCAAAGCGGGCACGCAGGAGCCGGGCCGCCGCACCTCCGAGCCTTCGGGCGGGCCGACCACGCTGACCGCGATGGTCGATGCGAACCACGATTACCGGAGCGAATGGTAAGGTGAGCGCAGTCGCCACCATCCTCGGCGCGTTGCTGTTGGCGTTCATCGCCTACAAGCTGCTGATGGGCGTGATCCGCATCGGCGTGATCATCCTCATCCTCGGCGTGCTTTACGCGCTGTGGTCGCAAGGGGCGCTGGCATGAACCCGCTGACGCTGCTCCTCGCGATCCTCGGCCTCACCGGCTTTGCGCTGGGGGCAGTGCTGACCGCGACCGGCCCGCTCGAGATGGGGGTGATCATCATGGGGCTAGGCCTCGTGTTCCAGACGATTTCGCTGGTGCGCATCCGGCGCGCCAAAGCAAGGGAAACGCAGTGATGCTGGCTGACAAGGACCGCATCTTCACCAATCTCTACGGGTTCCAGGACTGGGGCCTGAAGGCGGCGCAGGCGCGCGGAGATTGGGATGGCACCAAGGCGCTGCTCGCGCGCGGGCAGGATGCGATCATCGAAGAGATCAAGGCCAGCGGCCTGCGCGGGCGGGGCGGGGCGGGCTTCCCGACCGGGCTCAAGTGGAGCTTCATGCCCAAGGAATCGCGCGACGGCCGGCCGAGCTTCCTCGTCATCAACGCGGACGAATCCGAGCCCGGCAGCTGCAAGGACCGCGAGATCCTGCGCCACGATCCGCACAAGCTCATCGAAGGCGCGCTGGTCGCCGGCTTCGCGATGCGCGCGCGGGCGGCCTATATCTACGTGCGCGGCGAATATATCCGCGAGGCCGAAGTTCTTCAGGCGGCG
Source organism: Erythrobacter sp. (assembly GCF_023653175.1). Lineage (GTDB taxonomy): Bacteria > Pseudomonadota > Alphaproteobacteria > Sphingomonadales > Sphingomonadaceae > Erythrobacter. Next base: position 194 of record NZ_JAMNXL010000233.1, on the reverse strand, counting down.
ATCCATCAGGCTTACGAAGCCGGGCTGATCGGCAAGAACGCCTGCGGTTCGGGCTACGATTTCGACGTCTTCATGCACCGCGGCGCGGGCGCCTATATCTGCGGTGAAGAAACCGCGATGATCGAAAGCCTCGAGGGCAAGAAGGGCCAGCCGCGCCTCAAGCCCCCGTTCCCGGCGGGCGCGGGCCTCTATGG
>NZ_JAMNXL010000052.1 GCF_023653175.1 Erythrobacter sp. | reverse complement strand
CGCGCCGCAGGTGGTCTCGCTGTGCGGCAACGACCTCACCAATGCGCCGCGGATCATCGCGCTGGCGGGCGCGATGTGGGAAAAGCCGATCAGCGACGATGTCGAGTTCTTCCTCTCGGGCCAGGTCCGGGTGGAAGACGACCAGCGCACCTCGACCCAGGCGATCGTCCCGCCCAGCGCGGCGCAGATCGCCGCGCTCGGGGTCGACGCGGCGGTTGCGGCCCAGCCGCTGATCGTCGCCGACGTGCAGGACGGCAAGGCCTTCGTCAACGCGCGCGCCGGCCTGCGCTTTGCGGGCGGGAAGTATGCGATCGAGGGCTGGGTCAACAACCTCACCGACGAGGTGGTGCGCGGGGTGACCTTCAACACCACGCTGCGCAGCACCGGCGCGACCAACTCGCGCTCGGCCTTCACCCTGCCGCCGCGGCAGTATGGCGTGACGCTGCGCGCAAAGTTCTAAGGGCACAGAACAAGTTAGCTCCGCAAAGGAGCGGGAGAGGAAGGGCGGTCCGGGAAACTGGGCCGCCCTTTCCTGTTTTGCGAGGGCGCCTCCGCGCCCTCGTCCTCGGTGCTGTTTCAAGTCCTGCGGACTTGAGCACCTGCGGGCGGCCGTTCGGCCTTGCGGCCCCTGCGGGGCCGTTCAGCGCCAAACGCGAGCGAGGAAGGAAGCGCTGGTTCGGTCGCGCAGCGACCGCGAGCGCACGCGCGCGAGCCGCAGGCGCCCGGAACGTAGCGCAGCGAAGTGGAGGAACAGCACCGAGGACGTGCCCGCGGAGGCGGGCACGCTCACATAGAACGCGCGATCAGCATCTTCATGATCTCGTTCGAGCCGCCATAGATCCGCGCGATGCGGGTGTCGCGGTACATGCGGGCGATGGCGTAGTCATTGATGTAGCCTGCCCCGCCGTGGAATTGCAGGCACTTGTCGACCACTTCCGATTGCAGCTCGGTCACCCAGTACTTGGCCATGCTCGCGGTCGCCACGTCGAGCTTGCCTTCGAGCAGCTTGGCGATGCAGTCGTTGACGAAGACGCGGGCAGCGGTGCCGCGCGCCTTGAGGTCGGCGAGGGTGAACTGGGTGTTCTGGAAATCCCAGATCGTCTTGCCGAAGGCCTTGCGGTTCTTGACGTAGTCGACGGTCACGTCGAGCGCCTTCTCGATCCCGGCCATCGCGCCCATGGCGATGACGAGACGTTCCTGCGGCAGCTCGCCCATCAGCTGGTAGAAGCCGCGCCCTTCCACACCGCCCAGCAGATTGTCGGCCGGAATGAACACGTTGTCGAAGAACAGCTCGCTGGTGTCCTGCGCATCCAGCCCGATCTTGTCGAGCTTCTTGCCGCGCTGGAAGCCTTCCGCGCCCTCGGTCTCGAGCAGCAGCAGCGAGATGCCCTTGGCGCCCTCGGCCGGATCGGTCTTGGCGACGACGATGATGAAATCGGCGAGCTGGCCGTTGGAAATCCAGGTCTTCGACCCGTTGAGCCGGTAGCCGTTGCCGTCCTTCAGCGCGGTGGTCTTGATCGATTGCAGGTCGCTCCCCGCATCGGGCTCACTCATCGCGATGGCGCTGACGAGGTCGCCGCTCACCAGCCGGGGGAGGTATTTCTGCTTCTGCTCCTCAGTGCCGTGGCGCACCAGATAGGGCAGGATTATGGTGTTGTGCAGGCTCGCGCCGAAGCCGTCGACGCCGTGTTCGCCCTGCTTGGAAATCACCACCATGTCATGCCGGAAGTCGCCGCCGTGGCCGCCATATTCGGTCGGCACCGACACGCCGAGCAGGCCTGCCGCTCCTGCCTCGCGCCAGAACTCACGCTCGACCATCCCGTCCTCGCGCCACTTGTGGACGCGCTTTTCGGGGGCGTGCTGCATGTAGAACTTGCCGACCGCGTCGGCGAAGATGGCGATCTCTTCTTCTTCCATGAAGGCCGGCTGGGGCACGTCGATGACGGGCATTTCTCTCTCTCCTGGTGATCAGCAAAAGCCACAATGTTTCACGTGAAACATCGGATTTTCAGAGGTTTGGGACAGCAACTGGCCGGACAAGAGGTGCAACGACATCGCAACCACATGGCAACGACCCGCGCACGCCCCCGCGCCAGCCTTACTTGCCGGTCCAGTTCGGCTTGCGCTTCTCGGCGAAGGCGGCGGCACCCTCGCGGGCGTCGTGGCTGACGAAGACGGGGCCGATCAGCTTGCCCTGATTGGCGTAGCGTTCGTCCATCGCCCAGCCGCGCGATTCCTTCACGATCTGCTTCGAGACGCGCACCGCGAGCGGGCCGTTGGCGGCAATCCGGCCTGCGAGTGCCTTGGCGGCATCGAGCGCGCTGCCGTCGGTCACTTCGTTGATCAGGCCGAGCTGGAAGGCGCGGTTCGCATCGATGAAATCGCCGGTCAGCGCGAGCTCCATCGCCACACGCTCGGGGATCTGGTCGGGGAGCATCATCACGCCGCCCGCCGCCGCGACAAGGCCGCGCTTCACTTCGGGGATGCCGAATTTGGCGCCCGCATGCGCCACCACCAGATCGCAGGCGATCATCAGCTCGAGGCCGCCAGCCAGCGCATAGCCCTCCACCGCGGCGATCAGCGGCTTCTTGGGCGGGGCCTGCACCACGCCGCCGAACCCGCGGCCCTCGACGCTCGGCGATTCGCCGCGCAGGAAGCCCTTCAAATCCATGCCCGAGCAGAACGTCCCGCCCGCGCCGGTGAGGATGCCGACGCGCAGATCGTCTTCCGCGTCGAGCCGGTCCATCGCCGCCGCAATTCCCTCGGCGGCGGCCTTGGTCATCGCATTCTTGGCTTCCGGGCGGTTGATGGTGACGATGAGGACGCCGTCCTCCACTTGCGTCAGCACTTCAGGGGCAGCGGTCTCGCTCACGGCATCTCTCTCCTGTCAAATTTGTGATTGCATTTTGAAACGCAATTCTTGTGCGAGTGGTGCAGTGGGTTTACGGAGACGTCAACCGCAATTTCAATATGACGGAAGAGGATCACCCATGGCCGAGGCTTACATCATCGACGCAGTGCGCACCCCGCGCGGGATCGGCAAGCAGGGGAAGGGCGCGCTCGCCGCGTGCCACCCGCAGCACCTTGCCGCGACCGTGCTGAAGGCGATCAAAGACCGCAACAATCTCGACACCAAGACCGTCGACGACGTGATCTGGTCGGTGAGCACGCAGGACGGGATGCAGGCCGGCGACATGGGGCGGATGGCCGCGCTCGATGCAGGCTACGACATCACCTCCAGCGGCACCACGCTCGACCGCTTCTGCGGCGGCGGGATCACCAGCGTCGCTCTGGCCGCCGCGCAGGTGATGAGCGGGATGGAGGATTGCGTCGTTGCAGGCGGCACCGAAATGATGAGCCTCACCGCCGCCATGAGCCAGGAGAAGATGCGCGCCGGGATCAAGCCGCCGATGATGGGCAGCTACAACGCGCGCCTGCAGGCGGTGCACCCGCAGTCGCACCAGGGCATCTGCGGCGATGCGATTGCATCGAAGGAAGGCTTCACCCGCGAGGAGCTGGACGAAGTCGGCTACCGCTCGCAGCAGCGCGCCGCCGAAGCGATTGGCGAGGGCCGCTTCGCCAAGTCGGTCGTGCCGGTGGTGGCGGATGACGGCACGGTGCTGCTCGACCGCGACGAATATCCCCGCCCGCAGACCACCCGCGAAGACCTCGCCAAGCTGGAGCCGGCCTTCCCCAAGATCGCCGACGTGCCGCTCGACGAGGCGGGCACGACCTTCCGCAAGCTGATCAACAACAAGTATCCCGATCTCGAGATCCAGCATTTTCACCATGCGGGCAATTCTAGCGGAGTGGTCGATGGGGCGGCCGCCGTGCTGATCACCTCGAAGGACTACGCCCAGAGCCATGGCCTCAAGCCCCGCGCCCGCATCGTCGCCACCGCCAATATGGGCGATGATCCGACGCTGATGCTCAACGCGCCGGTGCCTGCGGCAAAGAAGGTGCTCGCCAAGGCCGGCCTCACCACCGACGATATCGACCTGTTCGAGATCAACGAGGCCTTCGCGGTGGTCGCCGCCAAGTTCGTGCGCGATCTCAAGCTCGATTGGGACAAGGTCAACGTCAACGGCGGCTCGATTGCCTTGGGCCACCCGATCGGCGCGACGGGGTCGATCCTGATCGGCACCGTGGTCGACGAACTCGAGCGGCGCGGCGGTCGCTATGGCCTCGTCACCATGTGCGCGGCGGGCGGCATGGCCCCGGCGATCATCGTCGAGCGGGTCGAAGACTTTGTCGACTAAGCCGGGGGGCTATGTCGCAGACAACACCCCGGTGATCATCGGGGTGGGCCAATATTCGGAGAGGGTCGGCGAGCCGGGCTATGCCGCCCTCTCCTATATGGATCTTGCCGGACGGGCGCTGGCGAGGGCGATTGACGACAGTGGGGCGTCGGGTTCGGTGGCAGGCGCCATCGACACCCTCGCCGCGATCCGCGCTTTCGAGATGTCGCGCCCGGATCGCAAGCCGCCGTTTGGGGCTGCGAACAACGTGCCGCGCGCGATTGCGAGCCGTGTCGGCGCGAACCCCGCCTGCGCGATTCTCACCACCACCGGCGGGCAGACCAACCAGCAATTGGTGGGCGAATTTGCGAGCGCGATCGCGGGCGGCGACAGCCGCTGTGCGGTGATCGTCGGCTCCGAGGCGATCTCGACCGTGCTCGCGCTCTCGGCCAAGGGCGAGATCCCCGACTGGTCGGAGGAGATCGAAGGCGACTTCGAGGATCAGGGTTTTGGCGTCGAGGAGCTGCTGGAGCCCGCGCTGTTCATGCACGGCGCCAGCGGGGCGATCCCGCTCTATGCCCTCGCCGAAAACGCGCGGCGGCACCGGCTGGGGATGGGGCTGGAAGAATATCGGCTCGAAATCGGCAAGCTGTTCGCGCCCTTCACCCGGGTGGCTGCCGCCAACCCGCATTCCGCCGCGCCGGTGGAGCGAAGCGCGGAGGAACTCGCCACCGTCACCGACCGCAACCGCATCGTCGCCGAGCCCTATCCGCGCATGACCGTGGCCCGCGATCAGGTGAATCAGGCCGCCGCGATCATCGTCGCCAGCGCGGGGCTGGCGCGCGAACTCGGCGTGCCGGAGGACAAGTGGGTGCACATCCACGCCGTCACCGCCGCGACCGAGCTGAAGCTCTCGCAGCGGCCCGATCTGGCGGGCAATCCCGCCTCGCTCGCATCCGTCGATGCGGCGTTGGCGCGGGCGGGGAAGGGCATCGAGGCGATGCGCTACATCGACTTCTATTCGTGCTTCGCGATCCCCGTGTTCAACCAGTGCGATCATTTCGGCCTCGGTGTCGACGACCCGAGGGGCCTGACGCTCACCGGGGGCCTGCCGTTCTTCGGCGGGGCGGGGAACAACTACTCGGCCCACGCCATCGCCGAGGCGGTGCAACGGGTGCGCGCCGACCGGGGCAGCTACGCGCTGGTCGGCGCCAATGGCGGGTGGATGAGCAAATATGCGACCGGCATCTACTCCACCGATCCGGCCGACTGGAGCGGCAACGACCGCTTCGCCGTGCTCCCCAAGGCCACCGACAAGGTGCCTGCCGCCAAGGGAGCTGTCGATGCCGCGACGGTCGAGACCTACACCATCAACCGTGGCCCCAAGGGCGCCGAGGCGATCTTCATCGGCCGCAGCGACGCGGGCGAGCGGGTGGTGGGCAATGCTGACCTCGCCGACCCCGCCACCGCCGAGGCCTTCGAAGGCGGCGAGCCTTTCGGCAAGCGCCTCTCGCTTACGCAGGACGAGCGGGGGCGGACGGTGGGGAGGGTGGCGGGCTAGCTTGCGCGAATCGCCCTTTTGCGGTAAGTAGTTTCAATTGTAACTATCTCGCCACCGGAGGGGATCACCGATGAACGCGCCGACCACCACGCAAGGGGGGCAAGACCTCTTCGACAACCCTGCCGGTCTCGACGGGTTCGAATTCGTCGAGTTCTGCGCGCCGGAGAAGGGCATGCTCGAGCCGGTGTTCGAGGCGATGGGCTTCACCCGCGTGGCGCAGCACCGCTCGAAGGACGTGCACCTGTGGCGGCAGGGCGGCATCAATCTGATCGCCAACTACGAGCCCAAGAGCGCGGCTTGGTACTTCGCCCGCGAGCATGGCCCCTCGGCCTGCGGGATGGCGTTCCGCGTGCGCGATGCGGCGGCCGCCTATGATCACCTGATCGCAAAGGGTGCCGAGCCTGTAGCCGTCCAGACCGGCGTCATGGAATTGCGTATCCCCGCGATCCGCGGGATCGGCGGGGCGATCCTCTATCTGGTCGACCGCTACGAGGGCGCGTCGGGCGGCAACGGTCTCACAATCTACGACATCGATTTCGAATATCTCCCCGGTGTCGAGCGCCGCCCCCAAGGCGCGGGCTTCCACACCATCGATCACCTCACCCACAACGTCTATGGCGGGCGGATGAAGTACTGGGCCGACTATTACGAGACCCTGTTCAACTTCCGCGAGATCCGCTTCTTCGACATCAAGGGCGAGTATACCGGGCTGACGTCGAAGGCGCTGACCGCGCCCGACGGCAAGATCCGCATCCCGCTCAACGAGGAAGGCGAAGGCGGCAAGGGCCAGATCGAGGAGTTCCTGCGCGCCTTCAACGGCGAGGGCATCCAGCACATCGCGCTGATCTGCGACGATCTTCCCGCCTGCTGGGATCGCCTCCAGAAGCTCGGCGTCCCCTTCATGACTGCGCCGCCCGCGACCTATTACGACATGCTCGCCGAGCGCCTGCCCGGCCACGGTGAGGATGTGGACGCGCTCAAGATGCGCGGCATCCTGCTCGACGGCACCACGGAAGGCGGCAGCCCCCGTCTCCTCCTGCAAATCTTCGCGCAGGCGCAGGTCGGGCCGGTGTTCTTCGAATTCATCCAGCGCAAGGGCGACGAGGGCTTCGGCGAGGGCAACTTCAAGGCGCTGTTCGAAAGCATGGAGCGGGACCAGATCATCCGCGGCGTGCTCAATGTCGAGGAGCCGGCGGAATGACCCACCCCGTGAACCTCGCCGGAATCCACCACGCCGCCTATCGCTGCAAGGACGCCAAGGAGACCGTCGAATGGTACGCCCGCGTGCTCGGCATGACCTATACCACCGCTTTTGCCGAGGATCACGTGCCCTCGACCGGCGAGTATGACCCCTACATGCACATCTTCCTCGATGCGGGGAACGGCAACATCCTCGCCTTCTTCGAGCTGCCCAATCAGCCGGAGATGGGCAAGGACCCGAACACGCCCCAATGGGTGCAGCACCTTGCACTGAAGGTGCCGGATGAAGCCGCGCTGCTGGCCGCCAAGGCGCATATCGAGGCGCAAGGGATCGACGTGCTCGGCCCGACGCATCACGGGATCTTCAAGTCGATCTACTTCTTCGATCCCAACGGGCACCGTGTGGAGCTTGCGGCGAATATCGGCACGGCGGAGCAATATGCCGAACTCGCCCGCGTCGCCCCGGTGATGCTGGAGGAATGGTCTGAGACCAAGACGGCCCCGCGCCACGCGGACTGGTTGCACGAAATCGCCCGCGCGGAGCACGCGGCGAAGAGCTGACCTTTAACATTTGATCCAACGCAAAGCGCATAGCGGGCAACTCCCCCACCTTGGCACCATCCAAGAGGGGGAGTCGCAGCATGCGCATTCTGTTCGTCCATCCCAACTACCGCTCGGGCGGGGCCGAGATCGCCGGGACATGGCCGCCTGCCTGGGTCGCCTATCTCACCGGGCCGCTGAAGCGGGCAGGGTTCGACGACATCACCTTCATCGACGCGATGACCGAGGGGCTTTCGGACGACGAACTGCGCCAGCGCATGACCGCGCTCCAGCCCGATGTGGTCGGCACCACCGCGATCACCCCCTCGATCTATGCCGCCGAGCGCGTGCTCGAGATCGCCGCGCTCCATGTGCCGCAGGCGGTCAGGGTGCTGGGCGGTATCCACGCGACCTTCATGTATGCGCAGGTGTTCGCCGAAGCGCCGCATATCGACGTGATCGTGCGCGGCGAGGGCGAGGAGATCGCGGTCGAGCTGTTCATCGCGATCAAGGAAGGCCGCTGGCCGCAGGATGCCCGCGCGATCAAGGGCCTCGCCTTCCGCGAGGGCGACAAGGTGGTCGCCACCGAAGCGGCAGACACCATCAAGGACATGAGTTCCATAAAACCCGATTGGAATATCCTCGACTGGGACCAGTACACCTACATCCCCTTGGGCACCCGCGTCGCCATCCCCAACCTTGCGCGCGGCTGCCCCTTCACCTGCTCGTTCTGTTCGCAGTGGAAGTTCTGGCGCGATTACCGCGTGCGCGATCCTAGGCACGTGGTCGACGAAATTCAGGAGCTGCACGAGAAGCACGGCGTCGGCTTCTTCATCCTCGCCGACGAGGAGCCGACCATCAACCGCAAGGCCTTCATCCGCTTCTGCCAGGAGCTGATCGACCGCGGTCTGCCCGACAAGGTCAAGTGGGGGATCAACACCCGCGTCACCGACATCTACCGCGACAAGGAATTGCTGCCCTTCTACCGCAAGGCCGGCCTCGTCCATGTCAGCCTCGGCACCGAGGCGGCGGCGCAGATGAAGCTCGACCGGTTCAACAAGGAAACCAAGGTCGAGGAGAACAAGCAGGCGATCAAGTTGCTGCGCGATGCCGACATCTTCGTCGAGGCGCAGTTCATCGTCGGGCTCGACAATGAAACGCCCGAGACGCTCGAGGACACCTTCCAGATGGCGTGGGACTGGCAGCCCGATCTTGCCAACTGGGCGATGTACACGCCCTGGCCCTACACCCCGCTGTTCGAGACGTTGAAGGACCAGGTCGAGGTCCACGATTTCAGCAAGTACAACTTTGTGACGCCGATCATGAAGCCGGCCGCGATGGAGCGCGGGGAACTGCTGGATGGCGTCATGAAGAACTACCGGCGGTTCTACATGCGAAAGGCGCTGTTCCACTATCCGTGGCGCGGCACAGGCTTCCGGCGGCGCTATCTGCTGGGATGCCTGTGGGCGTTCCTGCGCGCCGGGTTCAAGCGCACCTTCTACGATCTCGGCAAGGCGGGCTATTGGGGCCCGCAGACCAAAAAGCAGCTCGATTGGCACTTCGACGAAAGCCGCCTTGCCGCCGCCGACGCCGCGACCGACTGGGAGACCAACGCCGACAAGGCCGCGCAGGCACAGGAGCGCCGCGAGGCGGTGCGTGCGCAGATGAAGCAGCGGGGTGAGGCCAGAGGAAAGGAACGCAACCGGGATCGGATCGATGTCGATTGAGCGGCGCATCCTCGGCCGCCGCAAGCCCGGCGCGCTGATCGGGCCCAATGCCGTGCTCCAGACGGTGGCGGTGATGGAGGAGCGGCTGGGCCACGCCGAGACCGCCGCCATCCTTGCCGATGCGCAGATCACCCGGCTGCCCAGCGGCGAAAACATGATCCCCGAGATCGAGGCGCTGCGGCTGCACCGCTGGCTGGCGATGCACGTGCCGATGGGGGCACTGGTCATCGCCGAGGAAGCGGGCGCGCGCACGGCGGACTACATCATCGCCCATCGCATCCCGCGCGCCGCCGGGTGGCTGCTGCGGCATCTCCCCGCCCGCGCCGCCGCGCCGCTGCTGATGGCGGCGATCGGGAAGCACGCCTGGACCTTCGTCGGGGGAGGCGCCTTCGTCGCGGCCGACGCATGGCACTTCACCATTGACCGAGAGGCCGCGGGCGACACCCTGCCGCCGCCCGAAAGCCTGTTTCTATGGTATGCGGCGGTCTTCACCCGGCTTTACCGCGTGCTGGTCGCGGATGATTGCACCTGCCGGATGATCGCGCCCGATATGCCCTGCGACTTGGCCCGCAGCTACGCCATCACGCGCCGCCGACCCTAACGGGGGGCGCAGGACAGGCGGATCTCTCCGCCTGCCAGATCGTAGGTGATCGACGAGCAATGCGCGATCTGGTCGCGGCCGATGCGGGTGAGCAGGTCGGGCTTCCCGCGCCCCTTGCGGCGGCTGACGAGGATCGTGCCCGGATCGAAACGCGGGTCATCCGCCGCGATCTCGCCCACCCGGCGCGGTTCGCCATAGTCTGCGATCCGCACCGCGAACCGCGCGATCGCGAGGTCGCCTAGCAGGATCGGCTCGGCGATGCGCATCATCCGGGTGGGGCGCTCGACACCGAAGTCCATCACCGCGATGCCGTTCGCCCCGGGCTCGAACCCGCCTTCCTGATGCGTGGCGATGAAATTGGCGGTGGGGGCGGTGATGAGGTTTTCGGGTCGCTCGGGGACGAAGATCATCATCAGCTTCTTCTTGCCAACCATCACCTCGGTGCCGAGCCGGGTGTTGCTGTCCCCGCCCGCGCGGCGCAGGGGAAAGCGCTGGAGCACCTCGTCCGGCGCAGGATCGCGGAAACTGAAGGTCACGCGCTTGTAGGGCATGTGATGCACGCCGATCACCCCGTCGGCCTTGTCCGAGGCGGCGCGGTCCGACCAGCTGACGGCCAGCGGCACGGCCCCCGCCCCGAAATCGACAAGCGCGCTGGCGGTCTCGCCTTCGACCACCACCGGCCCGAAGCGCCACCCGCGCCGGTCATCGGCAACGAGCAACGCCTGCGCCGCGGCCGAGGGGTTGACGACCGGAAGCCCGAAGGCCTCGGCGCTGACCTCGAACCGCATCGGCAGGCCGCCCAGCAATAGGGTGATGATATTGTCGCCGCGCAGCACCAGCTCCTCGGCAAGCGGCTGGGGTGGCGGCACGGGAGCGGTGCCGGCAGGCGGGGTGCCGCTGTCCTGCGCCTGCGCGCCCGGGTTCCCGGCCAGCGCCGCGATCACGGCCATCATGGCGAGCAGAGGGGCAATGGGTCGGCGGGCGGGCATGATCGCAGAAACGCCCCGGGCGCGGCAGTTGTTCCTCAGCGCCTGCGCCGCCGCTTGCGCTGCTCTCTCTGGCGGTCACGCATCAGTTCGACGATATCGACCACCTCGGCGCGGACGATCATCCACCACAGGCCCGCGACCATCCACACGAACACGCCGATGCCGAACAGCGCGAGTCCGAAATAATAGTCAGCGCTGCGGCTGTTCAATTCGGTATGTTCGGCAAACCACACCACCAGCGCCCCGAGCAGGGCCATCCACACGGCAAACTGGGACCACCCCACCACGCCGCGCGGCACGATGGTGAAGTTACCCGGTCCACGCCGGTACATGACAAAGGGCTTATCCCTGTCACGCATCTCTGTCTCCTGCGACTTCTTTTTATGCTCTTTTGATACACAGGTCACAGGCGATGGGCAATGGCGCGCGCTGCAAAATGGATTGGCAACCGACGAAAAATTAAAGCTTTACCACCACTAGGTGGAATCCCCGGAATGATCCGCGGCGGGTGGACGGCCGCGCCGTGCCGGTTCGGGGCGCGCCACCGCGATCCCGCGCCGCACCAGCGCTTCGCGCAGCAGCACCTCGATCTCGGCGTTCACGCTGCGCAATTCGGCATCGGCGAGCCGCTGAACCGCATCGTGAAGCGCCGGATCGAGGCGCAGGGGAAAGGCCTTCTTCGCACTCATGGCATGATCAGTAGAGCGACCCTGCATTGACCACCGGCGTGGTGTCCCGTTCGGAACACAGCACCACCATCAGGTTCGAGACCATCGCCGCCTTGCGCTCGTCATCGAGGTGGACCACGTCCTTCTCACTGAGCTGGGTGAGCGCCAGTTCGACCATCGAGACCGCGCCTTCGACCAGCTTGGCGCGCGCGGCGATCACCGCTTCGGCCTGCTGGCGGCGCAGCATCGCGCCGGCGATCTCGGGGGCATAGGCGAGGTGGGTAAGCCCGCATTCGTCCACCGTGATCCCCGCCACCGAGAGGCGTTCGATCAGCGCCATCCGCAGTTCCGCGCCGACTTCCTCGTGGTTGCCGCGCAGCGTCACCTCGAGATGCTCGATATCGTCATAGGGATAGCGCGAGCCGATCGAGCGAACGGCCGCTTCCATCTGCGCGGTCACGAATTCGCGGTAGTCGTCGACATCGAACAGCGCCTGCGCAGTGTCGGTGACGCGCCACACGACCTGGGCCGCCATCTCGATCGGGTTGCCGCGTGCATCGTTGACCTTGATCTTCTCGCTGATCACGTTGTTGGCGCGCACCGCGATCTTCTTGCGGGCAAGCCACGGCAGCACCCAGCGCAGGCCCTCGTTGCGGTCGGTGCCCTTGTAGGCGCCGAACAGCTGGATCGCGGCGGCCTCGTTGGGGTTGATCATGTAGAAGCCGGTGAGGCAGAACAGGCTGGCAAAGCCCGTCACCGCCGCGAGGATCAGCGGCAGGCCGGCCGGCGGCCCCTCGCCGCGCACCGCGGTGATGAACAGCCACACGGCCGCCACCGCCAGCACCAGGCTGAGCAGCAGCATCACATAGCCGCTCTGGGTCGCGGCCGGATATTCGCGGCTGCGGTTCAAGGCAGGCGTATCAGCAGAGGACATGACGAATCTCCATTTCCCGATATAATTGTGATATCATTTTTATATCATGGATCAGGATCGTCAAGCCGATTTTCCGCAAAGGCCTGCGCAAGCCACGGCGCATCATCTCTTGGCGCTTGGGGCGGTTTGGCTGTAGCACGCGCATCAGCAAGGCAGTGACACGCGAAAGGGGGTGGCAGCGATGGACAGCGGCGAGAACACGGCTCCGGGCACCCGCCCGCTGCTGTTCGTCAGCTATTCGCGCACCGACCTTGCCCGCGCGCGCCCGGTGATCGACCTGCTCGAGCAGGCGGGGTTCGATGTGTGGTGGGACGGGCGGCTGGAGGGGGGCGAGAACTACCTCCAGAGCACCGAGACCGCGCTCGAGACCTGCGCCTGCGTGGTGGTGTTGTGGTCGGCGACATCGGTGGCCTCGCATTGGGTGCGCGACGAGGCGCAGCGCGGGCGCGAGCGCGGGTGCCTGGTGCCATTGACCATCGACGGCACCATGGCCCCGCTCGGCTTCCGCCAGTTCCAGCTGCTCGACATCAGCGCCTGGGACGGCCGCGACGAGGCTGCCGAGGCGGCGCGCATTCTGGTGGCGGTGCGCGCGCGTCTGGGTGACACGGCCGAAGACGCCGGGACGCCTCCGCCTGCTCCGCCCCCGCCCCCGCCGAAGACCCCCGCGCTGTCGCGCCGCACGCTGATGATCGGCGGCGCGGGCGGGGCAGCGGCCCTCGGCCTTGCCGGCGCATGGCAGTTCGGCCTGTTCGGCAGCCCGGCCTCGGCGGCGACCTCGATGGTGGTGATGCCCTTCGCCAACGAGACCGGCGATCCTGACAAGAAGTTCTTCTCCGACGGCCTTGCGCGCGAGTTGCGCACCGTGCTGTCGCGCAACCCGCGCCTCAAGGTCGCCGCCCCCACCTCCTCGAGCGCGATCGCGGGGGAGGACGATTTCGAGATCGGGCGCAAGCTCGGGGTCGGCAGCATCCTGCGCGGCAGCGTCCAGCGCGATGATGCGCGGGTCAGGGTCACGGCCGAGCTGGTCGAGATCCAGGGCGGGCTGGTGCGCTGGGCGGAAACCTACGACCGCGCGCTGGAGAGCATCTTCGTGCTGCAATCGGAAATCGCCGAGACCGTCGCGCTCTCGCTCGTCGCCGAGGTTGCGGGCGATGCCGAGGCCCGGCAGGCGGCGGCGGCCCAGGGCGAGATTGGCGGCACGCGATCGGTGGCGGCCTACGAGGCCTTCCTGCGCGGCTATGCGCTGTATGACCTTGGCGCCGGGCCGGAGACCGACCGCGCGGCGCTGACGCAGTTCGATGCCGCGATCGCGAAGGATCCCGATTACGCCGCCGCCTATGCGATGCGCGCGAACATGCTGTCCGCGATCGCCAATGCGGCAAGCGATCAGATCGAGGTGCGGTCGCTGTATGACAAGGCGATCGGTGCCGCAGAGCGCGCCATCGCCCTGGAGCCGAAGCTTGCACAAGGGCATGTCGCGCTGGGTTTCGTGCTGAACAACGGACAATTGAACCGGCGCGCCGCGCTGCCGCATTATCAGGCCGCCGAGAAGCTGGCGGTCGGCGATGCCGATACGCTGCGGTCCGTGGCGATCTTCTATTCCTTCGGGGCCGAACAGGCCGCCGAGCGCGACCGGGCCAAGCGGATGATCGCCGAGGTGTTGAAGCTTGACCCGCTCAATGCCCGCGCGTTCCGGTCGGCAGGCAATATCGCGCTGTTCAGGCGCGATTATACGGCGGTGATCGGCTATATGAACCGGGCCCTCGAGCTCAATCCCAACCTGGTCAGCGCACAGTCCGCCATTGCTGTCGCCCGGCTGATGCAGGGCGATGCGGCGGGCGCTCTGGTCGCGGCCAGGGCGGAAAAGGTGCCGATGTTCAAGCTGACCGCGAGCGCGATCGCCCTCGCCAAGCTCGGCGATGCGGCCGCCTCCGACGCCGCGTTCGCCCAACTGGTTGCCGATTATGGCGATGCCGCGCTGTATCAGCAGGCGCAGGTCCAGGCCCAGCGCGCCGCGCCCCCTGTCGCGCTGGCGCTGCTTGAAAAGGCCTATGTCGCACGCGATCCGGGCTTGCTGTGGATCCGCAACGACCCGCTGCTCGATCCCTTGCGCTCCGAGGCGCGGTTCAAGGAATTGCTTTCGCGCCTCGGGTCATGATAGCCCATCACCCGGCGCCTGCTGATGGGCGTCTATCAGGGGGTTGATACCATGAAGAAGATCGTGACTTTCGCAGGCCTGGCAGGCGCCGCGCTGGTTCTTTCGGCTTGCGGCGGCAAGACCGAAGAAGCGCCTGTGGCAGAGCCCACCGCCGAAGAGATGATGATGCCTGCCGAAGAAACGCCGGCCGCCGACGCGACCGATGAGGCCGCGATGGCTGCCGAAGGTCAGGACGGCACCGGCAACCCGATCGGTCCGGGCAAGGCCGTGCCGGAAGCCGAAGCGCAGTAAGCCGCGCGAAATCCGCCCCGCGCGGGGAGGGTGCCAACCGGCGGCCCTCCCGGCGCGGGGCTTTTTGGTGCCGGTCAGCGCGCCCGCGCCGCCGCCGGGGCGCTGCGCCGAAAGCCCGGCAGGTTCTTCGCCAGCCAGTCCTGCACCGCCGGGTGGCCGATGCGGATGTAGCGGCTGGGAACCCCGGTCGTGCTGCATTTCTCTCCGCTGCTCACCACTCCGATAAGGGTCGGCACGCCGCGCTGGTCCTCGTAGGTGACGAGCGGCCCGCCGCTGTCGCCTTTGCAGGCCTGTTCGCGGTTCGCGCCCATCGCGCACAGCACTGAATCCTTGCGCCAGTCGCGATAGGCGGTGCGGTTGGTGCAGGCGGCGGCATCCTCGAGCTCGAGCCGCACGCCCTGGAGGATCCTCGCCGGGGTCGGATCATCCAGCGATTGCCGCCCCCAGCCGAAGGCGAAGACCGGCGCCCCCGGGCGAACCGGCCGCTGCGCCAGCGAGCGCGTATCGACCGCGATCCGCCGCGCGCCGAAAGCGAAATCACCCTTTGTCCCGCGCGCCGGATCGTACTGCACCAGCGCAACGTCGAACTGGTAGGTCTTGGGCGAGTAGCTCGGGTGCCGGATCACCTTCACGATCGGGTAGGTGTTGCCCTCGGGCGCCTCGGGCTCGATCACGCCCAGCCGGATGCGGTAATCGTGGTCCTCGATCCTGTAGCCCTGATCATAGGTGCAATGCGCGGCGGTGATGATCCAGCCGGTCGCGACCACCGACCCGCCGCAGGCGGTGCGGAAACCGACCGTCTGCCGGCCGAGCACCGCCGGACGCCACAGCAAGGCCTGAAACGGGGCCTGCTCGACCCGGTTGATGGTGAACCCGCCGATCGAGGCCGAAACATTGACGCAGGCCTCGTCGGCATAAATCCGGCCCTCCCACGCGACCTCGGAGCCGCGGCAGGCGCGGGCGCGCTGCTCCGCCTGCTCGCGCGCCCTCTGCTCGGCCGCAGCCTGCGCGGCGGCGGCCTCTTCCTCGGGGGTGAGCACGGGGGGCACGAGGTCGGTGGCGAGGGTCAGCGGGATCGAGGGATCGCTCGCCTCGCGATCGGCGAGGAGCTTGCAGGCGCGCGGGTCGCCGGTGTCGCAGGCGTCGGCATAGAGCGCTGCGGCGCGCGGCAGATCCTGCACCAGCGCAGTCCCCTCGGCGAGGGCATCGGCGAGCGCTTTGCAGGCCTCGCCCCCGCTGGCAGCACATCCGCGCGCAAGATAGCGCTCGATCGCGGCCGCATCGGCCTGCGCATTGGCGGTCACCTCGATCAGCAGGCGGCCCGCAGGCAGGCATGCCTCTGTCACGTCCGCATCGCAGGCGGCGGCATAGAGCTGCGCGGCGCGCGGGCGGTTCCTATAGGGCCCCTCCTCTTCGACCAGCCATCCTGCTTGCGCGATGCAGGCCTGCTGCGCGCCGCGCTCGCAGCTTGCGCCAAGCGCGGGGTAGGCGCGCAGTTCCGCCGCGCGGGTGCAGGCATATTCATAGGCGGGGCAGGCGCGGTCGAAGAGCGCGATCGCGGCTGGCACCCCTTCGGGGCCGCTGCGCTCGCTTACCCCGGCAAGGTACAGGCAGGTGAAGGCATCGCCGGCGGCGCAGGCGAGGTTCTGGTACTCGGCAAAGCGCGGGTCGTTCACCCCCGCGGAATCGCGCACATCGTCGGCGGCGGTCTTGCAGGAAGGTTCGTGGCCGGCGCGGCAGTGCCGGTCGAACAGCGCGGCCGCGCGCGTCTTGTCCTGCGGCCCGTCGCCATAACGGTCGAGCGCCCATGCCAGCGAATAGCACGCATCGGCATTGCCCTTGTCGCACAGCCCGCCGAGCAGCGCGCGGCCCTCGATGCGCTGCTCCGGCGTGCCCGGCAAGCTCGCCAGCCGGTCGCCGAGATCGATGCAGACCGCCGTCAGCCCGCGCGCGCAGTTCTCGCGCCTGTGCGCCATCGCTTCTCCGGGGCCGAGCCCTTCGAACCGCCCGTTCTGGATGTTGTCGGCATCCCGCCAGCAGCCCTCGGGCGATCCCAGGCGGCAGGCGCGGATCGCGAACTCGAGGGATTCGGGCAGCCCCGCCTTGCCGGTCGTGCCGAGCAGCAGCTCCGCGAGCAGATAGCAGCCGCGCGCCTCCGCCGCGTTGCAGGCGCGGCGCAGGATCAGCTCTGCGACCGGGCGGTTGAACGGGCGGCCCGCGGCGTTCATGAAGGCCTCGCCCAGCCGCGTGCAGCCTGCCGCATCGCCTTCGAGGCACGCCGCCTCAGCGGCATCGGCAGCAGCCTTTTCGCGGGCGAGCTGCGCATCGGACTTGGTGCCCATGAGGCTCGAGGAGTAGTCAATCACCCCGTCGTAAGCATAGGGCGGGGTTGGCGGTTCCTGCGCGGCGAGCGGCGCGCCCCCGAACCACAGCGCCAGCAGCGCCGCCATGCCCATCGCCCGCTTCCCGCGCATCGCCCGCACTCCCCCGCAAACCCCCAGGCAGCCGCCGCGAAATATGCGCTTTTGCCGGCGGCGCGTCAAACCGGCCCCAGCCGATGCGCTTCGCGCTTGTAAGCGGGCGTTGGGTGCGATTAAGCACGCGGGCAAGGCCTGCCGCCGTCCGGTGCGGGCCCGAGCGAAAAAGCGGGGGATCGCGCCAGTGCCGAAGACTGCCAGCCTGCCCGCGCCGATCCGTGACAGCTGGCTGCCGCATCTGGCGCTGGGGGTCACCGGCCACCGCGCCACCAACCCCGCCTACTGTGCCCACGCCGCCGCGATCGGCGCCGCGCTCGAGGCGCTGTTCGCGCGGATCGATGCGATCTGCGCGGAGCTCCCGGGGACGCGCGGCCCGGTGCGGCTGCACAGCCTGCTGGTCGACGGTACCGATCAGGTCGCAGGCGAACTGGCCCTGGCCCGCGGCTGGGAGCTCGCCGTGCCGCTGCCTTTCGGCGCTGCGCTCAACTGCGCGATCAACGCGCATCCCGACACGCTGGCGGATGTCGACGCGCTGCTCGCCGGGCGGCCCGCGGCCCATCCTGCGGTGGAGGCCAAGGCCGCCGCGATCCGCGCCATCACCGCCGGGGCCGGTCTGTTCGAGCTTGCCGACCGTGATGCCGAGATCGAGGCGCTGTGGCGCGCCCATCTCGCCGACCCCGAGGACCGCGCCGCCGCCCGTGCCTTCGAGACGCTGGTGTCGGACAATGTTGCTTTCGCCGGCAAGGTGATGATCGAGCGGGTCGATCTGGTCATCGCGGTATGGGACGGCAAGGTCGCCAACCTGCCCGGCGGAACGGGCCACACCGTCGCCACCGCGCTGGCGATGGGCGCGCCGGTGCTGCTGATCGACCCCGCACGGCCCGAAAGCTGGCGCATCCTCGGCCGGCCGGAGGAGCTCGGCCAGCGGGTCGATCCCGCCGCGCCGGCAGATCTCGACCGTCTCGAGGCGATCATCCGGGCTGCGGTGAATGTCGAAGGCTGGAGCCCCGATCTGCTCGCCAATGAACGCTGGCGCCCGCATTCGAGCCGCCTCTTCGGGCTCTATCGCCGGATCGAACGGGTGTTCGGCGGGGGCGCATGGTTCGGCTCGCTCAGGCTTGCCTACGAGGCGCCCGAGGCGATCGCCGAAGGCAGCGGGGCGGCGATGATCGCTGCGGCGCGCGGCATGCCGGGCGGCGATCCGCGCATCGCGCGCCAACTGGCCGAGGAAGTGATGCCGATGTTCGCCTGGGCCGATGGCGTCGCCAACCGCCTCGCCGATGCCTATCGCAGCGGAATGATCGTCAACTTCGTGCTGGCGACGCTGGCGGTGGTGGCGGGCCTTGCCTATCTGCCGCTCGGGATGGGCGCATACAAATGGGTGTTCGCCGCCATCGAGCTTGCCTTGCTGGGCGGGATCCTGGCGATGACTGCGGCGGGATCGCGGTTCGGGTGGCATCGCCGCTGGTTCGCGACGCGGCGGGTGGCGGAATATCTGCGCCACGCGCCTGCGCTTCTCCTGCTCGGCGTCGTGCGGCCCACCGGGCGCTGGCCCCGCAGCGGCGGCGCGGCGCGCTGGCCCGAGCATTTCTCCCGCCACGCGCTGCGCGATGTCGGCTTGCCGCGCGCGGCGCTGACGCGGGACTATCTGCGCAGCGGTCTCGAGGGCGCGGTGCTCTCGCACGTCTCGGCGCAGCGTGCCTATCACGCAGCCAAGGCGCACAAGCTGGAGACCGTGCACCACCGCCTCGACAAGGCGGCCGAGGCCTGTTTCGCCTTCGCGGTCGGCGCGGTGCTGGGCTATCTGCTGCTGAAGGGCGCGGGCGCGGCGGGGCTGGTCGACAAGCATCTGGCCGGCCAGCTCTCGCCGCTGTTCACCTTCCTCGGCGTTGCCTTCCCGACGCTCGGCGCGAACCTTTCGGGGATCCGCTATTTCGGCGATTTCGAGCGCTTTGCCGCGATCTCGCATGTCGCGGCGGAGAAGCTGCGCGAGATCGAGGAGCGCATCGGCCTGCTGCTATTAGGCGAGCCCGATGCGCTCACCTATGCCGCCGCTGCCGACCTGATCCACGCGCTCGACGAAGCCGTGGTCGAGGAAATCGCGAGCTGGCAGTCGGTGTTCGGCGCCAAGCACCTCGCGCTCCCGGCCTAGAGCGGTTT
>NZ_JAMNXL010000051.1 GCF_023653175.1 Erythrobacter sp. | reverse complement strand
ATATACCCATGTCGACGCCGCGCGGCTGGTTGCCCTCGTCAATTCCCGGCATCCGCTTGCAACCCGCACAACATCGGACTAGCGCCGCGCGATGATTTCCTACCTCGATTTCGAGAAACCGGTCGCAGCGCTCGAGGAACGCATCGCGCAACTGCGCAGCGTCAACGCCCTGCATGATGTCGATGTGGCGAGCGAGATTGGCCGGCTTGAGGCCAAGAGCGCCGAACTGCTCGCCAGCACCTATGCCTCGCTCACCCCGTGGCAGAAGACCCAGGTCGCCCGGCATCCGCAGCGGCCGCACTTTCACGACTATGTCGCGCATGCTTTCAGCGACTTCATTCCGCTGGGCGGCGACCGGCTCTATGCCGACGACCTTGCGATCATGGGCGGCTTCGCGCGACTGGGTGATCGCCGCGTGATGCTGATCGGCCACGAGAAGGGCAACGACACCAAGAGCCGGATCAAGCACAATTTCGGGATGGGCAAGCCCGAGGGCTATCGCAAGGCGATACGGCTGATGGAGCTGGCCAGCCGATTCGGCCTGCCGGTGGTGACGCTGGTCGACACCTCGGGAGCTTTTCCGGGGATTGAGGCGGAGGAACGCGGCCAGGCCGAGGCTATCGCGCGCGCGACCGAGGCGTGTCTGGCGATCGGTGTACCGATGGTCGCTGCGATCGTCGGCGAGGGCGGTTCGGGCGGCGCGGTGGCGCTCGGCAGCGCCAACCGCGTGTTGATGATGGAGCACGCGGTCTATTCGGTGATCTCGCCCGAAGGCTGCGCCTCGATCCTGTGGCGCACATCCGAAAAGGCACCTGAGGCCGCGCAGGCGATGAAGGTCACCGCGCAGGACCTGAAGCGCATCAATGTGATCGACCGCATCGTCAAGGAGCCGGTCGGCGGGGCGCACCGCGATCCGGCGGCCGCGGCGCGGATGCTCGGCGAAGCACTGGCCGAAGAAGTTGCGGCGCTCGCGCCCAAGAGCGCCCAGCAACTGGTCGCCGCGCGCGAAGCCCGTTTTCTTGCCATCGGCGGCTGAGAAGCCATCGCAAGTTAAGGTTCCGTTTGCCACGTCCCTGATGCATGAAGCTTGTCCGTGAAGCTGCGAGAATGCAGCGCAGGGACAGGCGCAAAAGGGACGAAAAAAATGGCACGAATCCTACGAAAGTCTCTCGCGTTCGGCGCGGCTTCGCTGGCGCTGGGGGGATGCATGACGGCAGGTGGTGCGGCGATCCCCACCTCCGCCACCCCGATCACCCAGGCCGAAGCCAAGCAGGGCGCGGAGTATCACCCTCAGCTGCTCGCCGAATTCGGCGGCGCGATGTCGGGCACGCACGCGACCTATGTCGAACAGGTCGGCAAGAACATCGCGGTGCAATCAGGCCTCGGGAATGCGCGCGAGAGTTTTACGGTGAGCCTCTTGAACTCGCCGGTGAACAACGCCTTCGCGATTCCCGGCGGCTATATCTACACCACCCGCCAACTGGTCACGCTGATGAACAGCGAGGCCGAGCTTGCCGCGGTGCTCGGACACGAGGTCGGCCACGTTGCCGCGCGTCATTCGCAGCGGCGCCAGGCGGCGGCGCAGAAGAACACGCTGCTGGGATTGGGGGGCGCGATCCTGTCGGGGCTGCTGCTCGGCGATTCGGGGCTGGGGCAGACGCTGTCGCGCACCTTCCTGCAAGGCTCGCAGCTTCTGACGCTCAAGTTCTCGCGCAAGCAGGAGCTCGAGGCGGACGGGCTCGGCATCGAATATCTCGGCCGCGCGGGCTATGACCGGCGGGCGATGGGGACGGTGCTGGCGAGCCTTGCCGCGCAGAACGCGCTCGACGCGCGGCTTTCGGGGCAGGATGCGAATGTGCCCGAATGGGCCTCGACCCACCCCGATCCGGCGAGCCGCGTGCAGAGCGCGCTGGCCAAGGCAGGCGCGCCGGGGACAGCGGGCACTGTCAGCAATCGCGACACTTTCCTCAGTCGGATCGACGGGCTGCGCTACGGCGATGACCCGGCGCAAGGGCTGATCGAGGGCAGCACCTTCATCCACCCCGAACTGCGGCTCGCCTTCACCGCGCCCCAAGGCTACTACATGGTCAACGGCACGCGCGCGGTGAGCATCCAGGGGCAGGGCGGCAAGGCGCAGATGACGACCGCCGCCTATAGCGGAAATCTCGAAGCCTATCTGCGCAGCGCCTTCACCGCGGTCGGGGGGCAGAACAGCACGCTTGCCCCGCAGACCATCGAGCGCACCACAGTGAACGGCCTGCCCGCGGCCTACGGCACGGCGCGGGTCAACAACGGCAATTCGCAGGTCGATCTGGTGGTCTTCGCCTATGAATTCGCGCGCGACCGGGCCTTCCACTTCGTCGTGATCGCGCCGGCCGGGCGGGCCGGGACGTTCAACCCGATGTTCCAGTCGATGCGGCGAATCACCACGGCCGAGGCGGGTGCGGTCGTGCCGAGGAAGCTCCAGGTGGTGACCGTGGCGCGCGGCGACACGGTGGCGAGCCTGTCGCGGCGCATGGCCTATGACACGGCGCAGGAGGAGCGTTTCCGTGTGCTCAACGCGCTCGCTGGCTCGGCGACGGTGACGCCGGGCCAGAAGGTCAAGCTGGTGGTGCGCGGGAATTAGTCTCCCGAAACCCCAAACAAAAGACGGCGGGGATCGCTCCCCGCCGTTCCTGTTTTGCCTGGAGGGGATCGCTTACGCGGTGGTGCCCTTCGACATCTTGGTGTTCACGTTGCTGAAGGTGCCCGAGAGCGTCGAGCCGACGTTGGTCATCGCAGTGATCGCGGCGACGGCGATCAGAGCGGCGATGAGGCCGTACTCGATGGCGGTGGCACCCTGTTCGTCACGGACGAGGTTCTTGAAGAAGGTCATGAGTGGTCTCCTGGCTGGGCATTTGAATAGCGTTTCGACCCGCCTTGGTCAGCGGCGGACAGACGTAAAATTATCCGACAGCAATTGATAAATACCTAACAGACCGACAATTTTCTGGTAACCAAGAGTGTTTGCCGAACGAAAACCAAGTGTCGCCCTTTAACGGCGATGGCGGCGGCGCAAAGGTAAAGAAAAGCGCCTTTAATGCGCTTCGTTGGCGCAGTTCGCGCTATTCCGGCAGCTGGACGGCCCGATCTGGTGGCGGCTGCAGCTGCGGCTTTCGGGAAAGGGCGGGTCACGTCACCTGCGCCGATGGCAGATTTCCGAGAATCGGTTGTCTCTGTGCGAATCGGCTGCGAGGTCGGGAGAGTTTCGCCAGGCCGTAACTGCGCGCGGCGCGCACAAAGAAAAACGGCAGGGATCGCTCCCCGCCGCCGTTCTTTTTGCCTGAGGCCGTCGCTTACGCGGTGGTGCCCTTGGTCATGTTGGTGTTCACGTTGGTGAACGTGCCCGACAGGGTCGAGCCGAGGTTGGTCATGGCGGTGATCGCGGCGACGGCGATCAGAGCGGCGATCAGGCCGTATTCGATGGCGGTGGCGCCCTGTTCGTCGCGGACGAGGTTCTTGAAGAAGGTCATGTCTAGTCTCCTGGTTTGGTCTTCGGTACCCGTGCCCCCCTGTGTCGCGGCGGGCTGTTGCTGTGTTAAACTGCCAGTTCTTGAGAAATTACTAATTCGGTCGTTCACTCCGAATTATTTCGTCATGGCAGCGACACTCTTGCTTTCGACACTGCCCCACATGTTGATGGTCGTTGTGGCGACACCCTGCAGCGCGGCAATCATGGCAATGACGATAAGCGAGAGGATCAGTCCGTATTCAATGGCGGTAGCCCCCGACTGGTCGTCGACAAGCCTTTTCAAGAATGTCGACAGCATCGTGGAACCCTCTATTTCCTGCGTTCTGACGATCCAGAGAATCGCCCCAAATCATTAAGAAAGAGTTGATCGGACGCGTCGTGATGGAAAGAAACCCGACATGACGAAAGGGTGGATCGCGGTGGTGGCAGGCGCGCTCGAAAGCGGAGATGGCCAATGGCTGATGCACCTGAGGCCTGAAGGAAAGCACCACGCCGGACTATGGGAATTCCCCGGGGGCAAGGTGGACCCCGGCGAACTGCCCGCCGCAGCCCTGGTGCGCGAACTTGCCGAGGAGCTGGGCATCGACTGCGTAGCGAGCGATCTGGTGCCTTGCGGCTTTGCCGAAACGCCCGGCAGCGATGGGGGCGATGCGGAAGGCAGCCCGGCGCTGGTGATCATGCTCTACCGCATCGCCCGATGGCAGGGTGAGCCGCAGGCGCTCGAGGGCGCAGGCATGGGCTGGTTCACGCCTGAAGAAATCGCGGCGCTGCCCAAGCCCCCGCTCGATGCGGAGCTGGCCGCGCGGCTGTTCCATTTTCGCTGATTTGCGAGCGAACCCACTTGCCAAGCCCGAACGACCCCCCTAAAGGGCCCCCCTCAGCGCGCACCCGTAGCTCAGCTGGATAGAGCATCAGACTACGAATCTGAGGGTCGGACGTTCGAATCGTTCCGGGTGCGCCAACAAGGCCCGTTGCCTCGCAAGAGGCGGCGGGCCTTGTCGGTTTCAGTCCTCCACCGAATCCTCGAGTGCGTGCATGTCATCGTCCGACAGGCCGAAATGATGCCCCGCCTCGTGGATCACCACGTGGCGCACCAGCGCGTGGAATCCCACGCCGGTCTCCTCCATCTCGGCGAGCAGCGGTTGGCGGAACAGGGTGATGACGGGGGGCAGCCCCTCGCTGTCCCACTGGGTCCTTTCGGTGAGCGCCACGCCTTCATAGAGCCCGGTCAGGTCCCACGGATCCTCGATCCCCAGCGAATCGAGCTGTTCGTCGGTGGCAAATTCCTCAACCTGCAGCACCACGCCTACAAGCTCGCGAGCGAACATTTCCGGCAGCCGCGCCAGCACGGCGCGCGCGGCGGATTCGAATTCGGCGGCACTCGGACCTTGCACGGCAGTCTGCCTCCTGTGATGCAATCGAGAAGCTGGTGGGGGGATGAATTGCGGGAAATCGATCCTACATTTCCACAAATGGGGATCGCATCCTTTTGCTGCAATCGGCGTAACTTGGTGGAACGCCTTGGATGGTGGATGGTTGACGTCACTCGGGATCGACAGGCGAGGGGCTTTTTCCGAGGGAAGCCGTTGATTGAAGAAAGAGACGAGAGGCATGAACTACATCACCGCGCACGACCACGACGAGACCTTCGATCCGGAAAATCCCATGGGCAAGCCCGAAGTCCCCGACCATGTCCAGGAAGCTATCCGCACGCTGATCGCCTGGGCGGGCGATGACCCTTCGCGCGAAGGCCTGCTCGACACCCCCAAGCGTGTCGGGCGGGCGTGGCTCGAATATTGCGAGGGTTATCGCGAAGATCCGGCGATCCACCTCACCCGGCAGTTCACCGAGGTGGGCGGCTATGACGAGATCGTGCTGCTCAAGAGCATTCCCTTCCAGTCGCATTGCGAACACCACATGGCACCGATCGTCGGCAAGGCGGCGATCGCCTATCTGCCAAGGAACAAGGTCGTGGGCATCTCCAAGCTCGCGCGCGTGCTGCACGGCTATGCCAGCCGCCTCCAGATCCAGGAGCGCCTGACTGCCGAGGTCGCACAGTGCATCTGGGACCATCTCGATCCGCACGGCGTGGCCGTTGTGATCGAGGCCGAGCACGGCTGTATGACCGGGCGCGGGGTCAAGACGCACGGCGTCGGCATGGTCACCAGCCGCGTTCTGGGCTGCTTCCTCGAAGACCATCGCAGCCGCAAGGAAGTGATGAGCCTGATGGGCTATTGAGCCCGAAGCCGCCACACTGCGCCCGGGCGTGGGCGCGGTGCGGCGGGCCGTGCCGCAGTGCGGTGATATAGCATGTCGCGATATTGGCCGCCCCCGCCCGCGCTGCTAATTCTCTCTCATCGACGGCCGCAAAGGCCGCGACAAGCAGGAGAGACCGTCATGAAGAAGCATGTGATGAGCGGCCTGGTGCTGGCCGCCAGCCTTGCCGCACCCGCCTTTGCCCTGGAGCACGAGGTAGTGATCGATCACGCCGAAGGGCCGATTGCTGCAGACTACCAGGGCACGGTCACGGTCGAGACGCGGCAGGTCGGCACCGCCGGTGTCGCCGGGCGGCCGAGCACGCTCGCATGCCAGTGGAACGCGCGGCTCGAGGTCGAGCGGGTCGCCACGCTCGGCGAGGCCTTCCGTTCGCAGCGCATGCTGCGCGAGGACAATGTCGCCAACGGCACGCGCCCCGGGTGGTGCGAGACCCAGAACAAGGCGATCGACCGTATCGTCGAGGGCCGCCGCGACACGATCCGCACCGCGATGCTCGCGCTGGTCGAACAGGACCGCGCCGCTCTCCTCGCCGAGGCCGACAGCGCGGCGTCCGGCACCCGCGGCTGAAGCTCCGCGCGGCGCCACCGGCTTTCGCGTTTGCGGTCAGCGGCAAAGCGGCATAGCCTTGGTTCTCACGCTTCAAGGAGATCGCCGATGCTGCGCCTGATCGCTCGCCCCCTGCTGCTCGCTGTGACACTCATGGCCGGACTTTCAGCCTGTTCGGGCGGGGACACCTCCGATACCGCAGCAGCCAAGCCGGCCGGCGAAGTGCCGCCGATCATCAAGGAGCGTGAGGAGAATTTCGAGGCCATCGGCGCGGCCTTCAAGGCGATTCGCGGCCAGCTCGACGCCGATGCGCCCGATTTCGCGCTCATCGCCGCCAAGGCCACCGACATCAACACGCGCGCGCAGGCGATCCCGAACCACTTCCCCGCCAGCACCAGCACCGCCGATGGCTTCAAGACCGAGGCGCTCCCGGCGATCTGGGAAAAGCCCGAGGAGTTCAAGGCGGCCGCGCAGAAGCTGGTCGATGAAAGTGCCAAGCTCGTTAGCCTCGCCCCCGGCGGCGACAAGGCGGCGGTCGCCGCGCAGGCGATGGCGATGGGCGGCGCGTGCAAGGGCTGCCACGACAAGTTCCGGCTCGATGATGAGAAGTGAGGCGTGACTGAACTGCCCCCGCCGCGCGCGGGCCTGCCTCCCGATATCAGCGTGTGGGATCCGCTCCTGCGGCTTGTCCACTGGAGCTTCCCGCTGCTGATCCCGGCGATGTGGTGGACGGCCGAGAACGACAAGTGGGCGCTGCACAAGCGCCTCGGGCTGGTGCTGCTCGGCCTTCTGGTGTTCCGATTGCTGTGGGGCTTCTTCGGCCCCGAGACCGCGCGCTTTGCGCTGTTCGTCAAAAGCCCGAAGGTCGTGCTGGCCTATCTGCGGAGCGGGGCGGGCAAGAGCGCGCACCATATCGGCCACTCGCCGCTGGGCGGATGGAGCACCATGGTGCTCTTGGGCGCAATGCTGCTCCAGGTCAGCCTCGGGCTGTTCGCGGGCGATCCCTTCGACGGGACGACCGGGCCCTTGAACGCGCTGGTGGGCGTGGGACTCGCCGACATCATCACCGAAGTGCACGAGACCTTCTTCTGGGTGATCGCCGGGCTGATCGCGCTGCATCTGGTCGCGATCTGCTTCTATGCGGTGAAGGGCGATGACCTGCTGAGCCCGATGGTCGGCGGCAGCCGCCCGCCGGCCGAGGGTGCGGTGGGAATCGGCCCCGTGCCTTGGGTGAGGGGGCTGCTTGCCTGCTGCCTCGCAGCGGGGCTGGCGCTGTGGGTGGCCTACGGGGCCCCGCCGCTGACGTGACGCAAAAGGGGCGCACCCCGCTGTCGGGATGCGCCCCCTTTTGCTGAAACCTGAAAGCTCAGAGCTGGCCGAGCATGTGTTCTGCGCTCGAGACGCGGAAATCGCCGGGTTCTTCGACGTTGAGCTGTTCGACCACGCCGTCGTTGATCACCATGGAAAAACGCTGGCCGCGCTTGCCGAGGCCGAAGCCCGAGCCGTCCATGGTGAGGCCGATCGCCTCGACGAATTCGGCATTGCCGTCGGCAAGCATGGTGATGTCGTCGCTGCCTGCGGCCTTGTTCCAGGCGCCCATCACGAAGGCATCATTGACCGCGGTGCCGACGATCTCGTCGACGCCCTTGGCCTTGAGATCGGCGGCCTTCTCGACAAAGCCCGGCAGGTGCTTGGCCGAGCAGGTCGGGGTGAAGGCGCCCGGAACCGAGAACAGCGCGACGCGCTTGCCGGCGAAATATTCGGAGGACTTGACCGCCTGGGGGCCCTCGGCGGTGGCCTTGATCAGGGTGACTTCGGGAAGCTTGTCGCCAACGGAGATGGTCATTTCGGGTGAATCCTCTCTAGGGATGTGAAAGTGCGCGCGGTCTCTATCGCGAGTGCCGCCAAGGGGCAACAAATAGACATATAAAGATAAGTTTATATTTGCCTCGGGCCGCATGTGCCGCTAGGGAGCGGGGCGCTTGAACAGACCGCCCGCCCCCGCGGGTGGGTATCTGTGCTTAGGAGACAGAAAAGATGGCCACCCTCGCTGCCACCCCGACCACCGAATACGTCATCAAGGACATCGCGCTCGCCCAGTTCGGCCGCGACGAGATCATGATCGCCGAGACCGAAATGCCCGGCCTGATGGCGCTGCGTGACGAATACGGCGCCTCGCAGCCTCTGAAGGGCGCACGCATCACCGGCTCGCTGCACATGACAATCCAGACCGCGGTGCTGATCGAGACCCTCGTCGCGCTGGGCGCCGAAGTGCGCTGGGCGACCTGCAACATCTTCTCGACCCAGGACCACGCCGCCGCCGCGATCGCCGCGAGCGGGATCCCGGTGTTCGCGATCAAGGGCGAAACGCTGGCCGAGTATTGGGACTATGTCGGCCGCATCTTCGATTGGGCGACTGACGAAAACCCCGATCTCACCTGCAACCTGATCCTCGACGATGGCGGCGATGCCACCATGTTCGCGCTGTGGGGCGCGCGCCTTGAAGCGGGCGAGGAAATGGGCCCGCCGACCAACGACGAGGAAATCGAATTCCAGCGCGCGCTGAAGGCCTTCGTCGCCGCCAAGCCTGGCTACCTCACCAAGACGGTGAAGGCGATCAAGGGCGTCTCGGAAGAGACCACCACCGGCGTGATGCGGCTCTATCAGATCGCCAAGCAGGGCAAGCTGCCCTTCCCGGCGATCAACGTGAACGACTCGGTCACCAAGTCGAAGTTCGACAACCTCTACGGCTGCAAGGAATCGCTGGTCGACGCGATCCGCCGCGCGACCGACGTGATGCTGGCTGGCAAGGTCGCCTGCGTTGCCGGCTATGGCGACGTCGGCAAGGGTTCGGCTGCGTCCCTTCGTGACGGCGGCGCCCGCGTCATGGTCACCGAGATCGATCCGATCTGCGCGCTGCAGGCCGCGATGGACGGCTTTGAGGTCGTCACCATGGAAGACGCCGTGAAGCGCGCCGACATCTTCGTCACCGCCACCGGCAACGAGGACGTGATCACCGCCGAGCACATGATGAACATGAAGCCGATGGCGATCGTCTGCAACATCGGCCACTTCGACAGCGAGATCCAGATCGCCGCGCTTTCCAACTACGAGTGGAAGGAAATCAAGGAAGGCACCGACATCGTCACCTTCCCCGATGGCAAGTCGATCATCGTGCTGGCCAAGGGCCGCCTCGTGAACCTCGGCTGCGCCACCGGCCACCCGAGCTTCGTGATGAGCGCGAGCTTCACCAACCAGACCCTCGCCCAGATCGAACTGTTCACCAAGGCGGACGAGTATCAGAACGACGTCTACGTCCTGCCCAAGCATCTCGATGAAAAGGTCGCCGCGCTCCACCTCGAAAAGCTCGGCGTCAAGCTGACCCAGCTGAGCAACCGGCAGGCGAGCTACATCGGCGTGCCGCAGGCCGGCCCGTTCAAGCCGGACCACTACCGCTACTAAGATGCGAGGCGCCCGCCCGCTTCCGCTCCGTTTCACCACGGGGTTGGGGGCGGGCGGGCTGTCTGGCGTTGCACTCCCAGGCTCACGCGCATAGCGGTTGAGCCATGGACCTCTCGCCGCTCTCGCTGGTGCTGATCGCGCTCGTTCTTGCCGCCTGGGCGGTGGGGGCGGGCGTTGTCGTGCTGCGTGCGAACCGCAGCGCGCGCCGGGCCAAGGCGCTGCGCACCAGCGTCAAGCGCATGCAGACCCTGCTCGATGTCGCGCCTGCGCTGCCGCTGCTGGTGCGGGTCGACGGGCGGATCGAGGCGCCCGAGAGGCTGGCGCGGATGCTGGGCCTCGCCAGCATGCCGAGATACCTCTCCGAACTCGCCGCGACCCCGGGCAATCCCAAGGCGGGGGGGCTCGTGCAAGGCCAGCTCGACCAGTTGTGGAGCAAGATCCAGACCACCCAGAAGAGCGCCGCGCCGTTCCGCATGGCGGTGGGCCTGCCCGGCTCGCAGCGCTCTCTGGCGCTCTACGGCACGCTGGCCGATCCGCAGGTCTCGCCGGGCGGGGCAGCGCTGGTGTGGGTGTTCGACTTCACCGAGAGCCATGCCGAGATGGGCCGGCTGCGCGCCGCCGCCGCGCGCGCTACCGGCGATTTCGCCGCTCTGGTGGGGTTGATCGAGGCTGCGCCCATGCCGATGTGGTTCCGCGGCGCCGACCTCACGCTCCAGCTCGTCAACCAGGCCTATGTCGATGCGGTCGGCGCTGCTTCCGCCGCCGAGGTGGTGCAGGGCCAGATCGAGCTGCTCGAGCCCGAGGACGGCCGCTCCCCCGCCGACATCGCTCGCGTCAGCCTCCAGTCTCAGGACAAGTCCGAACGCATTGTTGCTGCGACCATCCTCGGCGCGCGGCGCACCTTGCGCGTGTCGGACCTGCCATTGGGGCAGGAAGGGGTGGCGGGCTATGCCATCGACATCGAGGAACAGCAGCAGGTCGCGCGTGAGTTCCGCGCCTTCCGCGATGCCCAGCGTGCGCTGCTCGATCAGCTTTCGGTCGGCGTCGCGCTGTTCGATGCCGAGGAGCGCCTGACCTTCGCCAACCGCCCGTTCCGCCGCCTGTTCATCTTCACCGACGAGGCGATCGAGGCGCATACCCCCTTCGAGCGCTTCCTCGCCGAAGCCCGCGAGCGCGGGCGCACGCCTGAAGTGCGCGACTTCCCCGAATGGCGGCGTGAGCGAACCGCCTGGTTCGGTATGAGGGACACGCTCGAGGAAGCCTGGCCCCTGCCCGGCGGCACACACCTGCGCGTGGTTGCCCAGCCGATGCCCGACGGCGGGCTGGTGCTGATCACCGAGGACCGCACCGAGAGCCTTGCGCTCTCCGCCGTGCGCGACACCTTGCTGCGCACCCGCACGGCAACGCTCGACAGCCTGTTCGAGGCGCTCGCAATCTTCGCGCCCGATGGCTCGGTGCAGCTCTGGAACCGCAGCTTTGCGGGCACCTGGGGCCTCGCCAGCGACCTGCTCGACCGTCACCCCAGCGCCGATGAGCTGCTGAGCGCAATCGGTCGCAATCTCGTACACCCCGAAGAAGCGGCGATGATCGGCGCGGCGGTGCGCGCGGCAACGCTCGACCGGCGCGAGAAGGGTGGACAGGTCGAGCTCGCCGACGGGCGCAGCTTGCGCTTTGCGGGCATTCCGCTGCCCGACGGCAACGGGCTGCTGACGGTGCTCGACATCACCGCCTCGCAAAAGGCCGAGCAGGCTCTGCGCGAGCGCGCCGAGGCGCTGGAGGAGGCCGATGCGGTCAAGGCCAACTTCCTCGCCAACATGAGCTACGAATTCCGCACGCCGCTCACCACCATCGGTGGCTATGCTGAGCTGCTCAAGAGCGGCGCGGCGGCCGATCCGCAGGCGGCGGGCGAATATGTCGATGCGATTCTCTCCGCCGTCGAACGGCTGACCGAGCAGGTCGAGAACGTGCTCGATCTCTCGCAGTCCGAAGCCGGGCTGCTGCCGATTCGCAAGGAGCGCGTGGATGTGCTCGACTTCCTCACCACCCTGGTGCGCGAGCGCGAAGCGGCGATCATCGCGGCGGGCCTCAGCCTCGATCTCAAGGGCCGCCGCGGCCGGGTGATCGAGGCCGACCCGCGCCAGCTGGGCCGAGCGGTGGGCAACCTGCTCGACAATGCCATTGCCGGAACCCCCGATGGTGGCCGGATCGTGATCGAGATCCGCCGGTCGTCCGATCCGGACGCCGGGTGGAGCCTCGAGATCGCCATTGCCGACAATGGCCGCGGCATGAGTGCGCAGGAGCTGGCGATCGCGCAGGGCGGGGTGCGGCCGGGCGGCGCTGGCGCGCCCGAGCGACGCACCGGCCTCGGCATCCCGCTCGCCCGCCAGCTGATCGCGGCGCATGACGGCACGCTCGAGATCGTCAGCCGCAAGGGCGTGGGCACCACGGCAACGATCAGGTTGCCGTGAGGGACCACTTGCCGTGATGGAGGCGCGCGAGGCTCTCCCCGATCTGGCGGCGATGGCGGCCTTGGGCGCGCGCATCGCTGCGCAGCTTCGCGCGGGCGATGTGGTGGCCCTGGAAGGCGGGCTCGGCGCAGGCAAGACCACGCTCGCCCGGGCGATTCT
This sequence comes from Erythrobacter sp., assembly GCF_023653175.1. GTDB lineage: Bacteria > Pseudomonadota > Alphaproteobacteria > Sphingomonadales > Sphingomonadaceae > Erythrobacter. The sequence continues at coordinate 7,205 of NZ_JAMNXL010000051.1, read as the reverse complement.
CGCCAGCCTCGGCCATGCCGGAGAGGTGCCTTCGCCGACCTTCACGATCATCGAGACCTACGCCGCGCCGCCCTTGCGCCTCGCGGTGGTGCATGCCGATTTCTACCGGCTCGAAGACCCTGCCGAACTCGCCGAAATCGGCCTCGACGATTATCGCGAGGGCGCGGTGTTGCTCGCCGAATGGCCGGATCATGCGGGCGGGTTCGCGCGCGAGCCGGGGTGCCTTTCGATCACGCTCGAACCGGTCGGAGAAAGCGGGGAAGGCGGGCGGATTGCGATTGCCCGCGGCGGGGCTGATTGGGTAGGGCGGATGCCATGAACGCGCTTCCCGAAGGTCTCGCCGAATTCGTTTCCTACGCCGGATGGGCCGACGCGCGCGTCGAGCCTCTGCCAGGCGACGCCTCGTTCCGGCGCTATTTCCGCCTCGCGCGCGCGGGCGAGGCCGCGATGCTCATGCACGCCCCGCCGCCGCACGAAGACCCCGCGCCCTTCCTCCATGTCGCGCACTGGCTGAACGATAACGGCCTGCGCGCGCCGGCGATCCTTGCCGAGGATGCGGGCAAGGGCTGGGTGCTGACCGAGGATTTCGGCAATGACCGGATGCGCGACTGGCTCTATGTGAACCCGGGCGAGGAGCGCGCGGCCTACGCGGCGGCGGTCGATGCCCTTGCCGCGCTCCACAGCCTGCCGCCAGGGCCCTTCGCGCCCTATGACATGGCGGTCTACCAGCGCGAGGCGGCGCTGCTGACCGAGTGGTGGTGTCCGGCGCAAGGCCTTACCGTCGATGCCGAGGGCTATGCGGCCGCGTGGGACGCGGTGCTCGCCCCGGTGCTGGCACGCCAGACCCCGGGCGTGACGGTGCTGCGCGACTATCATGCCGAGAACATCATGCTGCTTGGCGGCAAGGCGAGCGCGCCGCAGGGGCTGATCGATTTCCAGGACGCGCTTGTCGGCCACCCGGCCTATGACCTCGTCTCGCTGCTGCAGGACGCGCGGCGCGATGTCGACGTGCATCTCGAGACCGCGATGCTGCTGCATTACTCGGCAGCCATCGGCGGGGCGGATGACGATTTTCTGGCCGACTACGCAACCCTCGGCGCGCAGCGCAACGCCAAGATCGTGGGCATCTTCACCCGGCTCAACGCGCGCGACGGCAAGCCGCGCTATCTGGCGATGATCCCGCGCGTCTGGGCGGCCCTTGAGCGCGACCTTGCGCACCCTGCGCTCGAGCCCGTGGCGGCGTGGTTCGATGCCAATATCCCGGCCGAACTGCGCGCGTTGGATGGAGCCTTCCCCGCGTGACCAAGCTCGCCTCAGACAGCGCGATGATCCTTGCCGCCGGGCTGGGCAAGCGGATGCGGCCGCTCACCGCCAGCCAGCCCAAGCCGCTGGTGCGCGTCGCGGGCAAGGCGCTGATCGATCACGCACTGGATCGCCTTGCCGAGGCGGGGGTGGCGCGGGCGGTGGTCAATGTCCACTACCTCGCCGATGCGCTCGAAGCCCATGTGCTCGCGCGCGCGGCCCCCAAGGTGACCGTCTCGGACGAACGCGCGCTGCTGCTCGAGACTGGGGGCGGGATGGTCAAGGCCCTGCCGCAGCTGCCCGATCCCTTCTTTGCGCTCAATGCCGACAACATCTGGCTCGATGGCCCCAAGAGCGCCTTCCACGATCTCTCGCGCCGCTGGGATCCGGAGGCGATGGACGCGCTGCTGCTGGTCGTCCCCCACGCGCGGGCGATGAATTTTGCGGGGCCGGGGGACTTTCACATGGACCCGCTGGGCCGCCTCTCGCGCCGCCGACCAGGCCGCATCGCGCCCTTCATCTATACGGGCATCCAGCTCGTCTCCCACCGCCTGCTGCGCGATGCGCCCGAGGGCCCGTTCGGCACGATGACCCTGTGGGAGCGCGCCATCGCCGAGGGGCGGCTTTACGGCCTCAGCTTCACCGGCCTGTGGTTCGAGGTCGGCACCCCGCAGATGATCCGCCCGACCGAGGAGGCGCTGGCGGGTGGCTGAGCCGCGCAAACCCAGTCCGCTTGTCTACTCCATCGCCGCGCATCGCGGCTTCGCCGATGCGCTGGTGGCAGGGCTTGTGCCGCGCTACCGCGAGGAGGGCTTCGGTCTGGCGCGCCTCACCCTGCTGGTGCCCTCGAGCCGCGCAGCGCGCACCCTTAGCGAAGCCTTCATCCGCCACGCGGGCGAGATGGGGGAGGGCGGCCTCCTGATGCCGCGCATGATCGCGGTGGGCGACCTCGATCTCGACAAGAAGCTCGGCGCCGCGCTCGATCCGCTCGGCGCGGCCGACATTCCCCCGGCTTGCGATCCGGTGCGGCGCTGGCTGACATTGGACCGCCTGATCGCCGAGGCGCGCGCGGGCGAAGGCATGCCTCCGCTTCCCGGCCGCGCGCGGCTGAACCTCGCGCGCGAAATGGCGCGGACGATGGACCGGCTGCTGGTCGAGGAGAAAGAGGTTTCCGAGCTTTGGCTGAGTGATGAGGTGCGGGACAGCGTGGCTGAGCTTGCCAGCCACTGGGAGAAGTCGATCCGCTTGTTCAGCAAGGTTACGGTCCGCTGGCAGATGGAACTGAATGCGCGCGGCGAAGTCGACGCCGCCACGCGCCGCAACTTGCTGTTTGACTATGCCGCCAAGCGCTGGCGCGAGACGCCTCCGCCGAACCCGATCATCGCCGTGGGTGTCACCAGCGCATCGCCTGCTCTCGCGCGGCTGCTCAGGGTTGTGGCGGGCCTGCCGCAAGGCGCGGTGGTGCTCCCCGATCTTGACCTTTCGATGGACGCAGCAGCCTGGGAGGAACTCGGTCTTGCGGGCGCCTCGCTCGAGCCCGGCAAGCCGGTGTTCGGCGCCGATGACGCGGTCACCCACCCGCAATATCACTTGAAGCTCCTGCTCAATCGCATGGGCGTGAACCGCGCCGAGGTGCAGCCCTGGCACCGCCGCGGGATCGCCGCCGCCGACCCTGCGCGCAGCCGCGCCATCTCGGCGCTGTTCCTGCCCCCGCAGGCGAGCCGCTCGTGGAGCACGCTCGAGCCGAAGGACCGGCGGCTTGACGGGGTGCGCTTGCTCGCCAGCGCCACTATCGAGGAGGAGGCGCAGGCCATCGCCCTGCTGGTGCGCCAGCAGCTGGAGGTGCCAGAAAAGCGCATCGCCGTCGTGACCGCCGACCGGGGCCTCGCGCGGCGTGTGGCGCAGCATCTCGAGCGCTGGCATATCGCGGCTGACGATTCCGCCGGCCGCCCGCTGGCGCTGACGCCGGCCGGGCGCTTGTTCGGATTGCTCGCCGAGATCGCGGCGAATGGTCCAGACCCCGCCAATCTCGTCGCCGCTTTCGGTCACCCGCTGGTGCGCAGTTGGGATGGTGTCGTGCGCGGCGGCTGGCTCAAGGGCCTGCGCGCCTTCGACCGCCAGTTGCGCGGGCCTTCGCCTGCTCCGGGCATGGAGCCGCTGCGCGCGGCTGCGGCCAAGGCGAAGATTGCCGATTGGTGGGCGGAGGCCGAAGCGCTCGTCGCAAACCTGGCCGACTGGCCGCAGGACATCGCGCTCGCCGAAGCGCTGGCGCGCCTCTCCGCCGCTGCCGAAAGCTTCGCCCAAGCCGCGATCTGGGAGCGCGAGGATGGCCGCGCGCTCGGCCAGCTGGTCGAGGAATTGCGCGGACAAGCCGAGGCGCTCGGCACGGTGATCGAGACCGCCGATCTTGCGGGCGTGCTGCGCGACGCGATGGAGGCTGTCGCGGTGCGCCCGGGCTATGGCGGCCACCCCCGTGTGGCGATCTACGGCCTGCTCGAGGCCCGCATGGCGCGTGCCGATCTGGTGATCTGCGGCGGGCTCAACGAGGGCTCCTGGCCGCAGCCTCCCGGCGCGGACGCGCTGCTCGCGCCTGCGGTGCTGCGCGCGCTGGGGGTGCCGGGGGCCGAGTTCCGGATCGGGCTCGCCGCGCACGACCTTGCAGGCGCGATGGGCGCACCGCAGGTGGTGCTCTCGCGGAGCCTTCGCGATGCCGAGGGGCCGGCGCTGCCCTCGCGCTTCCTGCTGCGGGTCGAGGCCTTGCTGGGCGACGACCTCTACAAGGAGCATCGCGAGCACACTATCCCCGCGATCCTCCCGCATCTCGACCGCCAGCGCCCGCCCGCGCCGGAGTATCCCCGCCCCGCGCCCGATCCCGCCCCGCATCTGCGCGACGTGCCGATCAAGGTCACCGCATTGGACCGGCTGCTGGGTGATCCGTACCAGTTCTATGCGCAGGCGATCCTCGATCTGCGGCGGCTCGATCCGCTGGCCGCCGATCCCTTCAGCGATCCGGCGCTTCGCGGCACGCTGGTGCACGACATTCTCGATGGATGGCACAAGGCGAGGGGCAGTCAGCCCAACCTCGCGCTCGCGCCCTATGCGGCGGCCTATTTCCGCGAGCAGCGCGTCCATCCGCTGTTCCGGGCATTGTGGCAGCCGCGCCTCGTCGCCGCGCTCGAACGCTTCGAGAGCTGGATCGAAGCGGACGCTTCCGAGAAGGGCCGCACCGTGCTCGCCGCCGAGATTTCCGGCGAGATGGAGGTCGGCGGAGTGAAGGTGCAGGGCCGCGCCGACCGGATCGACCGGCTGGCGGACGGGACGCTGGCGATAGTCGACTACAAGACCGGCGCGCCGCCGCCCAAGAAGCAGGTGCTGGCAGGCTACGCGCTGCAACTGGGGCTGCTTGGGCTGATCGCCGGGCAGGGGCGGTTCGCCGATCACAAGAGGGGGCAGGTGGTCACCGGCACCGCCACCCGCTTCGAATACTGGTCGCTGGGCAAGGCGAAAAAGGAGGAGGGCTTCGGCTACAAGGATACTCCGATGAAGGAGGACAAGGCCAAGACCGGCCTGCTGCCGGAGGAATATCTGCCCTTCCACGCCGAGAAGCTGGCCAAGGCGATCACGCTCTTCATCAAGGGAAGCAAGCCCTTCATCGCGCGCGAGAATCCGGACTACACGGGCTATAATGAATATGACCAGCTGATGCGCCTCGAGGAATGGCTGGTGCGCCTCACCGAGACGGACACGGCCGAGAAGGATTCTGTGGCATGAGCGGCGGTGGCGGCCTCGTCTTCCCGCTCAAGGACAACCAGCTGCGCGCGGCGGACCCAGAGGACAATGTCTGGCTTTCCGCCTCGGCCGGCACGGGCAAGACGCAGGTGCTCTCCGCGCGCGTGCTGCGGCTCTTGCTGCGCGAAGATGTCACCCCGTCGCAAATCCTGTGCCTGACCTTCACCAAGGCGGGCGCGGCCGAGATGGCGAACCGCATCAACGCGGTGCTGGCGCGCTGGGTACGGCTGGATGCGGGGACGCTCGGCAAGGAGCTCAAACATCTCGGCGCGGACTTCGGCCCCGCTACGCAGGAACGCGCGCGCACGCTGTTTGCCAGCGTGCTCGATTGCCCGGGCGGGGGGCTCAGGATCGATACCATCCACGCCTTCGCGCAGTTCCTGATCGGCAATTTCCCTGAGGAAGCCCACCTCGCCCCCGGCACGCGGGTGATGGATGACCGCAGCCGCGAACTGCTCGCGCGCGAGGTGCTGACCGACCTGTTCGAGGAAGCCGAGCGCACCCATGACGTGCGCATCCTCGATGGGCTGGAGACCTTCACCACCCGCAAGGACCCGGCGGCCCTGCACAAGTGGCTGATGCGCGTGGCCGATGCCCACGAGATGTGGGAGGGTCCGGGCAGCTGGCAGTCGCCGATGGGTGGGCGGGTGCGCCAGACACTGGGAATGCCCGCCGATGCGGGGGAGGAATGGCCCAGCGAGATCCTCCATCCCGACCTTTTCCCCGACGACATCCTCATGGCGCTGCTGCCCGCGCTGGAGGGGTGGAAGGCCAAGACCGGGCAGGAGGCGGCGGCCTTTGTTCGCTGCTGGCTGGCACTTGAGTTGCCTGACCGGGTCGAGGCGGCGGGCCAATTCCGCAAGACCATCCTCAAGGCCGATGGCGAGCCGCGCAAGATGGACGGGGCGACCAAGCTCGACCCCGATTTCCCCCGCCATCAGCAAGACATCGCCGAGGCCCTCGCTGAATACGAAACCCGACGCTCCCTTCTCGCCTGCGCCGAGATCGTCACATCCGCGCTCGAGATCGGCCGCGCCTTCGCGGTGCGCTGGGAGGCGAGGAAGGCGCGCGAGGGCCTGCTCGATTTCGCCGACCTGATCCGCAAGGCCGCCGACCTGCTCGGCCAGTCCGAGGCCGCCGACTGGATCCGCTACAAGCTCGACCGCCACTTCGACCACATTCTGATTGACGAGGCGCAGGACACCAACCAGAGTCAATGGGACATCGTCGAGGCGCTGATCGACGACTTCTTCAGCGGCGAGGGCGCGCGCGGCGACAAGCTGCGCACGGTCTTCACCGTGGGCGATTACAAGCAGGCGATCTTCGGCTTTCAGGGCACTAGCCCCGAAAACTTCGCCCGCGCCAAGCAGCGCATCTTCGCCCGCATCGATGCCGCTCAGCAGGGCATCCGCCAGAGCCGCACCAACCGCCGCGAGCCGGCCTGGCAGGATCTCGACCTCGGCCAATCCTACCGCACCGCGCAGATCGTGCTGGGCTTCGTCAACCGAGTGATCGGGATGCTCGGGTTCGCCGAGTTCGGTCTCGACAAGGAGCCCGCCGAACACAAGGGCGCCGAGCGTCCGGGCCTCGTCACGCTATGGCCGCCGGTCGCGCCCGACAAGGCCGAGGCCGAGGATGAGGAGGACGACGAGGCGGCCGCGCGCGACTGGCTGCCGCGGCACGACACGCTGCTCGCCGAGCGGATTGCTGAACAGGTGAGGCGCTGGGTGAGCCTCGAGGCGCCCTTCGTCCTCGCCAAGGGCACCCGCCGCCATGCCACGGCGGGCGACATCATGGTGCTGGTGCGGCAGCGCAAGGAGCTTGCCGCGCAGATCGTCGCCAAGCTGCACGCGCGGGGCGTGCCGGTGGCGGGGGTCGACCGCCTCAGGCTGGGCGCACCGCTGGCGGTGAAGGACGTGCTGGCGGCGCTCAGGTTTGCAGCCCAGCCGCAGGACGACCTCAGTCTGGCGAACCTGCTGGCCTCGCCTCTCATCGGCTGGACCCAGGACGACCTCCTCGCCCACGTCCCGCGCCTGCCGAGGCAGCGCCTGTGGGATCACCTGCGGCGCGAGGATGCGCCCGCGTTTGTGGCCGCGACCGCCGAGCGGCTCCGT
>NZ_JAMNXL010000050.1 GCF_023653175.1 Erythrobacter sp. | reverse complement strand
TGGTGCAGCCGGTCCGCGCGCCGGATTAGCCCTTCTGGTCCAGCTCGCGGTCAAGATGCAGGCTGCACCGCCAGAAGAAGAACGCTGGCACCAGTCCCAGCACCGCCGCCCCATAGAGCACATAGCGCACCGAGTCGGCGCCGTAGGTCGGCTGGAGCCAGTCGGACAGCATCCCGAAGAACAAGGGCCCCAGCCCCAGCCCGATGAGGTTCTGGAAGAACAGCAGGCTCGCCGCCGCAATCGCTCGCGCGCGCATCGGCACGAGGCCCTGCGCGGCGGAGTAGCAGGGGCCGTAATAGAGCGAATTGAACACCTGCGGCACGAAGATCAGCGCAAGGGCCAGCGGCCAGCTCGGCGCCTGATAGGCAGCGATCGCGATCGGCACCGCGAGCGCCATGCCGATCGCGGGCGCACTCAGCACATGGAGGCGGTTGGTCGCGCCGAAGCGGTCGGCAAGGTAGCCACCGAGCCACGTGCCCAGAATGCCCCCCACCCCGCCGATGATCCCGAACCACAGCCCCACCTGCCCCGCCGAAAGCTCATGGGTGCGCTGGAAGAAGATCGTGGTCCAGGTGGTCTTGCCGTAAGACAGGAATGACGCCGCCGAGCCCGCGATCACCAGCAGCACGAAGGCGCGCGAGCGCATGACTTCGGCGACCGCCTGACCCAATGGCAGCGCAGGCGCCTGGCTCTTCGCCCGCAGCACCGCAGCGGCGTCAGAGCGGCGCGGGTCCTTGAGGACGAACCACACCACCAGCGCCAGCACGACGCCGGGAAGTCCCACCACCACGAAGGCCTCGCGCCACCCGAGATAATCGGCGAGCAGCCCGCCGATCACCATGCCAAGAAGCGATCCGACTGGAATGCCGAGCGAGTAGAAGGCCAGCGCCGAGGCGCGCCTTTCGGGCGGAACCATGTCGCTGATGAGTGAATGCGCAGGCGGCGTGCACCCGGCCTCGCCCACGCCCACGCCCACGCGCGCGAGCAGCAGCTGCCAGAAATTCTGCGCCACGCCGCACAGCGCGGTCATCGCCGACCACAGGGCGAGCGCGGTCGCGATCAGCCTCGGACGGCTCGTCGTCTCGCGATCGGCAAAACGGGCGATGGGAATGCCGAGTACGGTGTAGAACAACGCAAAGGCCAGCCCCGTCATCAGCCCGATCTGGGTGTCGGAGAGGTCGAGATCGCGCGCGATTGGCTCGGCGAGGATGTTGACGATCTGGCGGTCGATGAAATTGAAGACATAGACGGTGAGCAGGACCCACAAGGTCAGCCTGACCCCGGAAGTGCCCTGCGCCCGCGCTGCTGCGACCTCGCTGCTCATGCCATCGGCCTGCTCTCGAAGGCGCCTTGCGCGATGGCCGTGGCAAGGAAGGCCTCAAGTTCGGCAGGCGGGTGATGGCAGAAGCGCGCGGCGAATTGCGGCCACGTGAAGCTCGCCTGCGCAAAGGCCCAGCGCGCAGCGTCGCTGACGAGGCCCGCCGGCAAGCGCTGCGTGCCGATGGTCAGCACCGATCCGGTCAGCGGCTGCTCGACCCCGCAGGGCAGCTGCGTGCGCACGAACACCTCGGACGACGCGGCGGATTGCGGTGCGGGCACCGGCGAGGCGAGCGTGCGCTGGCGCACCGCGATGTCCTCAAGCATTCCCGGCGTGTCGACCATTGCGCCCAGCCTCGCGGCAATCGCGCCGAGCTGCCGACGGAGCGCCTCGCCCTCGCGCGCAGGGGGAAGGTATTCGCGCATCGTGCGGTCCTCGAGCGCTATCTCGCGCAGCAGGTCAAGTACCGCGACGCCGTAGAGCGGCTGCACCCCGAAGGTCAGGTGCAGCGAAGTCTCGCTTGACGCCAGCGCGTCGTGATAGCGGCCGCGCGGGATGTATAGCAGGTCGCCGGGGCGCATGGTGATCTCCATCGCCACCTGTCCCTTGGCGCGTGCGATATGGTCGGCGTCGCGCACCAGCGTCGCCTCGACAGGAGCGTCCTCGGCGTTCTCGTAGATGCGCCACACCTTCTCGCCCTCGCAATGCACGGCGAAGACCTCGTGCGGATCGCAATGGCTCGAGAAGGCCTGCACCCCGCGCCGCGAGGCGTAGAGATTGACGGTGGCCTTGGCCCCGAATTGCTCGCCGAGCACGCGGCACATGTGCCTGAGAGCGTGGCTCTGATCCTCGAGCCCGTCGATGACGAGGCTCGCGCCGACGGCCATCAGGGTCTCGACCAGCGCCGGGTCGGGGCGCGTGCCCGCTCCTTTCGCGAATTCGCGCGACACCGTGTAATGCGCCGGATCGACCCCTCGCCCGTTGATGACGAGCTTGATCGCGCTCTCGGCCCAACGCGCCGGTTCGGCAAGGAGTTCGGAGAGGCGGGCAGGGCTCATCAGTCCGGCCTTGTCGAAACCCCGTCCAGATAGGCTGGCGCGCGGGACATGCAGAACCTTGCGGCCGTAATATTCGTCCCGAAAGCACTGTTCGTCGAACGGTGCCAGCAGGGCGGCGAAGTTGAATGCGCTGGTGTCCATAGGTCGATCCGTCCCTGCCTTGCGTGACGTCAGTACAGCAGGTGGCCGCGCACTTCGGCAACCCAGGCGGCCTCGTCGTGTGACGTCATGGCGTCAAGATCGGCCGGGCGGGCGGCGGGGTCATCGACCCATTCGCGCAGGGAAGGCCCGCCGTTGATCACGTCGATGGCGAGGCGGGAAAGCTCGTATTCATAAGGGAAATCGCGCCACAGCGGGTAATCGGGATAGAGCAGGCGGATCGCCTTGAAGGCGAGCGCCTGCATGCGCCAGGGCTTGAAGCTGTCGTGAGTGTAGAACCCGCCCTCCGCATGAATCATCAATGCGTTGCAGAGCGTTCCTGAGTGTTTGTGGAAAGTGGGCTCGAACCAGCATTCGCGGATCGCACAGCCCGCCAGCCAGTCCGGCGCGAGCTTGTTCATCACCTTGAGCACCCCGCCCGCGTCAATGTCCGGCGCGCCGAACAGCACTTCGAGCGGGCGCGTGGTGCCGCGCCCCTCGGACAGGCTTGTGCCCTCCAGCATCACCGTCCCGGCATAGCAGCGCGCCATGTTGAGGTTGGCGGCATTGGGCGAGGGATTGATCCACAGGCGTGACGCCGGCCACCCGAAGCCGTCAGCGTCATCCGGACGCCAGCCCTCCATCGCCACCACCTTGTAGGCGACGTCGAGACCGAAATGTTCGATGAACCAGTGGCCCATCTCCCCCATAGTGAGGCCGTGGCGCATCGGCATCGGGGCGGCGCCGACGAAGCTTTCCTGTCCAGGCACCAGCAGCGTGCCCTCGACCGGGCGGCCGGCGGGATTGGGCCGGTCGAGCACCCACACCTCCTTGCCTCCCTTGGCTGCTTCCTCGAGCAGATACAGAAGCGTGGTGACGAAGGTGTAGATCCGGCAGCCCAGATCCTGCAGGTCGAACAGGAACACGTCCGCGCTCGACATCATCTGCCCTGTCGGTCGACGCACCTCGCCATAGAGCGAGAAGATCGGAATGCCGTAGCGCGGATCCATCTCGTCCGCGGTCTCGACCATGTTGTCCTGCTTGTCGCCTTTGAGCCCGTGCTGCGGTCCGAAGGCGCTGTTCACGTTCACCCCGGCCGCAATCAGCGCGTCAAGGCTATGGGTGAGGTCTGACGTCACGCTTGCCGGATGCGCCACCAGTGCCACGCGGCGGCCCTTGAGTAGGCCGAGGAGTTCGGGGTCGGCGAGCAGCCGGTCGATGCCGTTCTTCATGCGCCAAGCGATGGAACAGCAGCGGCGCAAAGGCAATGCTTGGGATGTCCTTTGGCGGAAGTGCTGGGAACATTGCCCGCCCTGTGCCAGTTAGAGCGTCATGGACATTGACTGGACCCCCGTTGCCATCGCCGCCGGTTGGGCGATCATCCTTGGCGGCGCGGGCGGTGCGCTGACCGAGATCGGCCAGTGGTATCGCGACTTGCGCAAGCCGCCGTGGCAGCCGCCCGACTGGCTGTTCGGCCCGGCCTGGACGATCATCCTCGGCCTTGCCGGGTGGAGCTTCTATATCGGCCTCACCCAGGCCCCCTCGCCCGAGGCGCGGATGGGGGTGTGGGCACTGTTCACCACTAATTTCGTGCTGCATTTCCTGTGGTCGCCGCTATTCTTCAAGCTCAAGCGCCCCGACTGGGCCCTGGCCGAGAATGTCTTCCTGTGGCTTTCGGTGGTGGGGCTGATGGTGGTGCTGCCGCGCCTTGTGGGCAACCGTTTCGCGGGCTGGCTCAACCTGCCCTATTTCATCTGGGTGAGCTTCGCCTTCGTGCTCAACGCCAAGATCGTGCAGCTGAACCGGCCCTTCCTCACCGGAGCGCCCGCGCGCTAGTTTTTGCTTTGCCGTGATTTCCGAGCCGTGAAATCGTCCATTTCACTCGAAATCACTTTGCCGCTCGACGATCAGCGCGCGGTTGGCCTCGGAGTGGAATTCGGGCTTGCCGGGCGGAAAGGCGAGCGCCCAGTATTGCTTGGCGCCGTCGGCATGTTCGACCACCGCATTGAGCGCGACCTGCGCCGGCGCAGGTAGATCGGCGGCGATGCTGGCGCGCAGCACCAGCCCCGCCTGGTCATGCGAGCAGGCAATGGCGACGGCCGCGACCGGCGCATCGCGCATCCCTTCGCGGAAGGAATCGAAGTCGTAAGCCGCCCACTGGCCCGAGGGCGAGAGGTTGAACTCGCGATAGGCCTTCCCGCCAAGCGGCTGCCAGAAGATCTCGAAACAGGTCGTCTGCCACAGGTTGTCATGTCGTGCAGGGGTCGTCGCGGGGGGGATGACGATCCGTTGCACGTCCCCGTCGAGCCGGAACTCCGCCTCGCAACCCTGGGCGGTGGCGGTGACCGAGGCGGTAACGGCGCGGACCGGGCCGAGATCGCAGGCGACATGGAGCATCAGCGGTTGCATCGCGCCTGTGTGCCTGTGCCGCCTGTCTCCGGCAAGCCACTTCCCGTCGCGCGCCCTGCCTGTTAGGGCCGCCCGCCATGAGCACCTACGAATCCAGCCTCCTGCGCCTGCTCGACGAGCGGGGATACGTCCACCAGATGACCGACGCGGCGGGACTTGATGCCCTCGCGTGCAAGCAGGTGGTGCCTGGATATATCGGGTTCGACGCGACTGCGCCGAGCTTGCACATCGGCAGCCTCGTTCAGATCATGATGCTCCGGCGCCTTCAGCAGACAGGGCACAAGCCGATCGTGCTGATGGGTGGCGGCACCACCCGCATCGGTGACCCCACAGGGCGTGACGAGAGCCGCAAGATGCTCACCGACGACACGATCGAGGTGAACGTCCGATCGATCTTCACGGTCTTCGACAAGCTGCTGAAATTCGGCGATGGTCCGACCGATGCGGTGATGGTCAATAACCATGATTGGCTCGGTCAGCTCGGCTATATCCAGCTGCTGCAGGAAGTCGGCACGCACTTCACCGTGAACCGCATGCTGACCTTCGATTCGGTCAAGCTCAGGCTCGAGCGCGAGCAGCCAATGACCTTCCTTGAATTCAACTACATGATCCTGCAAGGGTATGATTTCAGGCACTTGTCAAAGGAACTTGGCGTGCGCCTGCAAATGGGCGGCTCCGATCAGTGGGGCAATATCGTCAACGGGATCGAGCTTGGCCGGCGGATGGACGGGGCCGAGCTGTTCGGCCTCACCACGCCGCTGCTCACCACAGCGAGCGGTGCGAAGATGGGCAAGACCGCGGCGGGCGCGGTGTGGCTCAACGAAGACCAGCTTCCGGCCTATGACTTCTGGCAATACTGGCGCAATGTCGACGATGCCGACGTGGGCAAGTTCTTGCGCTTGTTCACCGACTTGCCACTGGACGAGATCAACCGCCTCGAAGCGCTTGAAGGTGCCGAAATAAACGCTGCCAAGGCGATCCTCGCCAACGAGGTCACAAAGCTCGTGCGCGGCGAGAATGCCGCGACCCGCGCCGAAGCCACCGCGCGCGAGACCTTTGCCGGCAGCGGCGCTGGCGAGGACCTGCCGAGCATCGCGACGGGCCCGGAGGGCATGCGCCTTGCCGCACTTCTCACCGAACTCGGCCTCACTGCCTCGGGCGGCGAGGCCAAGCGCAAGCTCGCAGAAGGCGCGGTCAAGCTCGAGGGTGAGACGGTCAGCGATCCCGCCCAGCTTGTTGTGCCGGACGAGGGGCAGGCGCTGCGCCTCAGCCTCGGCAAGAAGCGCCATGCGCTGGTGACCCGCTAGGCGTCATCCGCCAGGGCTTCGCGTTACCTTTACCAATTGTCAGGCTTTCTGCGGCATTTCAATCGTCCTGTGACCCAGACGGAGGGAAGGATCGCGCTACGTGGCAGGTGGAGCTAATCTCAGCGTAACCGACTTGCGCCGTGCGGCGCGTCACCCGGTCGACTTTCCGGCGATCGTCGAGCATTTCGTGCACGGCGACCTGCACCTGCATGTCTGCAATCTCTCCGCCCACGGCTTCATGGTCGACAATGGTGGGCAGCTCCACCGCGGCGACCGCATCATCATCCGCCTGCCTGTCGTCGGGCGGATCGAGGCCTATGTGATCTGGACCCGCGACAACCGCGCCGGCTTCCAGTTCGAGCGGATCATCCGGCTCGACGATTTCGTCGCGATCATCGACCAGCTCCAGCCCAACCCGCGCCTGCGCCGCTCGCGCTGACGCAACTTAAAGTCAGGGGCGCACAAGTTTCGCCTGCTTGGCAGCGCGCGCTTGCCCTGCCATGGCGCAGCCGTGACCGACGCTGTGACCGCCCCCACCTCTGGCCCTGCCTCCCCGCTCCAGATCGGCGATTACCGGCGCTATTGGCTGGCGCGCTTCATGGGCGTGTTTGCGACCATGTCGATGGTGGTGCTGCTCGGCTACCAGCTCTACGCGACAGCGCGCGACGACTACGGGATGAGCGTCGCCGAAGCCTCGTTCCAATTGGGGTTGCTGGGGCTGGCGCAATTCGTGCCGCTGTTCCTGCTGACGCCGGTCGCGGGGCTCGCCGCGGACCGCTTTGACCGCCGCCATGTCGCGGCCTTCGCCAACGGGATCGACGGCCTCGTGGCAGTCGTGCTGGCGCTGACGACCTGGGCCGATGCCTTGAGCCTGCCGATTCTCTTCACCCTCGCCGCCGCGCACGGTGCGGCGCGGGTGTTCCTCGGCCCCTCGATGAGCGCCATCGCGCCCAACATCGTTCCCCCTGCCCTGCTGCCGCGCGCGATCGCGCTCTCCTCGATCGCCTGGCAGACCGCGAGCGTTGCCGGTCCGGCGGTGGGCGGGTTGATCTTTGCCGGTGCCGAGTGGCTGCCCCATGCCCTGTCGGCCGCGCTGCTCGGCTGCTCGATGCTGCTGATCCTCACCGTGCGCCCGGTGCGCGCCAAGCAGGACGGGCCGCGACTGAAACCGTTGAAGCAGATCACCGAAGGCATGGTCTATGTCTGGCGCGAGCGGTTCCTGCTGGGGTGCATCACGCTCGATCTGTTCGCGGTGCTGCTGGCGGGCGCCACCGCGCTGCTGCCAGTCTTCGCGCGCGACATTCTGTTCGTCGGCCCCGAGGGGCTCGGCCTGATGCGCGCCGCCCCGGCTCTGGGCGCGGCGAGCGTTGCGCTGGGGCTGTCGTTCCGCCCGCTCCAGCGCGAGGTCGGGGTGAAGATGCTGTGGGCGGTCGCCGCTTTCGGGGCGCTGACGATCGTGTTCGCGTTCTCACGCCATTTCATCCTGTCGCTGGCGATCCTCGCGATGATGGGCGCGGTCGACATGGTCTCGGTGTTCATCCGCAGCTCGCTGGTGCAGCTCTTCACCCCCGATGACAAGCGCGGGCGGGTGTCCTCGATCTCGGGCCTTGCCATCTCCGCCTCGAACGAACTCGGCGAGATGCAGTCGGGGCTCGCCGCAGCGTTCTTCGGCGCGGTCGGCGCGGTTGTATTCGGCGGCGCGGGTGCGATACTCGTGACATTGGTATGGGCGTGGTACTTTCCCGAGTTGCGCCGCGCCCGCAGCTTCGAGCCGCAAGAGCTCAAACGAGAGGTATCGACATGAAGGCTGACAGCATTCTCGCCACCATCGGCGCCACCCCGCATATCCGCATGGCGCGGCTGTTCCCAGATCACGAGGTGTGGGTGAAGTCCGAGCGGGCCAACCCCGGCGGGTCGATCAAGGATCGCATTGCGCTCGCGATGGTCGAGGACGCAGAGGCGCGCGGCGCCTTGAAGCCGGGCGGCACGATTGTCGAGCCGACCTCGGGCAACACCGGGATCGGCCTTGCGATGGTCGCCGCAGTCAAGGGTTACCGCCTGGTGCTGGTCATGCCCGAATCGATGTCGGTCGAGCGCCGCCGCCTGATGCTCGCCTACGGCGCGAGCTTTGATCTCACCCCGCGCGAGAAGGGCATGAAGGGCGCGATCGAGCGGGCGATGGAGCTGGTCTCCCAAACCCCGGGCGCATGGATGCCGAGCCAGTTCGACAATCCGGCGAACGTCGCGGTCCACGCCCGCACCACCGCGCAGGAAATCCTCGCCGACTTCGCCGCGACGCCGGTCGACGTGATGATCACCGGCGTCGGCACGGGCGGGCACCTGACGGGCTGCGCCGAGGAGCTGAAGAAGCACTGGCCTGCCATGAAGGCGTATGGCGTCGAGCCTGCGCTCTCGCCCGTGATCAATGGCGGCCAGCCCGGCCCGCACCCGATCCAGGGCATCGGCGCTGGCTTCATTCCGGGCAACCTCCACACGAACGCGATCGACGGGGCAATTCCCGTCGATGCCGACGAGGCCAAGGACATGGCCCGCCGCGCCGCGCGCGAGGAAGGGATGCTGGTCGGCATCTCGAGCGGCGCGACGCTGGCGGCGATCGCCAGCAAGCTCGCCGATCTGCCGCCCGGCACGCGGGTGCTCGGGTTCAATTACGATACCGGGGAGCGGTACCTGTCGGTTCCCGATTTCCTGCCGGTGGAGTGATGCGATTCGAACGCATCAACTACGCCGACGGCGAGACCGCGCTGACACTCCCGCAGGCCCGTTCAATTCTGCCTGTCACCTGCTCGCCGACAGCCAGTCTTGGGGCGCGCTGATAAGCCTGATCGACGTCGTCGCACCGCAGTCACGATAACCCATTTCTTAACCCTGAGCGCGTAACCCTCTGGGGCGATTGCCGGTGCAATCAGGTCTCTGCTCGGGAAGCGCTGCCCATGAAGTTCATCAAGCTCGAATCGCGCGGGGGCAATTACCTCGTCGTGGCCTCGAACGTGGCGTGGCTGCGCACCGCCGAGAACGGGCAGACGAGCGTCGGCATCGTTGGCGGGCAGCCGCTGCTGGTGGTGGGCTCGATTGAGGAGGTGGCCGAAAAGATTCTGGTGGGGCTCGGGCAGGCCTCTGCCGAGGCCCCCGCTGCGCCGACCCCCGTCGCACCGGTCGCCACCCCGCCACCTTTGCCTGCACCTGCGCCTGAACCGGTTGTGGCAACGGTTGCTGAAGCTCCCGCTCCGGAGCCGGAAGCCGTCGCACCTCTGCCGCTGCCGCCTGCCCCTGCACCGGAACCCGAGCCGGAACCCGAAGCTTTCGTTCACGAAGCCGAACCCGAACCCGAACCGGCACCGCCGCCGCGCGCCGCGCCCCAGGCAGCACCGGCGCCGCAGCGCCCGACCCCAGCCCCTACCGCCAGCCATGCACCCGGCCGCCCGCGCGTTGTCTCGGCGCGCTCGGCCAGCCAGTGGGAACGCCCTGCTGCGGCAAGCTCCAAGAGCCTCAAGATCAAATCGGGCTCGCAGCGCATGATGGGCATGCTCGAATAGCCCAGCGCCGCCGCGCCCGGCACCGCCTCCGCTCGCTTGCCCCTTCCCATTTGCCTGTATCTGTGCGATTTTTCGCGCCGGGGTGAAGCAGGGGGAAATCATGCGGGCATTCGGGCAGCTTACCGTCGTTGTTCTGAGCGCTATGCTGGGACTTTGCGGACAGGCCATGGCGGCGGAGCCATGCAATGCCGGCAGTCTCGACAGCGTGCCGGGCAAGGCATGGAACGAGGCCTTTGGCTGGCGCTACGACACCAGTCAGAACCCAGACCCGCAGCAGCGCGACAGCGAGAACCTCAAGAACCGCCAGACCGCCTACACCCAGCTGGTCACCCAGACCCCGCCCTGGCCCGACTGGTTCCAGCCCCCGATCGCGATTCTGCCGGTCGGCACGGTCTTCAATATGGCGATGAGCAAGGGCCAGAAGGATGACCAGCTCGGCGGGTTCGGCACCTTCGACCGGATCGACTCGGTCAGCGAGGCGCGCGAATATCTCGCGGTGCTCAAAGCGTGGAAGCCCGACATCGACAGGGTCAACCGTTACCGCGTGACCGAGGTTCTGCCGGTCCATGTGGGGCCAATCGGGCCGCAGGTCGATCCCGATGCCTGCGCTCTGCTGCCCGGACGTTTCTCGCAGTTCGAGATGCTGGTCGCGCGTGACCAGCGGGTGCACTATGTGCAGCTCGTCGGCTCCTATCCGATCGCCCAGGACTGACCGGACACCCGGCTGATCGACCTGACGCCACCGACAAAGCCGTTGCGCTCGCCCGCGCGCCTGATACCCCTTGCCTCTCAGGCAGGGGAGACAGGCACATGAATCGAGCTTTGGCGGGATGGACGTTGGGCGCGGTTATCGCACTGGCGGGGGCGCCGCTTGCAGCCGAAACGCCGGACCGCGAGAAGATCGCGGCCACAATTGCCGCGCAGCATGACGCCACGGTCAAGGCCCTGCAGGACTGGGTCGCGCTCCCCACCATCGCCGCCGAAAAGCGCGGCACGCCCGAGGGCGCGGAATATATGCGCAAGCTGGCGCTCGATGCCGGGTTCCAGCAGGCCAAGATCATTCCCACCGACGGCGTGCCTGCGGTCTTCGCGACGCTCGATGCAGGCGCCAAGACCACGGTCGGCATCTACTTCATGTATGACGTCAAGCAGTTCGACCCGGCCGAATGGAGCACCGCGCCGCTCGAGGCGACGCTGGTCGACCGCCCGGGCGAGGGCACCGCGATCGTCGGGCGGGGCGTCGTCAACCAGAAGGGGCCGGAAATGGCCTTCCTTGCCGCGATCAAGGCGATCCGGGCGAGCGGGCAAAGGCTCCCCGTCAACCTCGTGCTGGTCGCCGAGGGCGAGGAGGAGGTCGCCTCGACCCACTTCGATCAGGTCGTCGCCGTGCCCGAGGTGCAGGCGGCGCTGGCGAAGGCGATCGGGGTGTTCATCCCCTCGGCCAACCAGAACCGCGACGGCAGCGCGGGGATCACGCTGGGGGCCAAGGGCGCGGTCGAGTTCCAGCTGGTAGTGGGCGGCGAGACTTCGGACAAATATCCCAAGACCGATATCCACTCCTCGAACTACGCCCGGATCGAGAGCCCGGCGTGGCGACTGGTCAAGGCGCTCGATACCCTCGTCGCCGATGACGGCCACACGCCCGCGATCGACGGCTGGTTCGAGAACGTCCAGCCCCTGACCGCGCGCCAGCGCGAGCTGATCGCCGAGAGCATCAAGCCCGGCGCTGAACCGGGCGAGAAGGCGCTGCTCGGCGTCGGACGCTGGATCGGCGACGAAGATTACCGCACCAGCCTCGAGCGGTTCTATTCGCAGCCGACCGTCAACATCCAGGGCCTCGTTTCCGGCTACACTGGTGAAGGCGGCAAGACCGTGCTCCCGGCCCGCGCCGAAGCGAAGCTCGAGTTCCGCCTCGTCCCCAACATGACCAGGGCCGAGGCGGTGAGCAAATTGCAGGCCCACCTCGCCAAGCGCGGGTTCGACGATGTGCGCGTGACCATCTCGGGCGGCTATGGCCCCAACGAGACCGCCGAACATTCGGCGCTGATCCGCGCGCAGAAGAAGCTCTTCGAGAGCCAGGGAATTCCCTACACCATTCGCCCGCGCAATGCCGGGAGCTGGCCGGGGGTTGTCTTCAACGGCCCGCCGCTGAACCTGCCCGCCTCGCAATTCGGCTTGGGCCGGGGCGGCGGGGCGCATGCGCCCAACGAGTGGTTCCTGATCACGAGCACCGACCCCAAGGTCTACGGGCTCGATCAGGCGACGATGGCCTATGTCGATTACCTCTACGCGCTTGCAGAGGAGGCAGCGAAGTAGGCCTCAGCGCCCGGCGATCAGCGCGGCGGCGGCTTCGGCCATGCCGGCGTTGCTGTGCGCGACTCCCGGCACCCGCTCGAGCCGCCATGCGAAAGGCACCCCCAGCGATGCGGCCGCCTGTTCGCCGCGCGCGAAGAAAGCCTGGCCGCGGGCGTAGCGGTGCGGGCCCTGCGCGTCGGCCTCGGGAGTCTTGCGCAGATCGGGATCGGCGCGGTCGGTGTCCGCCGTGCCGAGCAGCACCGTCAGCGGCTTGCCGAGCGCGGCCGCGAGACCATCGTCACCGATTGGCGTTGTGCCGAGGCCGTAGGGAAAGGCTGTGTCAAGGGCGGGCATGGTGTACCACCCGGCATTGGCGGTGATGGCCCGCTCGATCCGCGCCTCGGGCATGAACAGGACGTAGCGATGGACGAATTGCGCGCCGGCGGAATGGCCGTAGATCGAATAGCGCTCGACCTGCGTGCCGAAGCGCTGGCGCACTTCGTCGAACAGCGGCTCGATCGCCGCGAAAGACCAGCGGCTGCGCGGGCGCGCGGAGCCGTTGTCCTCGGTGAAATAGCCGGTGTTGTAGCCGAGCGATCCAGGGAAATCGGTGGCGGCGAATTGCGGGGCGATGACGATGAACCCGAAGAGCTTGGCATGCGCCGCCCATTCGTCGCGGTAGCGGTCGGCGTCGCGGTTGACGCCGTGCATGACAAAGACGATCCGCGTGTCGGCCGTGACCGTCTCGGGCAGCTGGTAAAAGACGGGGAGCGGCGGGCCGTCCCATCCGGTGAAGACGAAGCGCCCGGCCTGTCCGGTCGCGCCTGCGGGAACGGCCGGGGCGCCGAGCATCACCACGGCGACCAAGGCCAGAAACCACCGCCGCATCGACATGCCCATGCTCCTCTTGCGCTGGCCACAAAGCACAGGGGCCGCCTTGCGGCAACATGGCGGCCCCTCGATTGTGCCGGAAATGAGGGCCAGCGGGCCTACGCGGCGGTCGCGAAGGCCTCGGCCGGGAGCTTCATCATGTATTCGCTGCCCGCCTCCAGCTTGCGGCGCAGCGCGCCTGCATCGGGGAGGAAGCGCTCTGCATAGTAATTGGCCGAGACTAGCTTGGCCTCGTAGAACGCCTTGTCATCCGCGCCCTCGGCCAGCTTGGCGAGCGCCACCTTGGCCATCTTCAGCCAGAAGAAGCCGAGCGTCACGATGCCCATGATGTGCATGTAGTGATGCGCGCCCGCGCCGAGATGGTTGGGATTGGCCATCGCGTTCTGCATGAACCACATGGTCGCCGCCTTCTGCTCGCCCAGCGCCTTTTCGAGGCGCTCGGCAACCGAGGCGAGTTCTGCGACCTGCTTGGCGGCGGCGATTTCCTCGTCGATCATCGCAAAGAAGGCCTGGATCGCCTTGCCGCCGTTGGACGCAAGCTTGCGCCCGCACAGGTCCATCGCCTGCACGCCGTTGGCGCCTTCGTAGATCATCGCGATGCGGCTATCGCGCACGAACTGCTCCATACCCCACTCGCGCACATAGCCGTGGCCGCCGAACACCTGCTGCATGTTGTTGGCAATGTCATAGCCCTTGTCGGTGCCGTAGCCCTTGATCACCGGGGTCATCAGCCCGATCAGCAGATCGGCCTGCTCGCGCTCCTCGGGTGTCTGCGCCTTGTGGGTCAGATCGACCTGAAGGGCGCCCCACAGGCACAGCGCGCGCATCGATTCGGTGAACACCTTGGCGTCCATCAGCATGCGGCGCACGTCGGGGTGAACGAAGATCGGATCGGCCTTGGCCGCCGGATCGGCGGGGCCGGTCAGCGCGCGGCCCTGACGCCGGTCGAGCGCATAGGTCACCGCGTTCTGATAGGCGACCTCGGCCTGGGCATAGCCCTGGATGCCGACGCCGAGACGCGCGGCGTTCATCATGATGAACATCGCGGCCAGCCCCTTGTTCTCCTCGCCCACGAGGTAGCCGGTCGCGCCGTCGTAGTTGAGCAGGCAGGTGGCGTTGCCGTGGATGCCCATCTTCTTCTCGATCGAACCGCAGGTGACGCCGTTGCGCGCGGCCGGCTCGCCGTTCTCGTCGAGGATGAACTTGGGCACGATGAACAGCGAAATGCCCTTGGTGCTGTCGGGCGCACCCGGGGTCTTGGCCAGCACCAGGTGGATGATGTTGCTGGTAAGGTCATGCTCGCCGGCCGAGATGAAGATCTTGGTGCCGGTGATCGCATAGGTGCCATCGCCATTGGGCACGGCCTTGGTGCGGATCATGCCGAGATCGGTGCCGCAGTGGGGCTCGGTGAGGTTCATGGTGCCCGACCATTCGCCCGAGATCATCTTGGGGAGATAGAGCGCCTTCTGCTCGTCCGAACCCTTGGCCGTGATCGCCGAGATCGCGCCGGCGGTGAGGCCAGGATACATGGCGAAGGCCTGATTGGCGGTGCCGGTGTATTCCTCGAGCACGAAGCCGAGCACGTGGGGGAGCCCCTGCCCGCCGAACTCCTCGGGCTGGGCGAGCGTGCCCCAACCGCTTGTCACATAGGCCTGATAGGCTTCCTTGAAGCCCGGAGGGGTGGTTACGCTGCCGTCCTCGTGACGGGTGCAACCATGCTCGTCACCCGCCTGGTTGACCGGCGCGAGCACCTCGGCACAGAACTTGCCGGCCTCGTTGATGACCGTCTCGATCATGTCGGGGGTGGCGTTCTCGAAGCCGGGCAGATTGCCGTAGCTGGCAAGGTCGAGCACTTCGTTGACGATGAAACGCGTGTCGCGGGTGGGCGCGGTATAGGTCGGCATCTGAAGATCCCTCTGGTGAGCAGACGTGTTTAAGCAGGGTTGGGCCTAGCGCATCAGCGCAGGTCGAGCTTTTCGATTTCGGCCACGAAGTCGGTCAGTTCCTTGATCGAACTGTCGATGTCATCGCGCTGCTCTTTCAGCTTGGCGATGTGCGTGCGGCATTTCTCGATCGTGACGCGGCGCTGTTCGACGCGGCCGTCGTCGAGATCGTAGAGGTCGATCATCTCGCGGATTTCGGTGAGCGAGAAGCCCACGTTCTTGGCGCGCATGATCCATGCGAGTCGTGCGCGGTCGCGCTTGGAATAGACGCGGGTCAGGCCGACGCGCGCCGGGTTGATCAGCCCCTCGTCCTCGTAGAAGCGCAGTGCGCGCGCGGTGCAGCCGAATTCCGAGGTGAGGTCGGAGATGGTGAAATGTTCGCGCTCGTGGACATCCGGTCGGTCAAGATGCGCGCCGTTGCGGCGCGGCTCGGCGGCGGGATCTACGGCGGCGGGATGAGCGGGAGCGGTAGCCATGCCCGCGCTCTACCTTACGTTTACGTGAGCGTCAAGTATCGATGCAGCGCAACACCACCCCGCCATCTTCCGCGACAACCTCTCGATAGAAGCACGCGCGCGCGCCGGTGTGGCAGGTGGGGCCGGCCGGCGTGGCGCGAATCAGCAACGCGTCCTGATCGCAGTCGGTCAGCACCGTCTCCACAGCGAGATAATTCCCCGAAGTCTCGCCCTTCATCCACAGGGCCCCGCGGGAACGCGACCAGAAGTGCACCTTGCCGGTGGCGAGCGTTTTCGCGAGCGCTTCGGCGTTCATGTGCGCGACCACCAGCACGGCGCCGTCCGCAGCGTCGACCACGACTGCGGTCAGCAACCCTGCCGCATCGAATTTCGGCGCAAAGACAAGGCCCTTCTCGCGCTCTTCTGGGGTGAGGACGAAGTCGGTCACGAAAGCAACTCCATGCAAGCCGGAAGGCGGCTCATGCAAGGATTGTTGCAAGCAGACAACAGCAGGTGACAAAAAATCATGTGAGCCACGCTTTCGTCTTCCGCGTTGGGCAACTCGGTGGAAGAAAGCCCTCGGAGCCTTCGCAAGGGGTTCTCCACCGAACACATGGCACCGCCCGGTGCCAAGTTCAGGGGGTGACCGGACCGCAGATCTGGCAGCGGGGTGCCAGCGCGATCGGTTGAACGATTGGGATTGGATCCAGGCAGCGAAGTTAGGGGGTCGCTGCCTCGGCTCGCAAGAGCGGATCCGCACCGTTTCGTCACGTGGCGCCCGGGGTCGAAAGACCCCGGGCGTTATGTGTTTTACGGGCTCGCGCGGCTTACGGATGCGGGCGCTTGCGATCCTCTTCCACCCGCGCAAAGCAGGCCACCGCGATGCTCGAAGGCGCCGCTGCGGAAATTGCGGCCAGACAGGCGCGGCTTGTCGCTCCGCTGGTGAGCACGTCGTCGACCAGCACCACGTCGCGCCCCCTGATCCGCGCCACCGCGCCCGGCCCGAGGCGGATCGCACCGGTCAGCATCCGTTCGCGTGCTTCGCGACCCAGCCCGCCCAGGTTGGGCGTGCGCCGGAACCGCACCAGCGCCGCCACCGCCGCCTCGCCCTTGTCGTTGCGTTCGAGTGCGCGCGCCAGCAGTGCCGCCTGGTTGAACCCCCGGCTCCACAATCGCCAGCGGTGGAGCGGCACCGGCACCAGCAGCGGAGGCGCCCGGCCGGCCACGGGCTCGGGCAACCGCGCCGCGATCAGCCGCGCCAGCAGGCCTGACAGCGCGATCCGCCCGCCATGCTTGTAGGCGAGGACCAGCTTTCGCGAAGTCTCGTTGTAATAGGTTGCCGCATAGACCGGCACGGCATGGCCTGCGACTTCTGCGAGTTCCGGAACCTCGAGCGTGCTCCAGCAATCGCTGCACAGCCCTGCCTGCGCCGCCACCGCAGCCCCGCACGACGGGCAACGCGGCGGATAGATGGAATCCACCACGGGAGCGAAATGCCGGGCAAGCTGAGCGACCACTGCCATGGCGCTCAGTGTCGCATGGCTTGCAACCTGTAGGCAAGCGCGGCAGGGCGCTGCGGCATGAATGCCCCAACCGTCCCCACCATCTTTGCGGAAGCCCGCCGCGTGGCCCGTGCGCTGCGCTCGGCCGCGCGGCTGCGATCAGTGCCCGATGCAGCGCGCTTCCTGCTCGACGACATGGCCGAGGACATGATCGAGCGCCTCGCCTTCGTGCGCCACACCCCGGCGCGCGCCCTGCTGGTCGGCGGCGCGCCCGAGACGCTCGCGGCGCACCTTGAACAAGTCGGTGCCGAGGTGGTGACAGACCTGACCGCCAATCCCGCAGAACCGCTTCCCGGCGGGCCCTTCGACTTCATCGGCGTTCTCGGCCAGCTTGACGCGGTCAACGACCTGCCCGGCGCGCTGATCCATCTGCGCAGCGCGCTCACCCCCGGCGGCCTTGGGATCGCGAGCTTCACAGGCGGCCAGAGCCTGCCGATGCTGCGTGCAGCGATGCTGGCGGCCGAGCCCGATCGCCCTGCGGCACGGCTCCACCCCATGGTCGACGCCCGCGCCGCGCCCGGCCTGCTCCAGCGCGCCGGGTGGAAGGACCCGGTGGTCGACACCCACACCCTTGCGGTGCGCTATGCCTCGCTCGACAGGCTGGTGAGCGATCTGCGTGACCAGGGCCTCGGCAATGCGCTCGCCCGGCCTGCCGCGCCGCTCGGCAAAGCCGCCCTTGCCCGCGCCCGTGCCGCCTTTTCCGCGCACGCTGAAGCCGATGGCAAGGTGACCGAGAGTTTCGAGATCGTAACCCTCACCGGGCGGCGCTCCCTCGCCGGAACCTAGGCCTTCTTCAGCGCCGCCTGCGCTGCCGCGAGCCGCGCGATCGGCACCCGGTAGGGCGAGGCACTGACGTAATCGAGCCCGACGCTTTCGCAGAAGGCGATGCTCGCCGGGTCGCCGCCATGCTCGCCGCAGATGCCGAGCTTGATGTCGGGCCGCGTCGCCCGGCCCCGCTCTGCCGCCAGTTCGACGAGTTGGCCGACGCCCTCGATATCGAGGCTGACGAAGGGATCGCGCGGGAAGATGCCCTTGTCGACATAGACGCTGAGGAACCGCGCCGCATCGTCCCGGCTGACACCCAGCGTGGTCTGCGTGAGGTCATTGGTGCCGAAGGAGAAGAACGCGCCTTCCTCGGCGATCTCGCCCGCCATCAGCGCGGCGCGCGGGAGCTCGATCATCGTGCCGACGAGGTAATCGACCCGCGTGCCGGTCTCGACGAAGACCTCCTCGGCGGTCTTGTCGACCAGTGCCTTGAGGATCGCGAGTTCGCGCTTGGTCGCCACCAGCGGGATCATGATCTCGGGGAGCGGAGCCTCGCCGCTGGCGTTCTTGACCGCGCACACCGCCTCGAAGATCGCCCGCGCCTGCATGGCGTAGATCTCGGGGAAGGTGATCCCCAGACGGCACCCGCGGTGGCCGAGCATCGGGTTGAATTCATGAAGCTCGCCCGCGCGGCGCTTGAGGTGATCGACCCCCAGGCCGGTCGCATCGGCCAGCTCGGCGAATTCCTCGTCCGCATGCGGCAGGAACTCATGCAGCGGCGGGTCGAGCAAGCGGATCGTGCAGGGCAGGCCTGCCATCACCTCGAAGATGCCGGTGAAATCGGCGCGCTGTTCGGGCAGCAGCTTCTCCAGCGCGCGGCGACGCCCCGCCTCGTCATCGGCGAGGATCATCTGGCGCACCAGGCTGATGCGTGAGGCTTCGAAGAACATGTGTTCGGTGCGGCATAGCCCGATGCCTTCCGCGCCGAACTGGCGCGCCATGCGGCAATCGCCGGGCGTCTCGGCATTGGTGCGCACCTTCATCCGGCGCAGCTTGTCGGCCCACACCATCAGCACGCCGAAATCGCCCGCCAGTTCCGGCTCCACCGTCGGCACGATGCCGAGCATCACCTGCCCGGTCGCCCCGTCGAGGGTGATGGAATCCCCCTCCTTCAGCTCGGTCGTGCCGATCCTGAGCGTCCGCGTGGCACGGTCGATCGAGACCGCCCCTGCCCCCGACACGCAGGGCCGCCCCATGCCTCGCGCCACCACCGCCGCGTGGCTGGTCATCCCGCCGCGCGCAGTCAGAATGCCCTGCGCCGCGTGCATCCCGTGAATGTCCTCCGGGCTGGTTTCGACCCGGACCAGAATCACCTTCTCGCCCCGTCCCGCCCATTGCTCGGCGGTGTCGGCATCGAGCACGATCTTGCCCGCCGCCGCTCCCGGGGACGCTGGAAGCCCGGTGGTGAGCACATGCCGCTCGGCCTTGGGATCGAGCGTCGGGTGGAGCAGCTGGTCCAATGCCATCGGATCAACCCGCCGCACCGCCTCGCGCTCGTCGATCAGGCCCTCGGCCACCATGTCGACCGCCATCTTGAGCGCGGCC
This sequence comes from Erythrobacter sp., assembly GCF_023653175.1. Lineage (GTDB taxonomy): Bacteria > Pseudomonadota > Alphaproteobacteria > Sphingomonadales > Sphingomonadaceae > Erythrobacter. The sequence goes on along the minus strand of NZ_JAMNXL010000050.1, from coordinate 612 downwards.
TTCGCCGTACGCTTGCCCGAGCGGGTCTGGAGCATCCACAGCTTGCCGCGTTCCACCGTGAATTCAATGTCCTGCATGTCCTTGTAGTGAAGTTCCAGCAGGTCGAACACGCGGGCGAGTTCGGCGTAGGCTTGCGGAAGCGCCTCTTCCATCGACAGCGGCTTGGCCCCTGCCGCATCGCGCGCGGCCTTGGTGAGGTATTGCGGGGTGCGGATCCCGGCGACCACGTCCTCGCCTTGAGCGTTGATCAGGTATTCGCCGTAATAGGCGCGCTCGCCGGTCGCGGGGTCGCGGGTGAAGGCGACGCCGGTGGCGCTGGTCTCGCCCATGTTGCCGAACACCATCGCCTGCACGTTGACCGCGGTGCCCCAGTCGGCGGGGATGTCGTTCAGACGGCGATAGACCTTGGCGCGGTCCGAATCCCAGCTGTCGAAGACCGCACGGATCGCGCCCCACAATTGCTCGGTCACATCCTGCGGGAAGTCGCGGCCCAGTTCCTCGGCGACGATCCCCTTGTATTCGGCCACCAGCGCCTGCCAGTCTTCAGCCGCCATCTCGGTGTCGTTGTAGAAACCCTTGTCTTCCTTGGCGATCTCCAGCGCTTCCTCGAAC
>NZ_JAMNXL010000049.1 GCF_023653175.1 Erythrobacter sp. | reverse complement strand
GTATAGGCCTTGACGATGCCGAGCACATAGCCGGTCGAATTGGGGCCGAGGCCGGAGCCCGAAGCCGCCGTGCCGCTCACGGTGTTCGACGAGGTGACGAAGGGATAGGTCCCATGGTCGACATCGAGCAGCACGCCCTGTGCGCCCTCGAACAGGATCTTGGCACCCGCACGGCGGACTTTCTTGAGGCGCTTCCAGACGGGCTGGGCGAACCTGAGCACGAACGGCGCGATCTCGCGCAGTTCCTCGAGCAGCGCGGCGCGGTCGACCGGAGGCTGGCCGAAACCGGCGCGCAGCGCGTCATGGTGGGCGCAGAGGCGATCAAGCTGCGGCTCGAGCGTGTCGAGATGTGCTAGGTCACACACGCGGATCGCGCGGCGGCCGACCTTGTCCTCGTAAGCCGGGCCGATTCCGCGTCCGGTGGTGCCGATCTTGCCCTTGCCCGCCGCCGTCTCGCGCAGCCCGTCGAGATCGCGGTGGAGCGGCAGGATCAGCGGGCAGTTGTCGGCCACGGCGAGATTGTCGTCGGTGATGCTGACGCCCTGCCCCTCGACCTTGGCGACCTCGTCCCGCAGGGCCCAGGGATCGAGCACCACGCCATTGCCGATCACCGACAGCGTGCCCGAGACGATGCCCGAGGGCAGCAGCGAGAGCTTGTAGGTCTTGCCGTCGATCACCAGCGTGTGGCCGGCATTGTGCCCGCCCTGAAAGCGCACCACGGCATCGGCGCGGCTGGCAAGCCAGTCGACGATCTTGCCCTTGCCCTCATCGCCCCACTGGGCGCCGATCACGGTGACGTTGGCCATTGCTATCCTTTGCGGGTGGTGACGGTTCTTTTTGGCGGCGCGGGGCCTAGGCGTTTGGGCGTGGGAGAGCAAGGGCGCGCGAAGGGTTTGGCAGCGGGCTGCGTTGAGGGGCACAGGAACCACAAGGATGCCGCTCATGAACACCCCCGCCAAGCTCGTCCTCGCCGCCGCAGCGCTCGCCGCGCTCGCCACCCCGATCCTCGCCCAGCAGCGCCCCGGCGGGGGCGAGCGCCTGCCGAAGGAGTGCCGCGCCGAGATCGTCAAGCTGTGCGGAACCGACCGCAGCCAGATGCGCACCTGTCTCGCCGAGAAGGCGAGCCAGCTTTCCGAAGGCTGCCGCAGCGAGCTGCGCGCGCGGATGGAGCAGCGCCGCCAACAGGGCGCTGGCGGAGGCGCGGGTGCGGAGGCCGAGGGCGCCAAGGCCCCGCCGCCGCAGACGCTCTCCTACGGCAAGGACAGCCTCCAGGGGATCGACCTGTGGGTGCCCGACGGCGCGAAGCAGGCGCCGCTCGTCCTGTTCGTCCATGGCGGCGGGTGGAAGCGCGGCAGCAAGAACAACGCGACGGGCCGCGCGATGCCCGCTCACATGCTCGAACAGGGCTACGCCTTCGCTTCCATCGACTACCGGCTGGTGCCGAAGAACACGGTCGAGGAGCAGGCCGCAGACGTCGCCGCCGCGCTCGCCCATCTGCTGAAACGCGCCGACGCGCTCGGCATTGATCGTGCCCGGGTGGTGCTGACCGGGCACTCTGCGGGCGCGCATCTGGTGGCGCTGGTGGGGACCGACGAGCGCTATCTGAAGAAGGCTGGCCTTAGCTTTGCCGACATCGACGGGGTGATGCCCAATGACGGCGCGGCCTATGACGTGGCCACCCAGTTCACCATGGCCGGGCCGCGGATGAAGGAAACCTACGAACAGGCCTTCGGCACCGATCCGGCGCGGCAGAAGTCGCTCTCGCCGATGCGGCAGGCGGGCGCGCCCAATGCGCCGGCCTTCCTGCTGCTCCATGTCCAGCGGGCCGATGCGGTCGACCAGTCGCAGCGGCTGGCCGAGGCGCTCAAGGCCGGCGGCACGGCGGTCGAGATCGCGGGCTTTCCCGGCGATGGCCTGCGCGGCCACATGGAGATCAACCGCAAGCTCGGCCAGCCCGACTACCCCGCCACCCCGGTGATGGACGCGTGGCTGAGGAAAGTGCTGGGTTGAGGGAGCCCGCTTACCCGCCACCGGCCTGTCCCGGGGTCCCGCTCCCTTGAGCTCTGGTCCGAGAAAGCGGGGTCCCGGGTCCCCGGCCTACGCCGGGGCAGGCAGGCCCGGGAAGGGGAAGATTGGAGTGCGGCCGCCTGCTTGTTCTCAACCGCCGTTCGGTCCCGTCCCGCAAGGCCCCTTGCGAAAGCTGACATCCTTCACATAGGGACGGTCGGCGACGCCGCGTTCGGGCGCCCCTTCGATTGTCAGCACATCAAGGCAGCGGTCCCCGCGCCGGAACGCCATGTCGCAATAGCCCATCCCCGTGCCCGAGCAGTAGTCGATCTCGGGAAAGTCGGAACAGGTGGTATCGCCGGTCCGCCCCCGCCGCAGTCCTCGCCTGCGGGTATCCATCCCATCCCGAGGATGACCTCGCGCGCTTCAGGATAGGTCATGTCCTCGAGCCGCACCGCCTTGGGGTCGCGATCGGGATAGAGGTTGCCGTTGTAGCTCTCGGCCATGCCGCAGGCCTCGGCATCGCCCTTGTTGCACTGGTCGTAGTAGCACGCCTTGGCGTTGTCATAGCCGCCGTTTCGCTCGTCTCCGCAGTCGACCGGGGTCGCGGCGGAGGAGGCGTCGGCTGGCGCAGGAGCGGTGCTCGCGACTACGGTGGGCCGGCTCGTCGGCGGCGTGTCGGGGGCGCGTTCGTCCGCGCCGGCGCAGGCCGCAAGGAGCAGGGCAAGGATGAAAGCGCCGCGCCGCATGGCTCATCCTACTAAAGCAAAATCAGAAAGCTAGCCGGGCCTTAGACCCCTACACCGCCGCGATGACGTCGATCTCGACCATCAGTTGGGGCAGCGCGAGGCCCTTGACCTCGACCGTCGTGTCGGCGGGGTATGGCGGGGTGAACCAGCGTTTGCGGGCCTCAAGGATGGCGGGGAAGTTCGCCATGTCGGTGAGGTAGATGGTGGCCTTGACCACCTTGGAAAGATCGCTGCCGCCCGCGGCCAGCACCGTCTCGATATTGGCGAAGGTCTGGGCGAGCTGCGCGTCGAAGTCGCCCGCGCCGACGATGCTGCCGTCCGGCCCGATGCTCGCCTGGCCGGAGAGGAACAGGAGGTCGCCGACCCGCCAGCCCGGCGCGATCAGGTAGGGCGCGAGCGGGTCATTGGCGAGCGCTATCGGGGTCGGTGCTGAAGGCATGCGCGTGGTCATCGGACGTCCTCCAGAGCGACTGGCTCTGTACCCTGCAGGATGTAGCCGCAGCCCAGCATTGCCGGGTCTTCGCCCTCGCCGAGCTGCGCAAGGGTGCGCCAGCCCTCGAACCGCAGGGTTGCCGCTGCCGCGCGGTCGTGGCCGAGGGGGAGGTAGCAGGTGCGGGCCCCCTCGGGCTGCGGCGCGATGTCGGCGAGCCGGTCGAGGTAGAGGGTGAAGCCGGTCGCGGGCTCCTCGCTGCCGGCGATGCGGTAGGTGCCGCCCCGCCCGGCTGCGCGGCGCAGGCCTTCGGCATAGAGAGTGAAGCCGAACCACGACTGGTATTCGAAGCCGTGGCGCTCGGTCGGGTCGAGGGTAATGGTGGCGGCGTCACCGACGGCGGCGGCGATGGCCTCGAGCCCGTCGAGCCGGGACTTGAGCGCGCCGCCCGCATCCACTTCGCGAAGCGCGGGCAGAGCCGCCTCGAAGGGCCCGGTGGCGTAGAGCAGCGGCAGGTAGGCGCCCCCCTCTGCGGCCTTGAGCCCGCCTGCGTCCTTGGTGTCGAGCTCGCGCCGCACCGCCTCGCGCGCCTCTGGGGCGAGCGGGAAGGCCTTTTCCGCGAGCGTATCGACCAGATCCGGGAGCGTGAAGTCGACCGCGATGCCGGTGAGGCCTGCGGCCTTCAATGCCTCGACCGCGAGCATCACCACCTCGGCCGCCGCCGCCACGCTGTCGGCGCCGATCAGCTCGGCCCCCAGCTGAAGGCGTTCACGTGCGGGGTCGAGCTGGCTCGCCTTGATGAGCACGGTGTCGCCGCAATAGGCGAGCCTGAGCGGGCGCGGGGCGGCAGCGAGGCTGGTCGCAGCGATGCGGCCGACCTGCGGGGTGATGTCGGAGCGCAGCGCGAGGGTGCGCAGGGAGGCGGGGTCGACGAAGCGGAACATCGCGCTGGTCTCGCCCACGGTAACGCCCGCCATGCGGCCGACCAGCGAGGCCTCGAACTCGAGCAGCGGCGGGCGCACGCGGTCATAGCAATGGGCGTCGAGCACATCGAGGCAGGCGCGCATCATCGCGATGATCCGCGCGGCCTCGGCGGGCAGGCGGTCCTCGAGGCCTTCGGGGAGGAGGTCGTTGGGTTGGGTCATTGCCCCTCGCGCTTAGCGGGTGATGGGCGCGGGGTGAAGGGCCAAGCGCCGAATGCCGCCCTCCCGCCAGAGCGCTGATCCGGCCCGCGCAGACGGGCCGCAAGCGCGAATGCGCGCCGGCCGAAAGGCCGCCCCCTCGGCGCAGGAGGCTGGCGCAGCCAGCCTCCTGCGAGAGATCAGAACGCCAGAGCCTTGACCAGCTTCACGCCTTCGACCTTCTCGGCCTCGGCGATCACTTCGGGGGTCAGGGCTTCGTCGAGGCTCAGCAGCAGCACCGCTTCCCCGCCCGCTTCGCGGCGACCGAGGTTGAAGGTGCCGATGTTGATCCCGTGGCTGCCCAGCAACGTCCCGATGCGGCCGATGAAGCCCGGCTTGTCGTCGTTGACGATGTAGAGCATGTGGCCCGAAAGCTCGGCCTCAATGCCGATGCCGAAGATTTCCACCAGACGCGGCGCCTCGGTGCCGAACAGCGTGCCGGCGACCGAACGCGGGCCCTGCGCGGTTTCCACGGTGACGCGCACCAGCGTGTTGAACGCCCCGTCGCGGTCATGCCGGATCTCGCTCACGTCGAGCCCGCGCTCCTTGGCGAGGAACGGCGCGTTGACCATATTCACCGTGTCCGAATAGCGGCGCATGAAGCCCGCCAGCACGGCAGCGGTGATCGGCTTGCCGTTGAGTTCGGCCGCCGCGCCCTCGCGCTCGATCCCGATCTGCGTCAGGTTACCGTGGGCGAGCTGGCCGACAAGGCTGCCGAGCTTCTCGGCCAATGCCATGTAGGGCTTGAGCTTGGGGGCTTCCTCGGCGCTCAGCGAGGGGACATTGAGCGCGTTGGTGACGCCGCCGTTGACGAGGTAGTCGGCCATCTGCTCGGCGACCTGCAGCGCGACGTTGACCTGCGCTTCGGTGGTCGATGCCCCAAGGTGCGGGGTGCAGATGAAGTTGGGCGCGCCGAACAGCGGGTGGTCGGCAGCGGGCGGCTCGGTCTCGAACACGTCGAGCGCGGCGCCGGCCACCTGCCCGCTTTCGAGGCACTCCTTGAGGGCCGCCTCGTCGATCAGCCCGCCGCGCGCGCAGTTGATGATGCGGATGCCCTTCTTGGCATTCTCGAGCCGCTCGCGGCTGAGGATGTTGCGGGTCTCGTCGGTCAGCGGGGTGTGCAGCGTGACGAAATCGGCGCGGCTCAGCAGCGTGTCGAGATCGACCTTCTCGATCCCGAGTTCGATCGCGCGGTCTTCGGTGAGGAAGGGATCATAGGCGATCACCTTCATCTTGAGGCCGAGCGCGCGGCTGGCGACAATCGAGCCGATATTGCCCGCCCCGATGAGACCGAGCGTCTTGCCGGTGACCTCGACGCCCATGAAGCCGCTCTTGGGCCACTGGCCCGCCTGCGTCTGGGCATTGGCTTCGGGCAGCTGCCGCGCGAGCGCGAACATCAGCGCGATGGCGTGTTCGGCGGTTGTGATCGAGTTGCCGAACGGGGTGTTCATCACCACCACGCCCTTGCCGCTGGCATAGGGGATGTCGACATTGTCGACACCGATGCCGGCGCGGCCGATGACCTTGAGATTGGTCGCGGCATCGAGGATCGCCTTGGTGACCTTGGTCGAGGAACGGATCGCAAGGCCCTCATACTCGCCGATGCGGGCAATCAGCTGCTCGAGCGTTTCGCCGGTGATCACGTCGACATCGCAGCCGCGCTCCTCGAAGATGCGCGCGGCGTTGGGGTCCATCTTGTCGCTGATAAGAACTTTGGGTCGGGTCATTTCGAATACCTTCCACTCGTCATCCCGGGCTTAAGCCGGGATCGCGCGCAAATCGCGCATTGGGAACAGGGGAGAGCGGCCCCGGCACGATCGCCGGGGCGACGCAAATCGGACGGCCTCAGCCGTTCTTGACCTTCTCGTAGGCCCATTCGATCCACGGCAGCAGGCGCTTGATGTCCTCCTGCTCGACCGTCGAGCCGCACCAGATCCGCAAGGACGGCGGCGCATCGCGGTAGCCGTTGAAGTCAAAGCCGACATTGCGCTCTTCGAGCAGCTTGACGATCTTCTTGGGCACCGCCGCACGGTCTTCGGCCGAGAGGCTTTCGTACCAGTCGCCCTCGAAGACCATGCACACGCCGGTGTTGGTCTGGAGCGCGGGGTCGGTGGCCATGTTGCGCAGCCACGGGGTGGCCTCGATCCAGTCCTTGACCAATTGCGCATTGGCATCGGCCCGCGCGATCAGCGCCTTGCGTCCGCCGATCGACTTGGCCCATTCGAGCGAGGCGATGTAATCCTCGGTCGCCAGCATCGAGGGGGTGTTGATCGTCTCTCCCTCGAAGATCCCGCGGTTGAGCTTGTCGCCCTTCTTCATGCGGAACAGCTTGGGGAGCGGCCAGGCGGGGTCGTAGCTCTCGATCCGCTCGATGGCCTTGGGGCTGAGGATCAGCATGCCGTGCTGGGCTTCCGAGCCGAGCACCTTTTGCCACGAATAGGTCGTGGCATCGAGCTTGGCCCAGTCCATCTCCATCGCGAAGATCGCGCTGGTGGCGTCGTTGATCGTCACACCCTCGCGGCCCGCTTCGAGCCAGTGGGTGTTCGGGATCTTCGCGCCCGAGGTCGTGCCGTTCCAGGTGAACACCACGTCGTTGCGCTGGGGGATGGTGGTAAGGTCGGGGATCTCGCCGTAATCGGCGGTGAGGACCTGGAGGTTGGGCAGCCTCAGCTGCTTGACCGCGTCCTGAATCCAGACATTGCCGAAGCTCTCCCACGCGGCGACCGTGACGGGGCGCGCAGGGTCGAGCATCGCCCACATCGCGGCCTCGATCGCCCCGGTATCGGAGGCGGGCATGATGCCGATCAGGTAATCGTCAGGAATGCCGAGCAGTTCGCGGCTCAGGTCGAGCGCATACTTCAAGCGCGCCTTGCCGAGGCTCGAACGGTGCGAGCGGCCAAGCGATTCGGTCTTGAGCTTGTCCAGCGACCAGCCGGGAAATTTTGCCGTGGGGCCCGAGGAAAAGAAGGGGCGCTCAGGCTTCAGCGAAGGCTCATGTGCGAGCCCGCGAACGTAGTCAGTCATGTATTCTCTCCTTGCAGAGAGCTCGCGCGGCGTTGGGACCGCGTGGCCCGAGGGCGGCTTTAGAGAGGCGGGGGGAGGAGTCAATGAATATCGGCGCTTGTCGAAAATCCCCCGCAGGCGAAGGCGCAACCTCCCTCTCGCAAAATCCGCCCCGCTCGCCTAAGGGGGCGGCTCCATGGACATTTCAGACCTCCGCATTGCCCTGTTCAGCGGCAACTACAACTACACCCGCGACGGGGCTAACCAGGCCTTGAACCGCCTCGTCGGCTCGCTGCTCGAAAAGGGCGCGAAGGTGCGCGTCTATTCGCCCAAGGTCGCCAATCCCGATTTCGCCCCGACCGGCGAGCTGGTCGGCGTGCCCAATGTGCCGATGCCGGTGAAGGGGCGCGGCGAATATCGCCTGCCGACCCGGCTGGGGAGCGCGGTGAAGCGCGACCTCGAGGCATTTGCGCCCGACATCATCCACCTCTCCTCGCCCGATCCGGTCGCGCACGGCGCGCTGCGCTGGGCGCGGGCGCGGGGCCTGCCGGTGCTCGCCAGCGTCCACACCCGCTTCGAGACCTATCCGCGCTATTACAACATGGCCTTCCTCGAGCCGCTGATCGTCAAGGGCCTGAAGCGCTTCTACAACCGCTGCGACGCGCTGGTCGCGCCTTCGCAGTCGATGATCGACGAGCTGACCGCGATGGGCATGCACACCCGCATCGGGCTGTGGAGCCGGGGCGTCGACCGCACGATCTTCTCCAGCGCGCGCCGCGATCCCGACTGGCGGCGCAGCCTGGGCCTTGCCGATGATGAGGTGGCAATCGTCTTCCTCGGGCGGCTGGTGATGGAGAAAGGTCTCGACGTCTTCGCCGAGACCGCCGCGCAGCTCAGGGCAGCGGGCGCCCTCCACAAGGTGCTGGTGATCGGCGACGGCCCGGCGCGCGGCTGGTTCGAGGCGAACCTGCCGGGTGGCATCTTCGCAGGCTTCAAGACCGGCGAGGCGCTGGGTCAGGCGCTCGCCAGCGGGGATGTGTTCTTCAACCCCAGCGTCACCGAGACCTTCGGCAACGTCACGCTCGAAGCCATGGCGAGCGGCCTGCCGGTGGTCGCAGCTGGGGCAACCGGCAGCGCGAGCCTCGTTGCAGATGGTGTGACCGGACGGCTGGTCGCACCCTCGGGCAGCATGAAGGCCGACGCCGCAGCCTTCGCCGCGGCGCTCGCGCCCTATTGCAGCGATCCGGCCCTGCGCGCGGCGCACGGTGCCGCGGGCGAGACACGCGCCTGCGAATATTCGTGGGAGGCGATCAACGCGGTGGTCGCGGACACCTATGTCCAACTGGTCGAGGAACGGCGCAAGGCGTAGTTTGCCGCCCTACCGCTCCGCTACTTGATGGCGTTTTTGTCGCCCTACCGCTCCGCTACTTGAGGGCGCGCCTGGCTATATCAGCACCCCTGCCTTCGCCATCGCCCGCGCGTAGAACAGCAGGAACAGCGTCACCACCCAGATCGCCACGTCGAGCACCGGGGCCTGCATGTCGGCCGGCACGTTGAGCACCACGTGGTTGCCGAAAGTCGTGCCGACGAGGCCGATCGTGGCCACGACCATCGCCGCGACGGCCCATTTCGAGCGCGCCAGCAGCAGCAGCGATCCGGCAAGGGCACCCCACACGCCCAGCGCCCAGAAAGCGGTGATCCACGCCGGGTAACTCTCCATGAAAGCGATCTGGCTGGGGGTCAGACCCATCTCGGCCAGCATCCCGAGCTTGGTCGTCAGATAGCTGACGATCCCCATCGCGTTGAACAGCAGCGTCACCACGCCGACCACCCACAGGTGCCACGGCGTCGCCGTGCGGCTTGCGGTCATCTCAGTCATGGGCTTCCCCTCCCCCATCCGCTGCGACCCGGACGGGGGAGAGAATATGCCCTTGTTGCGCTCACCGCAACGACGGTGTCACTGCCCCTTGGCCGAGGGTCAGAGGCGCTCGATGCGCTTGGCCATCTCGTCGATCATGTCGACGATCTCGTTGATGGTGCGCTCGTCGAGCTTGCCCGCGCGGGCGCGGTTCTTGAGCACCGAACCCAAGTTCCCCATCGCGCGGAACAGGTCGTGCGAGCGGACCGTGGTGGTGCGTTCGCCATGCCGGCCGAGGCGGCCCATCAGGCCTTCGACTTCGCCCTGACGGGTCTCCAGTTCCTCGCGGCCCTGCGCGGTGGCGGCGAAGGGCTTCTTCGCACCCTCGGCCTCGGCCTCCTCGATCGCGCCTTCGTCCTCGAGCAATTGCAGCGTCGGATAGACCGCGCCGGGGCTCGGGGCATAGGCGCCGCCGGTCATCTCCTCGATTTCCTTGATCAGCTCATAGCCGTGACGCGGACGCTCGGCGATCAGCGCGAGCAGCGCGAGGCGCAGTTCGCCCTGGGCGAACATCCGCCCGCGGCGACCGCGGCGGCCGGGAAATTCTTCGGCGCCCTCGCCTTCGGGGCCGCGCGGGCCTTCCTCGTCCCAGCGCGCACGCGCCTTGAAGCCGGGGCCGGCGAAATTCATATTCCCGTTCATTGCCATCATCGCCATCGTCTCGGCGAACTTCTCCCAGCCGCCGCCGCGGCCATACCGGTTCCAGGTCATGTGCGTTCCTCCTCGGATATATCTACGATAGGCCCAAGATATATCTTAGACCTATCTTTGCAAGGATCCCGGCAGCGGAGAGTTTCCTTTTCCGCTGGGTGGCCTATCCCGACCGACGAATGACTGACCTGTTCGGACAAGACGCCCCAGAGGCCCCGCGCAATGATGGGCGCGACGCCCCGGGCGATGACGCACCGCTCGCCGACCGGCTGCGCCCGCAGACCCTTGGCCAAGTGGTCGGGCAGGAACACTTGACCGGCCCGGCAGGCGCGATCGGGCGGATGGTGGCGGCGGGCCGCCTTTCCAGCATGATCCTGTGGGGGCCGCCGGGGACGGGCAAGACCAGCATTGCCCGACTGCTCGCCGATGCGGTTGGGATGCGCTATGCCGCGATCAGCGCGGTGTTCTCAGGGGTAGCCGACCTCAAGCAGGCCTTCGCCGAGGCCGAGAAGATGGCACGCGCGGGCCGCAAGACGCTGCTCTTCGTGGACGAGATCCACCGCTTCAACCGCGCGCAGCAGGACGGCTTCCTGCCCTATGTCGAGCGCGGCGTGGTGACGCTGGTGGGCGCGACCACCGAGAACCCGAGCTTCGCGCTCAACGCCGCGCTGCTCTCCAGAGCGCAGGTGCTGGTGCTGAACCGGCTCGACGAGGGCGCGCTGGCGGCCTTGCTGGCAAAGGCGGAAGGTCTGGAGGGCCCCCTCCCCCTCTCCCCCGAAGCCCGCGCCGCGCTGATCGCGCAGGCCGATGGCGACGGGCGGTTTCTGCTCGGGCAGACGGAAACGCTCTATGCGGCCGGCCTTGCCGAACCGCTCGATCCGGCGGGCTTGGGCAGTTTCCTCCAGCGCCGGGTAGCAGTCTACGACAAGGACCGCGACGGGCATTACAACCTCATTTCCGCGCTCCACAAATCGGTGCGCGGCAGCGATCCGCAGGCCGCGCTCTACTGGCTGGCGCGGATGCTGGTGGCGGGCGAGGAGCCGCTGTTCCTCGCAAGGCGGCTGGTGCGCATGGCGGTGGAGGATATCGGCATGGCCGATCCCCATGCGCTCCCCCAATGCATGGCCGCGATGGAGGCCTACCGCTTCCTCGGCTCGCCCGAGGGGGAGCTCGCACTGGTTCAGGCTTGCCTCTACCTCGCATGCGCGCCCAAATCGAACGCGGTCTACATGGCGCAGAAGGCGGCATGGAAATCGGCTAAGGAGACTGGCAGCCTGATGCCGCCGATGAACATCGTGAACCCCGCGACCGGGCTGATGGAGAGCCTCGGCTACGGCAAGGGCTACACCTACGACCACGACACGCCCGAGGGCTTCTCGGGCGACAATTACTGGCCCGAGGGGATGGAGCGGCAGGAGTTCTATACCCCGGTCGAACGCGGGTTCGAGCGTGAGGTCAGGAAGCGGCTCGATTATTGGGACAAGCTGCGCGGGGAGCGGGGATGAGGCGCTTCGCGCAATTCCTCGCGGTCGACTGGTCGGGCGCCAAGGGGCCGCGCCAGAAGGGCATTGCCGTGGCGCTCGCCAAGGCGGATGGAGGGCCCCCGGCCCTGCTCGCCCCGCCCGACCCGAAGGGCTGGGCGCGGGGCGAAGTGCTGGCGCTGATCGGCGCGCTCAAGCTGCCGACACTGGTCGGGCTCGATCTCGGCATTTCGCTGCCGTTCCACGATGCCGGAGCCTTCTTCCCCGGGTGGGACGCCAGCCCCGCCGATACGCGCGGTCTTTGGGCACTCATCGACAGGTTGTGTGCAGGTCATCCCCATCTCGAAGCGGGCGGGTTCCTCACTCATCCCGAGGCCGCGCGCTATTTCCGCCACGGTGCGGGGGCGACGGGGGATCGCTTCCTGCTCCCCGGCGCGACAAGCCGCGAAGGCCGCTTCCGCATCGCCGAGGCCGCGCAGCGCCAACAAGGCGTGCGGCCGGTGAGCAATTTCAACCTCGTCGGCGCCGCGCAGGTCGGCAAGTCGAGCCTGACGGGCATGCGGATGCTCCACCGTCTCGGCGGACTGGTGCCGGTCTGGCCGGTCGATCCCCTGCCGGACGAGGGCTCGGTGATAACTGAGATCTACACCTCCATGGCCGCCCGCCTCGGCGGAGTGACGGGAACCGCGACCAAGCTGCGCAGCTACGAGGGGTTGAACGATGCGCTGGACGCGCTCGGCTCGCCGCCGGTCACGGGCGCGGGGAGCATCGGCGATCATGCCTCCGACGCCCTGCTGACCGCCGCGTGGCTGCGCCGCGTCCACACGGCGCGCGACCTGTGGCACCCCGAAGGCCTCACCCCGGAGGTGGCGCGCACCGAAGGGTGGACTTTCGGCGCGCTCTAGGATTATGGGCCGCAGGACGGAAAGCCGGCTTAGCTCAGATGGTAGAGCACCTGATTTGTAATCAGGGGGTCGCGGGTTCGATCCCTGCAGCCGGCACCGTTTTTGTCGCAAAGATAGGCAACCCTGCCGGTCGGTCGAACCACCGCCTTATCGGGTAAACTTCCCAAAGCGCGCGTCCGATCACGCGTTCGCCCGAGAGGCCAATCATCCGCAATCCCTCACGACTGAAGTCGGCAATGGTGAAATCGGAATTCAGCACCGCAAATCCCTCGCCCATTCGGCTGAGAATGCGGTGCAGCCAGGTTTCATGGAACTGAGTGTCCAGCGCCTCGGAAACTAGTCGGCAGCACTCGCTAAGCACTGATCGCGCGAGGCCTGTCCCAGTTACGCGGAACGGGGGCGGCTGGCGAATTTCCGCTTGTGGCAAGAAAACCAAGGAAGGTGATCCGCTTATTCTGGGGTCGCGCAGCCGGTCGTCGGACCGCAGGGCTTGTTAGGTGAGGCGATTGACCGCGTCAGGATTGTCGTCGCAGCGCTAGCATTTCGCGGGCTTTGCGCTGAGCTCAGACGCCGTGCGGATCGCCGGAATATCCGCAGCCCTCCGAATACAGACTTAGGTGCTTTCCTCAGAGGCGCTGGCTTGAGATTACAGCTCCTAGCCCACGCCGCGATGGCCTGGATCGCAAGCACGGACTGTGGCTGGCCGTTTGCGCTGCAGCGAATGAGGACACCCGAGATGCGTGCCGTATCCATCCTTGCCTTCATTCTGCTGACCGCATGCTCGAAGGAGGCTGCGGTCAATCGCGGCCTGGTGGACGCCGGCATTGCATCTCCTGCAGCCAGCTGCATGGCTCGTGAGATGTCCAAACGCTTGTCGGCGGAGCAATTGCAGAAACTGAACCGCGCGGCGGACGGCAGCGGGAAACGGCTGGTCGACATGTCCGCCTCCGACTACATTGCCTCAGCCCGAAGAGTGGGTGACGCCGAAGTGGTCCTCGTCACAGGCGCCGCCGCAGTCTATTGCGACGCCCTGTAATCGGACCGCTGCATCCAACGGCATTCTTTGGCGCCTACCTGGTGCGGTCCGGAACGAAGAGATCCGCCGCTACCTCATCCCCTCCCGGATGATCTCGAGCGCGCGCGCCGGCTCGTCCCAGATCAGATAGTGTCCACTGTGGTCGAACCAACGCAGGCTCGCGCCGGGAAACGCCGCCTTCGCGCGCCGCGCCTGCGAAGGAAAGCAGAGGCGGTCATGGCGGCCCCAGCCGATCGTGACCTTGGGCGTGGAGGGGGCCGCCGGGCCCTCCTGCATGGGAGCTGCGGCCAGATCGATGACGAGCGGGTTGAAAGTGGAAGTCGCGGTGAAGCTGACGAGCTCTGCTTCCACGTCGTCGCCATCAAGCGCCCAGGGCCGCGCAGACAATTGTGCCAATACAGCCGAGCGCGTGACCGCGGTGTGTGCAAGGCCGGGCACGAAGCCCTTGAGCAGCCGCAAGGCCGAGACGGAGGAAAGCAGAGTCCACTGAAGGAATGCGCGCTCCCAACCGGCCCAGAAGCCACCGGGGCTAAGCGCCACGACCGACCCGGCACGACCGCGGCGTGCCAGTTCGAGGACAAGCCGGCCACCGAGCGAGAAGCCGACCATGTCCACTCCGTTCAAGCCTTCTGCCTCAAGGAAGCATTCAAGGTTTCCGACAAGTCCGGCGAAAGTCTCGCAATCTTGCTCCGGCTGCGACTGACCGTGGCCTGGCAGATCGACGGCAATAATAGTGCGCTCGCTGATCAGCGGCGGCAGCAAGGGACGCCAGACGCGGCTGCTGCTGCCGATGCCGTGCACCAGAAGAAGCGGCCTGCCTTGGCCTTGAGATGAAAAATGCACGCTGATCTCCATGTCGTTGATGCGGCGGCACACCACGGGCAAAAACCTTGCGTGCGGCACCAATGTTCCAATTTCTCGCCGCGCTGCGCAGGTATCGAGCATGAGCCGCGCCATGGGCGCTGACCTCACAAACCAGGCGGAAACCGCAGCACAAGCACGAGCGCAGGCAAACATCTTCGCTGCTTCACGAACCGCCGCTTGCGCGGGAAGCAGTTGTTCAGGTGCGCGACGCCGCCCGGCATGAAGGTCCAAGGACCTTCCGGCCGCTGCAGACCCAGATCCGGTTTTTGAAGAAGCCGACAACTGCTTGGGGAACCGCTCATTGGCCCTCCGCATGACTGCCGCAGCGAGAACTGCTTCACTTGTCGAAACCTGGTTATCGGCAGCGGCTTGATCGAGCTCCAGTCGCCGATCGGCGCGGTGGCGAACCGCGAAAGATTTCGGAGAGCGGCGACCCAGACTAAGTTCGAAACTCGACTTTCGTCCGAACGCTCACCATCAGCGCCAATCGAGCCGCATCCCAATTGGTAAGGCGCACGCAGCCGTTGCTCTGTGTCCTCCCGATCGCATCGGGCGCGGGGGTGCCGTGTATACCGTAGTGCTCTTTGCTGAGGTCGATCCACACCACGCCGACGGGACCGTTCGGGCCAGGCGGCAATTGTCGTTTCGCTTTGCTGTCGGGTACGCCCTTGAGCAATTCAGGATTGAAACTGTAGGTCGGGTTGTACGCGACGCCCTTCACCTGCCAGTCGCCGATCGGGAGCGGATCTTGCTGCGATCCGGTGGTAACGGTGAACATCGCCACCAGCCTGTCCTCAACGTCGTATGCCTTGAGCCAGCCTGCGGATTCGTCCACCCTGATGCGGGCGACTTCAGGCTGCTGACTGCCGACGCCGAGTGAACGCAAGGTTGCGAGCCAGTCCCGATCGTCGATCGTAGCGGCAGCGATCGCGTCGGCGCCGACATTTGGCACGCGGACTTGCTGACCGGGCGTGAACTGCATCTTCGCGGCAGGACCGGGAGAGGGTGCCGGCGAGGCGTTGGCGGCGACACCACTCCCGGGCTCTGCCGGGCGCCCGCCGGGGTTTAGCCGAGCCAGCACCACAGGCGTGGTGTGGAAGCGCTCGGCGAGCCGTTCGGCAAAGCTTTCATATCCGAGCCTCGGCAGCTGCGCCCGCTCGGCCACGTCTTCGGGAAGGGGGGTGTAGGTTGTCTCAGCCCATGACGCGGGGATTGTCACCACGCGCGTTGCAGGGATGTTGCTCCATTGTTCCAGCGCCGCGCGCGTCGCCTCGTCGAACTCGCCCGTGATCGGCAATCCGCGCGACTCCTGGAAGCCTCTCAGCGCATTGGCGAAGGACTGGCTGGGCTCTCCGTCGATCACCCCTGTCCCAAAGCCGAGCCTTTCGAGCACGACTTGCGCCTGCATGACCGGACGCGCCTCGGCGTCGGGCGGCCCGGCATCGGCGTTCTGGCCGGGAGCGGGATCACGGGAGGCCATGCTGTCGGGCCCGGCATCGCGATCAGCCGTTTCGGTCGCATCGGGGCTGCCCTG
This sequence comes from Erythrobacter sp., assembly GCF_023653175.1. Lineage (GTDB taxonomy): Bacteria > Pseudomonadota > Alphaproteobacteria > Sphingomonadales > Sphingomonadaceae > Erythrobacter. The sequence continues at coordinate 4,161 of NZ_JAMNXL010000049.1, read as the reverse complement.
ATCCTCCGCCTCGAAAGTGCAGGCAACCGGGGCGAGCAGGCACAAAGCCAGAGCGGCACGAGAAAGGGTGGAGCGCATCGATGGTCCTTGAATTGCAGATCGGTCAGTTGGCTGCGGCCAGCACCCAGTTTCGGGCCTCGATGATCTCGGAAGCATCGAAGGCGCGGGAATCGAGCGGCAGGATCGATCCGAAGCTTTCGACCGCCGCAGCGGCAATCGCGGGCGCGCCGACCACGGCGTAGCGGCTGACCGGCCCGATTGATCGGACGCTGGTGAGAAATCCCTCGGACGAAAGAAAGGCACCCAGTTCGAACGTCTCGGTCTTGCGCAGATCGAGCAGGAGTCGGAGCTCGCTGTCTTGCTCGATGGCATCCTTGACGACTTCGGCCATCCCGACGACCTGCGCGTGATCCAGCGTGCGTTCGAATTCGAACAGGATGCAAGTGGCACCGTCGGCATGGATCTTGTCGAACTTCACGTGGTCAGTCCTCGAGGTTGAATAGGCAAGGCAAGGGTTGGCCGCCATTGTGGCTCTGCGGTCTGCGATCTGGCGGCTGGGCTTGGCCGAACGGGCGATCTTCGCCGCAATCAGAGCGGATGTAGACTGCGGGGTATGGCCTAATTTCCCCCGTCCTCGCTCGCGGGTCTCTAACGTAGCATGGTAACCTGACGAAGACGGCGGCGCCCCATGTCCATGTTCCGCAAAGAACATTAAAATCAGTCTATTATCCTAGTATACGCCAAGATCATCCGGCGTGAGGGGGCGTCAGTTGGGCGCTTAGTCCGCCTCATCGCTGGCGGGTGGGTTACAGTGTGAACACCACACAACGCAGGAGTCCCAGGATGACCAGTCAATCCCAGAATCCCTCCGCCAGCGAGGGGCAGCAATCCGGCATCACCGAGGAGCTGAAACAGGATGGCAGCCGCCTCGCGGACGATGTGATGTCGCGCGCGAAGCAAGAGGCCGAAGGGCGCAAAAACGAGGCGGCGGATCTCGCCGGTTCGGCTTCCAGCGCCCTTGATACCGCGGCCCAGGATCTGCGCGAGAACGCCGACGTGCCCGACTGGATGGCGTCGGCTTTGCAGCAGGCCGCCCGCAGCATCGAAGGGCTCGCCAGCCACATCCAGGGACGCAGCATCGATGAACTCGGGGAAGAGGTCTCCGAGTTCGCCCGTCGCAATCCGGGCACATTCCTCGCCGCCTCGGCCGCCATCGGGGTCGCCGCTTCGCGCGTGCTGAGCGCTGGCGTCGACAAGAAGCGGCACAATCAGGGCGCACAGGGCGGCGGCAACCAATCCGCAGGCGGCGGCTCCGGCGATTCCACGGACTGGCCAGCGGACGAATACGTCAGGCCGACCTCCGAGGGCGGATATGAGCCCGCATTCTTCGGCAGCGAAACCGGTGGCCAGGAGACGATACGATGAACGACCAATCGCGCGGTCCCTCCTCTCCGGGTGCGCCACGTGGAGAGGGCGGGGATCATAACATCGTCGACCTCGTCGGTCGGTTGACTCAGCAAGGTGCCCATCTCGCCAGCGAGCAGGTCAGCCTGATGCAGGCCGAAGTCCGCGAAGCCACGAAGGACATCAAGGCTGCGGTCGCGGCAATTGCAGCCGCTGCAGTGTTCGGGATCGCCGGGCTCGGCGTGCTGCTGATGGGCATCGCCTATTATGTCGGTGACGCGCTCGATGACGTTCCGCTTGGAACCGTGTTGGTCGGCGCCGCGACGCTGGTTCTGGCCCTGATCCTCTACGTCGGTGCCCGCAAGAAGGTCGATGCAACCAACCTCAAGCCCGAGCGCAGCATCGAGACCATTTCCAACACGCCCGCTGCCGTGACTGGTGGCGTTCCCAACTCAGGAGCACAATAATGGCCGTTACCACAGATCAACGCAGCCCTGACGACATCGAACGTGACATCCGGGCGACCCAGGCCGAGATGAACCAGACTGCGCGGCAGCTCGAAGGCGAGTTTTCCCCGCGCAACATCATCGACAGCCTGCTCGACAAGGCCGGACAGAACGGCGTCGACAGCCGCTATCTGACAGACGTCGCACGGCGCAATCCGATCGCGCTGGGGATGATCGCGATCGGCGGGCTATGGCTCGTCAGCGACGCTGACGCGCGCCCTTCGGCGATGAAGCTGCCGATGGGCTCGTCCAACAGCAAGTCGCGCAACCGGACCGGCAGCGACGATGGTTGGCATCCCGAGCACCGAAACTATGTCGAGCACATGTCGCGCTGCGAACGCCAGCCGGACGAGGATGACCTCGCCTATCGCCGCCGCCGCGACCACAGCCGCGCGAGCTACCTCATGATGGAGCAGGGCCATGACGAGGACGAGGGCTCGTTCCGCCAGCGGCTCGATGAGGCGACCGAGAAGATGCGCCGTCAGCGCGAGCAATGGGGCGAAAGCGCACAGACGATGGTGGGCAATTCGCGCGACCGGGCCCGGCACATGATGGACGATGCGCGCGGATTCTACTTCGGCAGCCCGCTGCTGAGCGGTCTGGCTGCGGCCTTCGTCGGAGCTGTCGCCGGATCGGCGCTACCGGCGACGCGCACCGAAGAGGAGTATGTTGGCAGCTGGGGTGAACAGGCGCTCGATGCCGCTGGTGCCAAGGCGCGCAAGGCTGGCGAGCAGGTTCGGCAGCGCAAGGATGACATGCTGGACCGCGCCGAGGACAGTCTCGCTGCAAGGTCGCACCAGGGTGGCCAGCAGCACGATGGCCAGCCCGAGCGTAACGACCAGAGCAGTCAGCAGAACCAGCAAGACGAGCGGGACCAGCCGTCCGCCGACGACGGCGGCAACGACCGGGCAGCGCGCTTTAACGAACAGGTTTGACGCTTGGGAGAACGCGGCGCGGTGGTCAGGTAATACCGCGCCGTCGCCGCCCACTTGCCTTGCGGGGCTCTCCGAAAAAGCGGGCAGCTTGGGTAGCGGCCGCAATCCGCACTTCCCACCTCTGGCGTGTCCGCTTCCGTCAATACTTGCCGTTCGACACGACATTTCAGCCGGCAGATTTGCCCGAAACTCGGCCATTGGGCTCCAAAGGTAACCTCGTCCGCTTTCAAACGACCGGCCAGCGACCCGCATAGGCCGATTAGAAGACGGAAAGCTGACGAGCCGAATCGAGTCCGCGACAGGGCAGTGTCATTGCTCGCGACTTTTGTCGCAGCCCGCTATCGCTGACCGATCCTGGCCGATTGGCGCGCCGCGCGGGCGAGCGCGGCGAGGCGGGCCTTGCTGGCGGAAGGTCCGGAAAGGGCAGCCACCAGTTCGACCTTGCGGGTGGTGCCGCGCAGGTAATTGACCGTCACGCGCCGGACATAATGGCCGAGGTCGGGCGCATAGTCCCACTCGCGCTGTTCCAGCAGGCGCATGGTGGTGGGAGAATAGCGGTCGCACTTGACCGGGATCGCCTCATATGTGCCCGCCGCAACCGTAAAGAGCTTCAGCTTGCCCGTCTTGCACACCCACAGGCTGACCGAACGGCGCGATGCGGCCTGGGAATTGGCCTTCGTCTCGGTCACCACCCGGAAGCGCGCGGACTTGCCTCCACCCTTGCCGGACCCGATCGGCCAGAGCGCATCGGGATTGCCATGCACCTCGCGCCGCCCGGTCGCGCGCCCGCTGCGCCATTCCAGCACCGGTACCACGAAATTGCGGCTGCGCTTGTACCTTGCTCCGGACAGACCTGCCCAGGTCATGCGCATCTCGCCTGCTTCGACGACCCGTTCCACCCGGCCATCGGAGAAGACGAAGGCATCGCCGGGCTCGTATTCCGGGAGCGGAACGGGGGCCGGAACAGCGACGGCGGCAGCGCTGGCCAGCGCGGCGGCGAATATCGGCACGCCCCAGCTCACTGTTTGTCCCCGATCAGACCCGCGCCATAGATCGGATCGCGCCCGCGCGGGCCAAGATCGCGGGCCTCTGCCTCGAGCGCGCGGATCGCCTTCTGGGCGGCGGCGGGATCGGCCTTGCCGAGCTGCCGCGCCAGCCGCGCTGCGACCAGCGGCGCGGCAAAGGAGGTGCCGGTGGCGTCGCGCACCTCGCCCTTGGCGTCGATCGCCGGGACGGCCACGCCGCGTGCGGCGAAATCGACATGCGCACCGCGATTGGCGTAGCGATAGACCCGGTTCTGGGCATCGACCGCCGTC
>NZ_JAMNXL010000232.1 GCF_023653175.1 Erythrobacter sp. | reverse complement strand
TCGCCCTGGACGATGGTGACGCGCAGGATTTCGGGCGGGGCGGCGGCACGGGCGAGAAAGGGGGTCATATCGCTCATGACAGCACCGCGCGAGCCGGAGTGAAGATGGCGGAGGCGATGCTGTCGAGCGGCAGAACCTCCTGCGCGGCGCCCAGCTCAATCGCGGCGCGCGGCATGCCGAAGACGACGCAGCTCGCCTGATCCTGCGCAATGGTGCGCGCGCCGATGCTGGCGAGCTGGGCCATGCCCTGCGCGCCGTCCTGCCCCATGCCGGTCAGCAGGATGCCGAGCGCGCGGGCCCCGCGCGCAGCCCCGAGGGTGGAGGCGAGCGAGGCGAACAGCCGGTCGACGCTGGGGCGGTGACCGGTGACCGGCTCACCCTCGCGCAGTACGCAGCGCAGCCCCAGCATCCCCGCCGAAGCGACCTGCAAGTGGCGGTCATTGCCCGGCGCCAGCAGCACCGTGCCGCGTTCCAGCGGCATGTCGCTCTCCGCCAGCATCACCCGCGGGCGGATCGCGCGGTCGAAGGACTGGGCGATCGCGCCGGCAAAGCAGCCGTTGATGTGCTGGACGACCAGCGTCGGCGGGCAATCGGCGGGAAAGCCGGAGAGCACGGTGTGGAGCGCTTCGACGCCGCCGGTCGAGGCGCCGATGACGATTACGTCGGGGAGCGTGGCGGAGGGGGCAACCGGTTCGGAAGCAGGCGGGCGGGGCGGTGGCGGGCCGGGGGTGTGGACGAAGCGCACCCGCGCCGCCTCGCGCACCATGGCGGGCAGCGCGCCGTCGTCTTCCTCGCCCGGTGTCATGCGCAGCTGCGACTTGGCGATGCAGCCGACCGCGCCCAGTTGCAGCCCGCGTGCGGTCGCGCTCGCCCCCTCCTCGGTCGCGCCTGAGACAAGGATCACCGGGGTGGGGCGCAGCTGCATGATCTTTTCGAGGAAGCTTAATCCGTCCATCCCCGGCATCTCGATGTCGAGCGTCACCACGTCGGGATCGAGCGCCTTGATCATTCCCCGCGCCTCGACGGCATCGGCGGCGGTGCCGATCACCGCAATGTCGCTCTCGCGCGCCAGGCGGTGCTGGAGCAGCGCGCGCATCAGGGGGGAATCGTCGACAATCAGGACCCGGATCGTCATGCGTGGCCCTTTCGCCGGTAGATGGTCGGCCCGACCGGTTCGAGCAGCGCGGTGGCAGGCCCGCTGACGCGTTCGGAATGACCGATGTAGAGATAGCCGCCCGGTGCGAGCTGGCGGGCAAAGCGCTCGATCAGCCGTTCCTTGGTGGGAATGTCGAAATAGATCATGACGTTGCGGCAGAAAATTACGTCGAAGGGACGGTTCATCGGCCACTCGCCCATGAGGTTGAGTTCGCGGAACCGCACCAGTGCCTGCACCTCGGGGGCGATCGCGAGACGCGGCTCGCCCGCGCTGCCGCTGGCCGGGACGCACCAGGCGCGGCGCAGCGGCTCGGGCAGGGCCTCGAGCGCGCTGGCCGGATAGTGCGCAGCCCGCGCGCTCGCGAGCGCGTTGACCGAGATGTCGCTGGCCAGCGCGATCAGCTTGCCGCGCGCCAGCTTCAGCCCCGCGGCGCGATCACGCCCGAGCAGCACCATCATCAGCGTCCAGATCTCCTCGCCGGTCGAACAGCCCGCCGACCAGATCCGGACATCCGCGCCCGCATCGGCGCGGCGCAGCAGCTCGGGGCGCACGACGCTTTCGAAATGCTCGAAATGGTGCGGCTCACGGTGGAAATAGGTGTGGTTGGTGGTGAGCGCGGCGATCACCTCGGTCATGGTGCGCGGGTCATCGGCAAGAGTGTCGAGGAAGGCGCCGAAGCTCGTCAGCGCACTGCGCCGAACCAGCGGGGCGAGACGCGAATAGGCGAGCATCTTCTTGCGCTCGGACAGCACGATCCCGGTCTCGGCATGGATCAGCTCCGCGATCCGGCAGAAATCGGCCTCGCCATAGATCGCCGGGCTGACGCCGGGGACCATGCTCGGGCTGTCTGAGGGAGCGACCGATCCGTGCATTGTCAGGCCGCCGCGGCCAGCACCGCGGTGCCCACCAGACTGCGTGCGGCATGACTGGCAAGGAAGTCGACGTCGACGATCAGCGCGACCTTGCCGTTGCCGAGGATCGTCGCCCCCGCCACAGAATCGATCTGGCGGTAGTGGGCGTCCAGCGCCTTGATCACGAACTGGCGTTGATCGGTGATCGTATCGACCAGCAGCGCGGCGCGACCGTGGCCTTCGGTCTCGACCAGCACCAGCACGCCTTCGCAGGGGTTGGAGACGGCCTCATTGGCGCTGGTCAGCACCCCCAGCGGCACGATCGGCACGAAGCTGCCGCGCGCGTTGAGCATCTGCGCGCGGGTGCCCATGCCCTTGACGTCGGCGGGGGTCGGACGAAGGCTCTCGATCACGTGGGTGAGCGGGATCACCAGCGACTGGTCGCCCACCTGCACGATCATCCCGTCCGAGATCGCCAGCGTCAGCGGCAGGGCGAGGCTGAATGTGGTGCCCTTGCCCGGCACGCTCTCGATGGTGATACGCCCGCCCAGCTCCTTCACGTTCTGCTTGACCACGTCCATGCCCACCCCGCGGCCCGAAATGTTCGAGACTTGCGCGGCAGTCGAAAAGCCGGGGGCGAAGATCAGCTGGTTGATGTCGTCATCGGACAACAGCGCATCCGGGGCGACGAGGCCATTGGCGATGGCTTTCGCCAGCACCCGGTCGCGGTCGATGCCGCGCCCGTCGTCGGCGATGCGGATGATGATGCGCCCGGCCTTCTGTTCGGCAGACAGGGTGAGCGTGCCTTCGGGGTCCTTGCCCGCGGCGCGGCGTTCCTCGGGCGGTTCGATCCCGTGGTCGACGGCATTGCGGATGAGGTGGGTCATCGGCTCGGACAGGCGTTCGATCACGGTCTTGTCGAGCTCGGTGGTCTCGCCCGCGACCTCGAGCTTCACGTGCTTGCCGGTCGAGCCGCCGAGTTCGCGCAGCAGGCGCGGCACGCGGCCGAACACCGAGCTGATCGGCTGGGCGCGGAAGGCCATGGCGTGTTCCTGAATGTCGCGCACCAAACCGTCGATCAGCGCAAGCTCCTCGATATGGGCGAGGTTCTCGTTGGTGAGGCGCTGGGCGAGCATGGCCTGCGCGATCACCAGCTCGCCGACACCGTCGATCAGCATGTCGAGCTTTCTGAGGTCGATCCGCACCGACTGGTTGGCCGTCCCCCCTGCGGGCGCCGCAGCGGCGGCGGCGGCGGCGGCGGCGGCAGCGGGCGGGGGCGGAGCGACGGCACCCACGGCCTCGGGCCTGGCGATGGGCCGGAGTGCCTCGCTTGGCGGCGCAGCGGGCGCGGGGGCACAGGCGGCGATGCGCGGCGCGGGGATCGGGTCGCCGTCATAGGCGAGCGCAACCTCGTCGCCGACGAAATCGAATATCTCGGCCACCGCCTCGCGCGATACGCTGCCGGGCATGCGGAAAGTCCAGCCGAGATAGCCTTCCTCGACCTTGAGGCGATCGAAGGTGGGAACAGCGGCGATGTCGCAAAGCTCGCAGGTGCCGCCCAGATCGGTCAGTTCGCGCAGCCACAGGAGCGGCTCGCTGCCCTTGGTCATCGCGCCCGCATGAGGGCGGATGTGGAGCAGCCAGGTTTCGGGCGCAGGTGGCGCGGCGGGGGCGGAGAGCTCGTTGAGCAACGCATCGAGATCGTCGAGCGGATCGGCGGCGGCTGGAGGGACAGCGTGCGGTGCGGGCGCGGGCGCGGGCGGGGAAGCAGCAACCTCCCCGCCGTTGCCCGCTCGCGCCGCTTCGAGCCGCGCCAGAAGCTCGGCATCGTCGGGCGGAGCGCCGCCGCCGCGCGCCGCCTCGACATGATCGCGCAGGCAATCGAGCGCGAGCAGCAGGAGATCGACGAGCGCCGACACTAGTGGCACCTTGCCCTCGCGCACGTCGCCGAGCAGGTTTTCAAAGCCGTGGGTGTAGGCGGCCAGCGCCGTGTGCCCGAAGGCCCCGGCGCCGCCCTTGATCGAATGCACCGCACGAAAGATCGCATTGATCGTTTCGGCATCGTGCGTACCCTCGCGGCAGGCGGCAAGACCTGCTTCGGCAGCTTCGAGCGATTCTTCGCATTCGACGAAGAAGATCTGCTTGATGTCGTCTTCGGTCATGCCGTCATGCCCTCCATCACCACGTGATCGAGCCCGGTGAGCGCCAGCGCGGCGGTGAACGCGGCGCTCGGCTGGTGAATCGCGATGCCGCCCTCGCTGCGCGCGGCCGAGACGAGCAGTTGCAGCATCGCCTGCCCGATCCGCTCGACGCGCCTGGCATCGAGGCCGAGCGGGGCGGGCCCGAGCGATTCCGCGATTTCCGGGTAGAGCGCGCTGGCGGCGCTACGGTCGCAGATGGGGGGGAGGCTGATCATGCGGTCGAACCCTGTAAGGAGATAACGCGGGGGGCGGCGGGGCAGACGGAGCGTCTAGAACTCGCTCCAGTCGTCCTTGGCCGGAGCGGACGCGGGCATGGGCGTGGGCGCGGGTTTGCGGGCGAGGTTGCCGGTCACGGGCGGGGGCGGGGCAGCCTTTCGAGGTGCGGGCGTGTGCTTGCGTGCTGCCGCAAGCGCGGTGGGCGGTGGCGGCGGAGCGTAGGTGG
>NZ_JAMNXL010000048.1 GCF_023653175.1 Erythrobacter sp. | reverse complement strand
GGCGAGGAAGCGGTGCTCAATGCGATCACCGCCGCCGCGAAGCCCGGCGAGCCCGATCCCGCCAAGTACGTCCCGATCGACGCGCTGAAGGACGTCCAGGCCAAGCTCGGCGAGCTGCAGGAGGACAAGGTCTTGGCCGCGGTCGACGCCGCGATCGAGCAGGGCAAGCTCACCCCCGCCCAGAAGGACTGGGCGCTGAAGCTCGGCAAGCAGGATCTGTCCGAGCTGAACAGCTTCCTCGCCACCGCGCCCGTCTTCAAGGGCGGCAAGGTGATCGAGGGCAAGCCCGGCGAGGAAGCCAGCAAGCTCACCGAGGAAGAGCGCGTCGTGTGCTCTGTGATGGGTTGGTCCGAGGAAGACTTCCTCGACCAGAAGAAGAAGGAAGCCTGATCGATGGTTGCTCTGACCAAGGGTCGCAAGACCGCTCGCTTTGCAGGTGGCGGCATCCGCAACCTGCCCGTCGCCGCCGCTGCGGTGTGCTTCACCGGCGGTCTTGCCATCGCCGCTGCGGGCTTTGCCCGTCCCGGCCGTCAGGGTCAGGGCGGCGACAACGCCGCCAAGGCGGCTGACGCGGCCACCTATCGCGCAGTCGGCGTGTTCATGGAGGATGTCACCGGCGGCGCGGCCAACGGCGACGTGCGCGTGGACATTCAGGAGGGCATCTTCCTGTTCGCCAACAGCGCCGAGGGCGATGCGATCGCGCAGGCCGATATCGGCCGGCCCTGCTTCATCATCGACGATCAGACCGTCGCCAAGACCAACCCGAACAGCACGCGCGCCGTCGCCGGCATCGTGCAGGAAGTCGGTCCCGAAGGCGTCTGGGTTGATGTCTCTCTCACCAATTCGGCCCTCGCGGCCTGACGTCCCCCTCAGAAAGGACTGACCCATGCACGTCACGATCGCAGTGCTCGAAGCCCTCCGCACCGGCTTCAAGCGCGACTTCCAGAACGGTCTCGTCAAGGCCACCCCGCAGTACGAGGCGTTCTCGACGCCGGTCACCAGCTCGACCAAGCTGGAGACCTACGGTTTCCTCGGCGACTTCCCGATCTTCCGCGAGTGGATCGGCGAGAAGCGGATCAAGTCGGTCGAGGAGAAGGCCTACCAGCTGATCAACCGCGACTTCGAGGTTACCCGCGGCATCCACAAGAACAAGATCGCCGACGACAACCTCGGGCTTTATGGGCCGCTGGTGAATGGCTGGGGTGACAGCTCGGGCCAGCTCAAGGATCGCCTCGCGTTCGAGGCCCTGAAGGATGGTCACGTCCGCCCCTGCTACGACGGCCAGAACTTCTTCGACACCGATCACCCGGTGGGCAATGGCGTCGTCTCGAACATGTCGGGTGACGGCAGCCGCCAGGCGTGGTTCCTGATCGATGCCAGCCAGGCGCTTAAGCCGATCATCCTCCAGACCCGGCAGGAGCCGACGTTCACCATGATCGTCGATCCCCAGAGCGAGCACGTCTTCAAGACGGGCGAGTTCCTGATGGGGGCCGAGGCGCGCGCGGCGGCGGGCTACACCTTCTGGCAGCTGGCACACCGCTGCACCGGCCCGATCAACGAGGCGAACTATGTCGCCGCGTGTCAGGCCATGGAAGCGCTGACCGACGACGAAGGCGAGCCGCTGGGGATCAAGCCGACCCACATTATCGTCGGCACGTCGAACAAGTCGGCGGCGCGCAACCTCTTCAAGAAGATGAACCTCGCCGGCGGCGAATCGAACATCTACTTCGAGGACGTCGAGATCCTCGAAGCGCGGCGTCTCCCGTGAGCGGGCAGCGTCTTCGCCTGACCACCTCCCGCCCGGCCGGTTATCGCCGGGGCGGGCAGGTGATCGGCGGCGCGGCCGCGCCGACACTGGTTGCCGTGGGCGACGTCACTCCCGAGCAGCTGCTTGCGCTCCTCACCGATCCGAACATCGCGATCGATGTCGAGAACAAGGAAGGGGAGTTCAAGCGCGCGGCCGACGAGGAACGTCTGGGCATGGCGCAGCTCCTTCGGGAGGAGCTTGCCAAGGAACAGCTTGCCGCACTGGGCGAGCCTGTCCCCAGCCCCACGCCGCCGGCCGCCCAGGGCAGCGAACCCAATACCGCCGAGCCGCAGGGTGAAGGGCTCACGCCCGGAGCCGAGGCCTCGCAGGCAGGTGGCCCGGATGCCACCGCCGACGGAAGCGACGCGTCTGCGGGCGACGCTGCCAACCCCGAACCGACGGCACCGGAACTTGCCCCGGCGCCCGAACCTGCGGCCGAGCCGAAGCCTGCCTCCAAGGGCCGCGGCAGGGCCAAGGGCAACCCGGCCTGAGAAGGCCGAAAGATCCGGGCGGCGGGTGTGTGTCCTGTCCCGCCGCCCGGTTCACCACCACCGTTTGAACCGCGCTTCAGCAGCGCATGAGAGGAGGAGCATGCCGTGTCGATCTTTGCCGATCTCGCCGCGATGCAGGCGCGCTTCGAAGCCCGCGATCTCCTCCAGCTCACCGATGACCAGAACACCGGCGCGATCGTCACTTCGCGCATCGATGCCGCGCTCGACAGCGCCGACGCGCTGATCACCGGCTACGTCGCCCGCCGCCACCGCAACACTGCCCAGCTGGCCGGCAATACGATCCTGCGCGATATCGCCTGCGATTATGCCTTCTACCTCCTCTGGCGATCGGACGCGCCCGACTGGGTGATCGAGCGCAAGAAGGCAGCGCTGAAGCAGCTCGAGCAGATCGCTGCCGGCACTCTGATGCTGGACCAGGGCGAAGAGACCGCCGCGCCGCGCCCCGGGCAGATCCTGACCGACACCGCACCCAAGCGCTTCGGCCGCGACAACATGGGCAGCTACTGATGGCGGGCACGCTTGAACTTCGCCTGCGCGGCGATGGTGCCTTCGAAGCGGCGCTTGGCGGGCTGCTGCGCGGGATCGACAATCTCGAACCGCTGATGGAGCGCTTCGGCGTCTACCTCGAAAGTTCCACGATCGAGCGCTTCGACACCGAGACCGCGCCTGATGGCAGCGCCTGGGAGCAGTCGATCCGCGCCAAGGAAGAAGGCGGCCAGACGCTGACCGACAGCTCGCAGCTGCGCAGCTCGATCCACGCCGAACCCGCCAATGGCTCGGTCCGCTGGGGATCGAACAAGATCTACGCACGGATGATGAACGACGGCGGCACGATCCGCGCCAAGGGCGGCGGCAAGCTCACCTTCCAGCTGCCGGGCGGGCTGGGCTTCCGTTCGGTCGACGAGGTCACTATCCCGGCGCGCCCCTTCCTCGGCATAAACGCCGAGGACGAGGCCGAGCTGCTGACCCTGACCGAGGAATATGCCGCCGAGATCGGGGGGCTGTCATGAGCTGGCTTCAGGGCATTCACCTCGCGCTCTCGGCAATCCTGCTCGTGATCGTGTTCGTCGAGGGTAACGACGATCCCTTCTGGCTGCGCCTCGGGACGGCGGTATTCGTGGCGCTGTTCTGGCTGCCGCTGATCATCATCGCCGCAATCTGGCTGCTGGGCGACTGGATCGACGGCAAGCTGAGGGGCGCGCGCAAATGATCGCCGCCGCCGAACTCGCGATCGTCCAGGTGCTGCTCGATGCGGCCGAGGAAGGCGTGCTGGGCTACCAGTACCGCACCTTCGGCACCTTCCCCGACCAGTTCGAGGAGTATCTGCGCACCGCCAAGAACCTGCGCGTGCCCGGTGCCTGGGCGGTGTTCCTCGGCATCGTCGAGGGAGTCGACGACGGCGATGCGAACGGCTTCAACGCCCGCGCCCGCTTCGCCCTGGTCGTGGCTGGCGCGAACCTGCGCAACGAACAGACCACCCGCCACGGCGACGGCGCGGAGCCCGGCTCCTACCAGCTGATGGTCGATGCGATCCGGCTGCTCTCGCGCTCGATGCTCACGCCCGAACTGGACCTGATGGAGCCGGTTCGCATCCGCAGTGCCCGCCCGATCGCGCTAACCGAGCAGATGAAGAAGCAGGGCCTGTCGATGATGGCGATCGAGCTGGAGCTGGTGCTGCCGCTCAGCGTGTTCGCCGACGATCCGGTCGACCTCGAACGGCTCCACGTGGACTGGGACATCCCGGCTTTCCGCAATGTCGAGCCGCCGCTGCCGGCCGAAGATCCCGACGCGGCCGACCTGATCGAGCTGGGAGACCCCGCACCATGACCGCCGCCCTCAAGGCTGACCGCCTCATCCCCAAGTTCGGCCGCCGCGTCCGGCACGCTGATGGCCGCCTGTTCGACGCAGACGGGGAATGGGTGGTGCTCGACGCCTTCTACCGCCGCCTGATCGCCGATGGCGATCTCGTCCACACCGATCCGCCCAAGGCGGCCCGCCGCCCCAAGAAGGGAACCTCCGCATGACGATCAGTTTCAACACCATCCCGGCCAGCTTCCGCACGCCCGGCCAGCATATCGAGTTCGATTCGAGCCGCGCGGTCTCCGGCCTCCCGCCGATCGAGAACCGGGTGCTGCTGATCGGCCAGAAGCTCGCCGCCGGCAGCGCGGCCGCGCTCTCGATCAATCCGCTCAGCTCGGCCAGTCAGGCGGTGGCGCTGTTCGGCCAGGGCTCTCAGCTGGCGCGCATGGCTGCGGCCTATTTCGGCGCGGACGGTTTCTCCGAAGTCCACGCTATCCCGCTCGACGATGCGGGCGGATCGGCCAAGGCCACCTGCACCCTGACCGTAACGGGCCCGGCCACCGCGGCGGGCACCATCCCGCTCTACGTCGCGGGCGAGCGGCTCGCGATCGGCGTGGCGCAGGCCGCGATCGCCAACACCATCGCCGCCGCGATCGTCGCGGCCATCACCGCGCGCCCGGATCTGCCGGTGACCGCCGCAGTGGGCGGCGCGCCCAACCAGCATGTCGTCACCCTGACCGCCCGCAACGGCGGGACCAACGGCAACGACATCGATGTCCGCCACAGCCACAATGCGGGCGAGGCGCTGCCGGCAGGCGTCGGGCTCGCGATCACCGCAATGGCGGGGGGTGCGACCGATCCCGTGATCGACGCGGTCTGGCCGGTGATCGGCGACAACGCCTACCGCACGATCGTGCTGGGTGTGACCGATGCCACCACCTATGCCTCGGCAGCGGCCGAGCTGGATGATCGGGCGGGCTCGGCACGGATGCTCGAGAGCATCGCCTATGGCGCGCGGCGCGGGACGCAGGGCCAGCTGGCGGCATTCGGCGGGGGCCTCAATTCGGAGCTGATCTCGATCCTCGGCATCGGCAGCAGCCCGACCTGCCCGGCGCTGGCGGCCGCGATCTACGCCGCCGCCTGCGGCTATTTCAGCGCGATCGACCCGGCCCGCCCGCTGCAGACGCTGGCGCTGAAGGGCATGCTCGCCCCCAAGGTAGAAGCCCGCTTCACCCCCGCCCAGCGCGAGCTGCTGCTGCGCGACGGGATCTCGACATTCACCGTCACCCAGAGCGGCGCCTGCCTGATCGAGCGGGCGATCACGACCTACCAGACCGATGCCTTCGGGCTGGCGGACGTGAGCTTCCTCGATCTCGAAACGCCGCTGACCCTGTTCTACCTGCGGGCCACGCTGCGGGCGCGGATCGCGCAGAAGTTCCCGCGCCACAAGCTGGCGGCCGATGGCACCCGCTACGGCGCTGGGCAGGCGATCGTCACCCCGTCCACCATCCGCGCCGAGCTGCTCGCGCTCGCCCGCGAGTGGGAGGAGCTGGGGCTGGTCGAGGGGATCAACCAGTACAAGGCGGATCTGATCGTCGAGCGCGACGCCACCGATCCCAACCGCATCAACGCGCTGGTCCCGCCGAACATCGTCAACCAGTTCCGCGCCTTCGCGGCCGCGATCCAGTTCCGGCTCTGAGGGGGTAGCGCATGGACAACCAGCATCAGCTGACCACCGACGAGATCGCCCTGATGAATGAGGCGAAGGAACTCGAAGCCCGGTTCAATCACCTGATCGACAAGCTGCGCCGGATCGACACGCTCGACCAGCGGCAGGTCTCGATCGCGCAGACCGATGGCGAGAGTGCCTTCATGCGCGCGGTCCGTGCGATCGCCCGCCCCACCCGCATTTCGAGCGCCGGATAACCGGCCTCTGAGACCCTTCTGAAAGGACGATAAGACATGGCCAATCGCAATCAGGTTCTGGGGCAGGTCACCATCGAGATCGATGGCGAGCGCATGCCCACCTCGGGCGAAAGCACCCTCCAGATCGGCGGTCCGCAGCGCGAGAACGTGCCGGGCGATTTCGACGCCGGCGGCTTCATGGAACGCACCGTGCCCTCGCGCTGCGTTGTCGGGCTGCTGCACCGCGACGGGGTAAGCATCGCCTCGATGCGCTCGATCGACAACGCCACGCTCATCATGAAGGCCGACACGGGGAAGACGTGGGTCGTGCGCGGGGCTTACTTCGTCGAGGCCGGTGAGATCAGCCAGGACGGCAAGGTCCAGGTGACCTTCGAAGGCCAGCCCGCCGAGGAGCTGGTCTGATGTCCCAGCTGACCCACACGCTGCTGTTCCCCATCGTGATCGAGAAGAAGCACCCGGTCACCCACGAGATCGAGATCGAGGAGCTGAAACCCGCCGGGTTCACTGTCACCATGCGCCGCCCGAAGGCCAAGGACATGCGCGCCTTCGACCGGCACGGCGATGCCGAGATCGCGGGCGTGATCGAGCTGATCATCGCCTGTTCGAACCTCGGCACGATCGAGGTCGAGAACCTCGATGCCGACGACTTCGGCGCGCTGGGAAACTTGCTCGCGCCGAAATCGCCCGGTGGCCAGCAGACTGGAACGTCTGCCTAGCCGCCCTCGGCAAGTACTTCGCCTTCCAGCCTTCCGAACTGATGGAGCTGGATCGCGAAGATCTCGATTTCTGGCTGCTCGCCGCCGAGCAGCTGGAGGACCGCGCGCAAAAGGACTGAGCCCATGCGTTTCTCCATGATCCTCGAAATGGTCGACCGGCTCAGCGGCCCGGCGCGGCGTGCGCGGGCGGGCGCGCGGGGGCTGGGCGACAACATCCGGCAGATGGGCCAGCGCATCCGCCGCGCGGTGAGCGATGTGCGGAGTGGTGAGCGCAGCCTCGAACACTTCGCCCGCCGCGCCCGCCGCCTGCGGCAGGTGGCACTGGGCCGGATATTCCAGGCGATCGGGGCGACGGTGCGCGGGCTGACCCGCAACCTCGGCAGCCTGATCGCGCGGCTGCGATTGGTGGAGCGGGCAGGCAGGGCCGCGGGCGCGGGCCTGCGCAAGCTGGGTGGCGCAGGGCTTGGCTTCCTCAAGAACGGCCTGCTCGCAGGCGGCGCTGCGATCGCGGGCGCGGGCGGCTTCGCCCTGTTCGATCTGTTCCGCACGGCCGGGCAGTTTGAGCAGTACCAGGTGATGCTCGAAGGGCTGGAGGGCTCGGCCGCGGGCGCGCGCAAGGCGATGGCCTGGGTGAAGGACTTCACCACCAAGACCCCCTACGAGCTTGACCAGGTGATGGAGTCCTTCGTCGCGCTGAAGGCTTACGGCATCGATCCGATGAACGGTTCGCTGACCGCGCTGGGCGATGCGTCCTCTGGCATGTCCAAGCCCCTGCTGGCCGCAGTCGAAGCTCTGGCCGATGCCACGACCGGCGAGTTCGAGCGTCTGAAGGAGTTCGGCATCCGCGCCAGCAAGGAAGGCAACCGGGTCTCCTTCACCTTCCGCAAGAACGGCAAGGATATCCGGCGCGATGCCGACATGACCGGCGAGGCGATCGAGAAGGCGCTGGTCGGTATCTTCAGCGAGCGTTTCGGCGGCGGGATGGCACGGCAGGCCACCACCCTTTTCGGCATCATCTCCAACCTCAAGGACATGTGGACCAACTTCCTCCTGCTGGTGGCAGAGGCAGGCGTCTTCGACGTGGTCAAGAAAGACCTCGAGGCGCTGCTCGGCCGGGTGAACGAGCTGGCCAAGAGCGGCGAGCTGAAGCGCTGGGCCGAGGAGGTTTCCGACCGCCTCCAACAGGCGTGGAAGTGGGGCAAGAGCTTCGTGGAGAATACCGACTGGGACCAGGTCGGAAAGGATCTCCGCGACATTGCCGAAGCTGTGATGGCGGTGGCCGACGCGGTGCTCTGGCTGAAGAATGTGATGCCGGACGGCGGCTTCTTCTCGGGCGAGCGCGCCGTGCTTGGGTGGCTCGGCTCGATCCCCGATCAGATTAAGGGCCTGCGCGGCTCGCTGGCACCCACGTCGCCGGGGCCTGCGCCCGGATCGCCCGCCTCTCGCCTGCCCAGCGACAATGACTTGATCCGTCGCATGCAGGGCAAGCCTACCCCCGCGCCGCAGATCGGCGGCGCGCTCAAGATCGATATCAGCAGCGCACCGGGCCTGTCGGTCCGCGCGACGCCGGCACCCGCCCCGGGGAAGATGTTCCCGCTTGAGGTTCGCACCGGGCGCACCATGCGGAGCGGTTCGTGATGGCGTGGCGGGACCAGTACCAGCAGGGCAGCTTCCGCGGCGCGCCCTTCCGCACCGAAGCCGAGGAGCGCACGGGCGGTCGCCGCATTGTCAGCCACGAGTTCCCGGGCCGGGACGAACCGGTGACCGAAGATCTCGGCCGCCGCGCGAAGCAGTTCTCGATCGACTGCCATGTCATCGGGGCCGAGTTCCTGAAGCAACGCGACGATCTGCTGACCGCGCTCGAAGCGCCGGGGCCGGGTCTGCTGGTCCACCCGCAATACGGGCGGATGATGGCTGTGGTGTTCGACTACGCCTGCTCCACCAGCACCGAGGAAGGCGGCATCGCCCGCTTCCGGATCACCTTCGGCGAGGCGGGGCAGGCCGTGCCCTCGAAGTTCTCCAAATCGGCCGGCAACGAGGCCGAGAAGATGGCCGATAATGTCACCGGGAAGGCACCCAAGGATTTCGAGAAGGGCTTCTCGATCGAGGATGCAGCCAGCTTCGTCGAGGAGGCGGCAACCGAGATCGTGAAGGGGATGGGGCAAATCTCGCAGCTGGCCGCTGGCCTTCGCGGCGGGGTCGGCCCGGCGCTCCGCGCATTCGAGGCCGGGCTCAACTTCCTCCCCGCCAACGTCGTGTCGCTGCTTCGCGCGCCGCTTTCGTTGGCGATGTCGGTCACGGGCCTGGTCTTGGCTGTCTCTGCCCTTGGCGGCGGCGGGCGGCGCACCCGGCTGCAATCGCTGGAGATGCTGGTCGACTGGCAGCCGCCCGAGATGGAGGCCCCGATCCGCACGCCGCAGCGTGAGCTGGAGATGGCGAACCGAGTCGCATTGACGCACCTCTTCCACGTGGTGGCCGCGGCCGAGCTGGTCCGCACGGCGGCCGCGCTCGATTATCCCAGCTACGAGGAAGCCGTGGCGGTGCGCGACAGCGTGTCCGACCGGCTTGATCGGCTCGCGCTGGCGGCGGCAGATCGCGGCGACGATGCGGCGGCCGAGGACTTCGACCAGCTGCGCCGCGCGCTCGCCCTTGATATCGCCGCCCGGGGTGCAAGCCTTGCGCGGGTCTACCACCTGCGGCTTGCTGCCAGCGAGCCCGCGCTGGTGCTCGCCCACCGGCTTTACGGCGGCGACGTGGACCGCCGCGCACGCGCACCGCTGACCCTCGAAGCGCGGGCGGCGGCGATCGTCGCGCGCAACGCCATCGCGCATCCCGGCTTCGTGCCCGCTGGCGTCGAGATCGAGCTGCTGACCGATGCGCCCGGCAACGAGGTCCGCGCGGCATGAGCACGCTCCCCGATCACAATGTCGAGCTGATCGTCGCCGGTACCGCCTATTCAGGCTGGACCTCGGTCGAGATCGAGCGCGCAATCGACCAGATGTCTGGCACCTTTTCGCTCCGCCTCGCTGCGAAGGAGCGCACCGGGGCCAAGGACTGGAAGATCCGCGAAGGCGACGAATGCAAGGTGATGCTGGCGGGCGTCCCGCTGATTACCGGCTACATCGACAGCCTGACCCGCTTCCTCGGCCCCGACGAGCGCGGGATCGAGATTAGCGGGCGCGATCGCACCGCTGACCTCGTCGACTGCTCGGCGCTCAACAAGCCCGGCAGCTGGCGCAACCGCAAGGTCGATGAGATCGCGGCCGAGCTGATCGCGCCCTTCAAGATCACCCTTGCCGTCTCGGGCAGCACCGGTGCGCCCTTCACCAAGTTCGCGCTCCAGCAAGGCGAGACCGTGTTCGCCGCGATCGAGCGGATGTGCCGCTATCGCGGGCTGGTCGCATGGTCGGCCGGCGACGGCATCCTGCGGATCGGCAACCCCGACAGCGGCCAGAGCATCGGCCGTCTGGCCGAGGGCGAGAACGTGATCTTCGCGAACCGCTCAGTCACCGTTTCCGACCGCTTCTCTGACTACGTCGTCAAGGGGCAGGCTGCTGGCAGCGACGAACGCAACGGCGCGGCCGTGGCGCAGGTCCAGGGCGAGGCGAAGGATGCGGCGATCGCCCGCTATCGCCCGCTGCTGATCATCGGCGAGGAACAGTCGGATCGCGCCTCGCTGAAGAAGCGCGCGGAGTGGGAGGCGGCGGTGCGATCGGGCCAGTCGCAGCCCGTGCAGATCACCGTGCCGGGATGGCTGGGGGCGGACGGCAAGCCCTTCGCACACGGCATGCGCGCGGATTGTGATGTGCCCTCGGCCGGGATCTCCGGCTCACTGCTGATCGAGCGCCTGCGCTTCAGCCGCGACGCCGATGGCGGCACGATCACCAGCTTCGACCTCGTCCCGCCCGAGGCGTGGACCCAGCTCGCCGAACCGGAGCCCAAAGCATGATCGGCGCGGCGCGCGAGATGCTCGGCGGGCTGGAAGGCCGGGTGCGCGGGATGGTGGCGCGGGCGATCGTGCGCCTGGTCGACGACGCGCGCCAGGCGCAGGAGCTGCAGCTCGAGCTACTTACCGACGAGAGCCAGGACGCGGTCGAGCGCTTCCAGAATTACGGCCTCACCAGCGTGCCCCATGCCGGGGCCGAGGCGCTGGTGGTGTTCGCGGGCGGGCTGCGCAGCCACGGCGTGGTGCTGGCGGTCGAGGATCGCCGCTACCGGCTGACCGGGCTGGAGGAGGGCGAGGTCGCTCTGTTCGACGATCTCGGCAACGTCATCAAGCTCGGCCGCGAGCGCATCGACGTCACCGCAGTGACCGAGCTACGCGTCGAGGCTCCCCGGGTGATCGTCCAGTCGAACGACATCCGGCTTGGCGAGGACGGCGGCGCGGCCGTCGCGCGGGTCGGTGATGATGTGAACCTCACCACCGGCAAGATCATCACCGGCAGCGCGAAGGTGAAAGCAGCATGACCGATCTCGCGCTTGTCTGGGACGCCGATGCCATGGCCGCCGATCTCCTGCTCGGCAGCGGGCGGCTTGCCACGGATGACGGGATGCGCACCGCGATCCTCATCTCGCTCTTCACCGATGCCCGCGCGGCCGACGACGAGACCCTGCCCGAGGCGGGTGGCGACCGGCGCGGGTGGTGGGGCGATGCCTATGCACGCGAGCCGCGGCCCGATGCCGGCACGGCGCGCGATCCCGACCGCATCGGCTCGCTGCTCTGGCTGCTGTCCCGTTCCAAGATCACGCCCCGAACCCTCGCCCAGGCCAAGCAGGCCTGCGACGAGGCGCTGGCCTGGCTGGTGCGCGACGGGATCGCCTCGGCCGTGCGGGTGGTGATCGAGGCGCAGGTGCGGCCCGGCCAGTCCACCCCCGATCTGATGGCGATCGCCGTCGAGATTGACCGGCCCACCGGCCCGAACCGCCAGCGCCACGATTTCACCTGGGACGCCTCGACCGCCACGATCACTGCCCATCCGGAGCCCGCCTGATGCCCTTCAATCGCCCGACCCTGAGCGACCTGATCGCCCGCACCCGTGGCGACATCGATACGCGCCTCCCGGGCGCTGACAGCACGCTGCGGCACTCGGTGCTGGACGTGCTGGCCCGAATGCATGGCGGCGCAGTGTCCGGGATCTATGGCTATCTCGACTTCCTCGCCAAGCAGATCCTGCCCGATACCGCCGATGGCGATTTCCTTGCCCGCCACGCCTCGATCTGGGGCATCCGCCGAAAGGCTGCTGTCGCCGCCACCGGCACGGCGACCGCCACCGGCGTCAACGGCACGGCCATCCCGGCGGGCACACAGGCGGTGCGGATCGACGGGCAGGTCTACAAGGTCACCGCGACAGCGACGATCGCGGGCGGGACCGCAGTCGTGGCGCTGGAGGCGGTTGACGCGGGGCCGCAGGCCGATCTCACAATCGGCACGGTACTGACCCTGTCGAGCGCGGTTGTGGGCGTGAACGCCGCGCTGACCGTGTCGGCCGTGGCAACGGCGGGAACGCTGGAAGAGGACGACGCCAGCCTGCTCGCCCGCCTGCTCGATCGCATCCGCACGCCGCCCCGCGGCGGATCGAGCAACGATTACCGCGCCTGGGCGCTGGCGCAGGCGGGGGTTACGCGGGCGTGGATCTACCCGGGCTGGATGGGCGCGGGGACAGTCGGCGTCGCCTTCGTGATGGACCAGCGCGAAAACATCATCCCGCTGACCGCCGATATCGAGGCGGTGCAGGCCGCGCTCGATGCCCTGCGCCCGGTGACGGCCGAGGTAGTGGTCTTCGCACCGACGCCCGCGCCGCTCGATATCGTGCTGCGCGTCGCCCCGAGCACCTCTGCCGTCCGCGCCGCGATCGAGGCCGAGCTGGCCGACTTCTTCGCCCGCGATGCCGAGCCCGGCGGGACGATCTACCGCAGCCGCCTGTCGGAGACGATCAGCCTTGCGGCGGGCGAATTCAGCCACACGCTGGAGCTGCCCGATGCCGACTTCACCCCTGCCCCGGGCGAGATCCCGGCGCTTGGCACGGTGACCTTCGTGTGATGTCTGAAGCGGTCCTTATTGCCCGCTCGGAGGCGGATCATGCGCAGATGCTGCGCCAGCTGCTCCCCCGCGGCGCGGCATGGGACTTTGCGCCTGATGGCACCTTTGCGCGGCTGCTGGAGGCGCTTGCTGCAGGGTTCGCCCGGATCGATGTTCGCGCCATCGAGCTGATGGACGAGGCCGATCCGCGCACCGCGCTCGAAACCCTGATCGACTGGGAGCGCGTTGCGGGACTGCCTGACGCCTGCACGGGCCAACCCGACAACGTCCGGGAGCGGCAGATCGCGCTGGTCCAGAAGCTCACCAGCATTGCCGGTCAGACACCTGCCGACTTCATCGATCTGGCCGCGCTGATCGGCTTCGAGATCGACATCGAGGAGCACCGCCCGCTGCGCACCAGCTTCCGGGTCGGGGACTGCTGCAAGGACGAGGCATGGGCTTTCGCGTGGACAGTCATCGTCCAGCCCTTCGATGGGGCCGGTCGCCCGGTCCTGTCGATCGCGCACTTCAAGGTTGGCGATCCGGTGGGCACGCGGGTGCGCGGTTTCGGATCGCTCGATCTGGAATGCGTCATCCGCCGCGCCGCCCCGGCGCACACCACGGTCATCTTTGCCTACGTCATCGAGCGCGAGCCCGATTTCTGGATCGATTTCACCAGCTGAGGAGCAACCAATGCATCGCATCGACACGAGCGGTAACGTCGACAACCGCTTCCACCCCGGGAACCCTGCCACGGGCCAGCAGGCAACGCTGGTCGACCAGGACTGGCTCAATGCCGTCCAGGAGGAGATCGTCAACGTCATCCTCGCCGCTAATATCAATCTGGAGAAGGGCACCAACGACCAGCTCGCCGAAGCGATTGTCGCATTGATCGCGGGCGTGGTGGGTGATGGCAGCGGTGCGGTGCCCACGACGCGGCAGGTTTCGGTTTCGGGTGGCTTGCTGACCGGTGGCGGGAACCTTGCGGCGGATCGCACCATCGGCCTTGTCGCGGCCACCACCGGGGAGGTGGCTGCGCAGATCCGAAACGATGTCGTGGTGACGCCTGCGGGCCTCGCCGGCCTGATCGGGTGGAGCACTGTCGGCGGGGCGATCATCGCCTCGATCGGGCCGGGCAAGATCGTGGCCTTCACCGCCACGGCCGGCGCAAACGGATCGACCGTGATCACCCTGCCGGTGACCTTCTCGGCCCCGTGCCGCGCGGTCTGCTCTGGCGGGATCAGCGACAGCAACGCCCAGGACAACCCGCCGCACATCAGCGGCACCGGCACCAACACCGTGTCGGTCTACAACGCGATCGACATCAACATTCCGGTCAACATCATCGCCATGGGAGTTTCGTAATGCGCATTTTCTTCGACGCGAACCCGCAGGATGGCACCGTCCGGTTCTTCCATGAGGCGATCGACGGGCCGCGCCAGCTCCCCACCTGGAAGAGCGAGGTCGAGCGCGAGGCGGGCAAGCGGCCGGTGATGGTTGACAACCCGGCCACCCGCATCCCTGCCGGTGCGACCGAGATCTCGCGCGAACGCTTCGAGGAGTTGATGGCGGCCCAGCAAGGCGGGGCGCAGATCGTGCTCAGCCGCGGCAAGCCGATCGCGATCCCGCGCGAACTCAGCCCTGAGGAACACCGTGCGGCGCGTCGCCGGCGTCGGGACCAACTGCTCGCTGCCAGCGACTGGACCCAGCTGCCTGACAGCCCGCTCAGCAGCAGCGAGCGCGCCGCCTGGGGCGAGTATCGCCAGCAGCTGCGCGATCTCGACATGGACGGCGAAGGCTGGCCCGTTCCGCCCGGGGGTTCGAACTGATGGCCCGCCGCAAGCAGGAAGCTGCTCCGGCCCCGGCCGATCTCGCCGAAGCCACGCTGATGATGGGTGAATTCGTGGCGATCGACCGGGAGGTCGCGCTGGAGAAGCTCGCCGCCGCCGCCGCGATCGACAAGATTGAGGCCCAGCGCGACGCGCGCCTGGCCGAGCTGCAGGCGCAGGCCAAGCCGCTCTTCGCCGGGCTGAAGGCGTGGTGGGAAGCGGGCGGTAAGGAAGAGATCGCCAAGGGCAAGCGCTCGGCCGCGCTGGCGGGTGCCAAGATCGGCATCCGGCTCACCCCGCCGAAGGTCAAGTTCCAGCGCAAGGTGAAGGCCGAGGACGTCGTCGCCTGGCTGAAGGGCCTGCGCTGGACCCGGGCGAAGGACTTCCTTCGCACCAAGACCGAGCTGGACCGGCAGGCGGTGATCAAGGCGGTCTCGGCCGACGAGGAGATCGGCGATCGCTTCGCCGCGCATCTCTACATCGAGCAGGCCGACGAGTTCTTCATCGACACCGGCCTCGACGAGGATGAGCTGAAGAAGGAATTGGCCGCCTCCTAAACGGGGGTGGCCGGGGCGTTGCAGCGCCCCGAACCGCGAGGATCAAGCTCGCACCTTGGGCCGTCTAGACCGGCCTTCTGGCTCCCCCGGCCGCAAGCGGCGGAGCCGAACTAGGTGTGACAGATGAAGGAAGAGTATAGGTGCGCATCTTGCCGCGCGCTGCTGTTTCGGGCACAAGCCGGGGCACTGGCAGGCGAGATCGAGGTCAAGTGCCGCCGCTGCCGGCAAATCAATTCATGGAGGCCATCGAGCCCTTCTCGGACCGCCCAGAGCGACCCCTGAGGAGAATACCATTGTGGCTCTACGTGCCGCCCCAAGCCCGGAGCAGCTGCTCCACGGCCTTTCCCTGTGCGCCGGATATGGCGGGCTCGAACTCGGGCTCGCCATCGCCGAGCCCCGATATCGCACTGCATGTTTCGTCGAGCGGGAAGCCCATGCTGCGGCCACTCTCGTGGCACGGATGGAAGACGCGGGGCTGGATCGCGCGCCTGTATGGGACGATCTGCGATCCTTCGACGGCCGCCCGTGGCGCGATCGCATTCATATCCTCTCTGCCGGTTATCCCTGCCAGCCCTTCAGCCTCGCCGGAAAGCGCCGGGGCAAGGCCGATCCCCGCCACCTGTGGCCCGAGGTCGAGCGGATCATCGGCGAGGTGCGCCCCGGCGTCGTCTTCGCCGAGAACGTCGAAGGGCACATCGATCTGGGATTTGCCGAGGTCGCCCGCAGCCTTCAAAGGCTGGGCTACCGCGCAAAAGCGGGCCTGTTCACAGCGCGAGAAGTGGGCGCTTCGCACCGGCGTCGCCGCCTCTTCATCTTGGCCCACGCCGACGGCCGCGGATGCGGGCTACCTGCCGGATCTGATGATCGGGGCGGGCGAGATCCAGCCGCGCAGCCCATTCTACATCCCACAGACGAGCTCGGGGCAATATCCGCTCAGCAACGCGGCGCGCACCTGGACCAAGCTGTGGCTGATCCTGCAGGCGCTGGGTTGGCGGCCGGGGACGCCGAGCCCCTCTTCGCCCCCGGTCCGGGTGAGCTTCCACTCTGGGAGAGGCTCCTTCATCACCGACCTGATCTCCAACCCGCGCTTCTTCGAGCTGGTGATGGGATGGCCGATCGGGTGGACCGCACCAGGGGCGCCGGTAACGGGGTTTGCAGCCTGGCTGCGGCGTTCGCGTATCGCACTCTCGCAGCTGACTTCGCCCGCGATCTGCGGCGGGCCGGGGGTGGCGCATGAGGCTTGAACCTGTCCGCCCTGTCGAGCCGGTCGCGCCTTGGCTCGGCGGCAAGCGCCAGCTCTCCCGCAGGATCGCCGAGCGCATCGCGGCGGTTCCCCACACCCGCTACGTCGAGCCCTTCGTCGGCATGGGCGGGGTGTTCTTCCGTCGCCCCGCGCGGCCGAGGCTGGAGGTGATCAACGACGTGAATCGCGACGTCGTCACCCTCTTCCGCATCCTCCAGCGGCACTACCAGCAGCTGCTCGATGTGCTGAAGTTCCAGCTCTACAGCCGCGCCGATTTCGAGCGGCTGCGGGCGACGCCAGCTGACCAGCTCACCGACCTCGAGCGGGCCGCGCGCTTCCTCTACATCCAGAAGGCGAGCTTCGGCGGGATGGGGCGCAGCTTCGGCGTCGATTATCAGCGGCCGCGCTGGAGCCTGAGCAAGCTGGAGCCGATGCTCGAAGCGGTGCACGAGCGGCTCGAAGACGTGCTGATCGAGTGCCTCGACTTCGGCACCTGCATCGAGCGCTATGATGGCCGGCCGGGGACGCTGTTCTACTGCGATCCGCCCTATTGGGGGCACACGGACGACTACGGGAAGGACATCTTCTCAGAGGCCGATTTCGGTCGTCTGAGACGCCTCTTAGGCGGGCTTCAGGGGCGCTTCATCCTGTCGCTGAATGACCGGCCCGAGGTGCGCGAGCTGTTCGCCGGCTTTGACATGGAAGAGGTCTCGCTTCATTACGGCGCCGGTGGAGGGCAGCGCCCTGCCCGGGAGCTGATCATCAGCGGTTAGAGTAGGGACGATCATGGATCACATGCAGCTTAGCGACCCTCGCTTCATCCTTGATTCCTCGGTGCTGGATATCCCCGGGCCCGATATCCGGGCCGAGATCGTCAAGCAGCGTGCGGAGGCGGTTGCGAGGGCTGATGCGGTGGGGATCCCTCGCCCGCCTCTAGGTGAGCTGGTCCGCCAATATCAGGAGTTGGATGTGGCGCGGCTTCAGGGCCGCTAACGGCTTGGAAAGTGCTCCAGCCGGTCTTGTCATTCACTCCGGCCGCTTTTGTCCCGCTACAAGGGGAGTATCAGCGCGACCCGGTTCCCCTCCCGCTTGCGGGAGGGGTTAGGGGTGGGCCTGCGCGACCCCGACCACCCTACACCCCACCCAGCTTCGCGCCGATCAGCAGCGCGCGGCGGCTGTCGGGTTGGGCGCGGATCGCTTCGTTGAGTGTGACCGCCGCCTCGCAGGCCAGCTCGCCGCTGATCGAGGAGGGGTCGACCTCCCCCGAGAGCACCTTCATCTGATCCTCCACCAGCCCGCGCTGCTTGAGGTCGCCCGCCAGCGCCTCGCGGTCCTTGGGCGTGATGGCGCAGCGCAATTGCTGGTCGGTCCGCCCCGCCTTGATCGCGGCAAACTTGCTCGCCACCAGCGCGCCGGCCTGTTCCTCGAGGGCTGCGGTCAGCGGCTTGTCGAGCGGCGCGCCGGTCGCCACCGCGCCGCACACGATCGGGTCATAGTCCTGTAGCCCCGCGAGATAGGTCTGCTCGGCCGCCAGCACCGCATCGAGCGCGGGCAGCGGCGCGCCGGCAAAATCGCGGGCATGGGCGGCAAGGAAGGTGTTCAGCCACGTGTTGGCCACCACCAGCACCCGCGTGTCCGGCCCTGTGCCGCGCGCCGCCTTGCCGACCTTGCTGACGAAATCCTTGTATTCGTCAGGGAAATCCGCCTGGAGCTGAGCGATCAGCACACCGTTGCCGGGAAACTTGCCAAGCTCGGCCATCAGCTCCTGATCGACCGCGCCTGCCGGGTTGAAGTAATTGTCGATCCCGCCGGCCTCAGCCACCCCGAAGCCCAGCCGCGCGACCAGCCCCAGCACCACCAGACCGATCATACCGCTGGCGTGCTTCGTGGTCAGGAAACTCATGCTGCGCCCCTCTTCAACCTCCCTGAGGGCGCTACCTTAAGTGCCCCGCGTGTCGCCATACAAGTGAATATGCATGCGGTCGCTCATCCGGAAGCCGTGTTCGAGGCACAGCGGCGCAAGCCACGCCTGCCGCGCGCGCAGGGTGGCGCTGTCGGTGCCCTCGGCCATCAGGAATACCTGACCCGGGCGGAAGCGGAAGCGGCGGTGGAGCGCGAGAACCTCGGCGACATCATCGGGTGAAGCGACCACGAACTTGAGAAAGGCGCGCGGCTCGGCGGCCCAGGCGGTGAGGCGTTCGGGGTTCAGCGCCAGCTCGGCCGGGTTGCCGCTATGCGCGAGCTTGGGGCTGACAATATATTGGTCGACCCGCACATCCAGACGCGGCGGCGGGGCGACAGTGCCGTTGGTCTCGATCTCGACGGCGGTGTCCGGCAAGTGCTCCAGCATCTCGGCCAGGGCCGGGGCCTGCAACAGCGGCTCGCCCCCGGTGATGACGAGACGCTGCTGGCCCAAAGCAGCGATCCGCACGGCGGTGTCGGCGGGCGAGAGGGTCACCTGATTGGCCTTGCGGTCAAAGGCGATGTCATCCCGGTGCGGACGATTGTCGCCCGCAAAGCGCCACGTGTAGGCCGTGTCGCACCAGGTGCAGGCAAGGTTGCAGCGCGACAGCCGCACGAAGGCGACCGGCATTCCGGCGGAAGGCCCTTCGCCTTGCAGGCTCGCGAAAATCTCCGGTCCACCGGTGTCGTCGGTGGCGAGGGTGAGGTTCATGGCGTGGGCCACCGCAGCTGCGGCAGGAGGCAGGAACAGGCAAGGACGCGTGGCATGGCTGGGCCTATGGCACGATTGTCGCTTGGGGAAAATCCGGTGCGCTCAGTTGAGCTGGGCGTTGAACGCGATGGCGAAGCCTGCGCCGGCTGCCAGCGTCGCGGTGGTGCCGGTCAGCGTCGAACCACTGAAGGCAACGCCATAGGGATCGCTCTCGTCGGCGCCGACGGCATCCTCGTCCTCGAGGGTGGTGGCCGCCGTACAATTCGCTCCGCTGCGGGCCGTGCCCGGCAGGTAGAGCAGCGTGCCGGGCAGGGTGTCGGTCACGATCACACCCGTGGCCGGGAGGGTGCCCGGGTTGCTGACCGCGATGCAGTAGCGGATCGTTGCACCCGGAATGGCCTTGGGGTTGCTGCTGCCCGTCCCGTCGGCGATCACGCTCGAGGTCTTGAGGATCGTCACGGGCACGATCCGGGTGTTGGTGAAGGTGCAGACGATCGCCGTCTCGCCCGGGCCGATGGTCAGGCCGTCGCCGAGCGAGGTGTCGGCCGCCCCGGTGCAGGACAATGCCTGCTGGTACTGGCTCGCATTGGCTGCGGGCAAGACTTCGGCGATGGCGACGGTTTCGCCGATGACGACCGGGGTGGGGGTGGGGTCGGTGTCGGAATCGTTCGGAGTTCCGGCCTCCGAGGCAAACGTGTCGAGCACCGCCGTGTTGCGGGTGACGGTCAGGCTGGCGTCGTCTCCCGCCAGCGCGTCCACCCACTGCTTGCGCAGGGTGATGCGGGCATCGTTGTCGGTGATGGTGTAGCTGCCGGTGGTCTGCGCGGCCGCGCCGCAGCTGGTGGTGTGCGCCGGGGTGTAGCCGGTGCCGGCGGAAATCGCGTAGGTGATCGTCTCGCTGCCTTCGACCTCGGCGTCGTCGACAATCGTGATGCCGAGCGGGATG
>NZ_JAMNXL010000047.1 GCF_023653175.1 Erythrobacter sp. | reverse complement strand
TGCGCGAATTCAACGCCGGATATGACTGGTTCGAAGGGATGAGCGCCGAGGAAATCCTGCGCGCCCAGTCGCCGATCGCCGGGTGGCAAACCGAAAGCCGCGTGTTCCGCCCCACGGCGGGAATTGCCGACGGCCCGCGCTGGGCCGACTATGCCGATCCGCTCGACGCCATCGCCGCCCGCGCGCGCGGCATCAAGTCGCGCGCCGAGCGTGATGCCAAGGCAGCGCATGACTTCGCGCGGGCGCGCTTCAGCCGCGAGGAGGCCGCCGCGCTCGAGGTGATGGGCCTCGGCTCCGACACTGACCGCACCCGCCTGCGCCGCCGCTATTCCGAGCTCGTGCGCCGCTACCACCCCGATCGCAACGGCGGCGACCGCGCCCACGAGGCGCAGCTCACCGCGGTGGTCGACGCTTACCAGATCCTCAAGAAGAGCGTCGCCTTCGCCTGAGCTTCACAGGCTCGCGCCATCCACCGCGTGAATCGCCAGCGCGTCAAGATCGCATTCAGGCACGCAGCGCAGATTGACCGCGACCATGGTGTTGCCCTGGCCATCGCTGCCGGTTCCGAAGGGCGAACAGCCGCAGGCGCTGCAGAAGTGGTGGTGGATCATGTGCTTGTTGAAGGTGTAGTCCGCCAGCGTCCCCTTGGGTGCCGAGATTTGGGCGTCGGCAGCGGCGACGAAGTGCAGCACGTGCCCCTTGCGACGGCAGATCGAACAGTTGCAGGTCATCCCGCTCTCGGGCAGGTCGCCGTCGATTTCGGCGCTGATCGCGCCGCAGTGGCAGCTGGTGGTGTAGCTCATGCCTGTGCTCCTTCCTGCGCCGCCTTGATGATCGCGGCATCGATGGCGTTGGCCTCGCCATAGGCGGGACGCTGGGTGATCCGCTCGACATAGGCGCGGAAACTCGGCCGCTCGGGGATCGAGCCGAACCGAAGGCCCCACACGAATTGGCTGCCCACGTAAGTGTCGGCCATTGTGAAGCGGCTGCCGGCCGCGAAATCATTGGCCGAAAGCCAGCTGTCGAGCGCGTCCAGCGTCAGTTCGAAGCTGCCGAAGCCCGCCATTCCGGTCTTGCCCTCGGGCACCTGCCAGCCCATCGCCTGCGCGACCACCGCCTGCTCGAGCGGTCCGGCGGCGAAGAACAGCCAGCGGAAATAGGCGGCCTTCTCATGCGCGTCGGGCAGGAGGCCTGCGTCGGGGTGCGTTTCGGCGAGATAGTGGTTGATCGCGGCGCATTCGGTGACGACGTGATCGTGGCCACCATGATGGTGGACGAGCGCGGGGACCTTGTTCATCGGGTTGACGGTCCTGAAGGCCTCGGGCCGCGTGGCCCAGTCCATCACGACATGCTCGTAATCAGCGCCCGCCTCGTGCAGCGCCCAGCGCGAAATCTGACCGCGGCTCATGGCGACGGTGTAGAAGGTGAATTCGGCCATAGGTGTCCTCTCCCTTGCAAATTCAGGTCTGCCGGAACGCCCAGCGCAAGGTGCGGCCCATGCCCCAGGTGGCGGCACGTGCCGGCAGTGCGGTGAGCACCGGGCGCTGGAGGCTGAGCATCGCCCGCGCCCAGTCGGGCAGCATGGCGACGGCGTCAGCGGTGATCATCGTCTGCACGGCAAGCGGCGTGCCGGGCGGGCGCTGCGCGAGCACCAGCTGCGCCACCTCGCGCGCTTCCTTCGAGGTGGCAAGATCATGGCGCAACTCGCGGAAAATCCTGTCTGCCTCCGCCCGCGTCTCGGGGACCGGATCGGCGCCAAGGGCGCGGGCGATGACCGCAAACTGGCGGTAATATTCGTCCTGCTCGCCCGCCGGCATGGCGGGGCGGACATGGCGGATGTAGCCCGCCAGAAAGCTCTGCGCCTCGGTGACATGCACCCAGGCAAGGGTGCGCGGATTGGTCGCCTCGTAACGCGTGCCATCGGGCAGGATGCCGCCGACCTTCGCGTGAATGCGGTTGACCCGCTCGATCGCCTTCATCGCCTCGTCGCGATGACCGAAGGTGGTGACTGCAATGAACCGCGCCGTCCTGCGCAGTCGCCCGTGCATGTCCTCGCGGAAATTCGAGTGGTCGAGCACGCCCTGCAAGGCATGCGGGTGGAGCATCTGGAGCAGCAGCGCGCGCACCCCGCCGGTCATCATCCCGACGATATCGGCGTGAACCTGCCGGATCGGCGTGTCGCGGGGGAACAGCGCGTCGTCGGAAGGCGGGGTGGGGGTCTGACCGGCGCTGGCATCGTGGAACACGCCGCGCACCTGCGATACCAGCCTGAGGCGCAACGATTCGACTGGATCGGGCATTTCCCCAGCAATTTAGTCACTGTGATCGCATTTATCGAGCGATCATCGCCCTTTTTTCGAACGCTCCGACGCCTATTTCGCGAACCATGCAGATCAACGCCGACTTCGCCGCCCCCGTGATCGTCGCGACCGACAGCCTGCCTTGGCAAGCCTCCCCCATGAAGGGTGTCGACCGGCGCATGCTCGACCGCATCGGCGGCGAGGTCGCGCGGGCGACCAGCATCGTGCGCTATGCGCCGGGCAGCACCTTCCCGGGCCATGTCCATGCGGGAGGCGAGGAATTCATCGTCCTCGAAGGCGTGTTCCAGGACGAGCATGGCGACTACCCGGCGGGCACCTATGTGCGCAATCCGGTCGGGACGGCGCATGTGCCGGGCTCGGCGCCGGGGTGCACGATCTTCGTCAAGCTGTGGCAGTTCGATCCTGAGGACCGGGCGCAGTTCGCGCTCGACCTCGGCGCGCTCCCGCTCGTGCCGGACCCGGCGCGCGCGGGGATTGCCGGCGCGGTCCTCAGCGCGCGCGCCGACGAGGACGTGCAGCTCGAGGTGTGGGAACCGGGCGCGAGCGACACGCTGGCCGCGCGCGGCGGCTTCGAGTTGCTGGTGCTCGAAGGCAGCCTCGCCCATGCTGGGGGCACGCTCGACCGGCACGACTGGGCGCGTTTCCCCGAAGGCTTGAGCCTGCCGCTGGTTGCGGGCCCGGACGGCGCGCGGGTGTGGATCAAGCGCGGACACCTCGCCGCGATCCGGCTGCCGCACGCGGCGGCCTGACTTGCAAAATAAGCAGGCCCCGGAAGGCAAAGCATCGCTTGCAGCAGCGCGCCTTGCGCTCTAACCGAACGCCACGATGACTGCACCCTCCCGCTCCACTGTCGCCGGCGCCAGCGCCATGCCCAACCAGCCCGACACCACGGTCGACGTCCGCGAGGTCTTCGGCATCGATGTCGACTGGCAGGTTCCCGCCTTTTCGCAGGCCAGCGAGCACGTGCCCGAGACCGACGGCGCCTATGTGTTCGATCCGGACACCACGCTGGCGATCCTCGCAGGCTTTGCGCACAACCGCCGGGTGATGGTGCAGGGCTATCACGGCACCGGCAAGTCGACCCACATCGAACAGGTCGCAGCCCGGCTCGGCTGGCCGAGCATCCGCGTCAACCTCGATGCCCATATCAGCCGTATCGACCTTATCGGGCGCGATGCGATCGTGCTGAAGGACGGGCTGCAGGTCACCGAGTTCAAGGAAGGCATCCTGCCCTGGGCGCTCCAGCACCCGGTGGCGCTGACCTTCGACGAATATGACGCGGGCCGCCCCGACGTGATGTTCGTGATCCAGCGCATCCTCGAATTCGATGGCCGCCTGACCCTGCTCGACCAGAACCGCGTGATCACGCCAAACCCGTTCTTCCGCCTGTTCGCGACCACCAACACCGTGGGCCTCGGCGACACCAGCGGGCTCTATCACGGCACGCAGGCGATCAACCAGGCGCAGATGGACCGCTGGAACATCGTCGTGGCGCTCAACTACCTCAAGCCCGAGGTCGAGCAGCAGATCGTCAAGTCGAAGACCCCCAAGGCCGACGACAAGCTGATCGCCGACATGGTCAAGGTCGCCGAGCTCACCCGTCAGGGCTTCATGAACGGCGACATCTCGACCGTGATGAGCCCGCGCACGGTGATCACCTGGGCCCAGAACGCCGCGATCTTCGGCTCGACCGGCTTCGCCTTCCGCCTCAGCTTCCTCAACAAGTGCGACGAGGCCGAGCGCACACTGGTTGCCGAATACTACCAGCGCGTGTTTGGCGAGGACCTTCCGGAAGGCGCGGGCAAGAAGCGCTAGGGTCAAGCTTGCTGATTGCGGCAAGCTGCGCAAATCGCTAGCGTTCCGTCCGGAAATCTGACCGGGGGGAATGACGTTGCGACCGCTGCTTGCCACCTTGCCGGTGCCCGCTGTTCTGTTCGCCTGTGCTGGCCCTGCCATGGCACAGCAGAACCTGCCCGACCGGATCGAATCCCCGGTCCTGTTCTTCCCCGCCGACGTCGAGGCAGTCGAACGCAAGGCCACCGAGGGCGAGATATTCCTCACCATCCCGCTGCGCTGGGCCTTTTCGGGCAAGCTTGACCGCGATGTGGAGGTCGTGGCCGGTGAGCACCGCGCCACCTTGCGTGCGGGCGAGCTGCTTCCCAAGGTGCTGATCCCCGCCCCCGGCAAGACCAACGAGGGCCGCTTCCTGTTCTGCACCCGCAACAAGGTGATCGAGGAGCGCAAAGGTGCCGCGCCGCTTGCCGCGCTGGTCGATTCGCTGCGCGACAGCCTGCGGGATGCGCAGTTCTGCGTCGAGGACACCGATGCCGACGGCAAGGTCGATCGCGGCGTGGTACTCGGCAAGAGCAGGACCGAGATCGCCGGCGAGAATTTTCCGCCCGCCACAGTGACCGAGTTCGCCAACGAGATCATCCCCGGGAGCGGGGACCGGGTCGACATCAAGCTCGACGCGGTGGGCAAGAAGCGCTCGCGACTGCTCGTCGCGGTCTGGCAGAACGGCGGTCCGCGTCCGTTCAGCGAGATGCAGAGCGGACGGTTCTTTGCTGAAGCCTTCCCCTCGATCGAGCACAAGACCGGCTTTCCGGCCGCGACCACGGTGTTCGGCGTGCGCGTCTCGGTGCTCGCCGTCGAGCCGGCGGCCAACACCGCGACCCTCGGCTGGCGCCCGTTGGCTGGGCGCCGCGAATACGTCGTCATCCCGCGCGTTACCAACATCTCCTTCAGGTATTGAGGCGCGAGGGATTGCGGGCGATTTGTCCGGCCTCTCAAGCCGCTTGCTTGCCAGTGTCCTAGACTGGTAACACAGCGTCAACCATGGCGTTCTTCGACCGATTCTGGAAAGGCTCCCGCTCTCGCGCAGACGAGGGTGCTGGCACGCGTGCCGGGTTCTTCCCGCTCTACGAATCCACCCGCCCCGTCGATGATGACGAGGACGACGACGACCTCCCCCGTCCGCGCGTCTCGGCAAATCCTGCCTTCGATGAATGGGACGCCAAGCTCGCCGGGGTGGACGAGGCGCTCGCCGCTACCGAGAAGAAGCGCCTGCGCTGGTGGCAGCGCGATTACTGGCGCAGCCGCAGCAAGCTGTGGTGGACGGGGCGGGGCATCCTCGCCACCTTCGCGGTCCTCGCCCTTCTGATCGGCTGGCTGACTTTCACCGCGCCGCTCTCCAAGAGCCTCGAGCCTATCGCCCCGCCGCAGGTGACGTTGCTCGCCAGCGACGGCACGCCGATCGCGCGGCAGGGGGCGATCGTCGAGGCGCCGGTCAAGGTCAAGGACCTGCCGCCGCATGTGGTGGAGGCCTTCATTGCCATCGAGGACCGGAGGTTCTACTCCCATTGGGGCATCGACCCGCGCGGCATCGCCCGGGCGGCGTGGACGGGTTATGGCGGGGGCTCGACGATCACCCAGCAGCTCGCCAAGTTC
The DNA here is from genome assembly GCF_023653175.1 of Erythrobacter sp. Classification (GTDB taxonomy): domain Bacteria; phylum Pseudomonadota; class Alphaproteobacteria; order Sphingomonadales; family Sphingomonadaceae; genus Erythrobacter. The sequence goes on along the minus strand of NZ_JAMNXL010000047.1, from coordinate 14,425 downwards.
ACCTTCCTCACCCCCGAGCAGAGCATCACCCGCAAGGCCCGCGAGGCGCTGATCGCGCTGTGGCTGGAGGGCTGGCTGACCAAGGACGAGATCCTCGAGCGCTATCTCTCCAACGCCTATTTCGGCGACAACCAATATGGTTTGCGCGCCGCCAGCCTGCACTACTTCTACCGCCAGCCCGAGAAGCTGCGCCCCGAACAGGCGGCGATGCTGGCGGGGCTGCTGCAGGCGCCGTCGCGCTATGCGCCGACCAAGCATTACGACAAGGCCAAGGCGCGGATGGAGCTGGTGGTCAAGTCGATGGTGGACGAAGGCTACCTCACCCCCGCCGAGGCCAAGGCGCTGCCCGATCCGCGCATCGACGTGCGCACCCGCGACGACAACCTGCCGACCGGCACCTACTTCGCCGACTGGGCCCTGCCGCTGGCGCGCGAGGGGATGGAGGCGAGCTATGCGAAGCAGACCCTCACCACCACGCTGGATTCGCGGCTCCAGGCGCTCGCCAGCCGCATCGTCGCCCGTGCTCCGCTCGGGGGTGCGCAGGTTGCGCTGGTGGCGATGCGCAAGAACGGCGAGGTGGTGGCGATGGTCGGCGGGCGCGACTACGGCAAATCGCCCTTCAACCGCGCCACGCAGGCGCGCCGCCAGCCCGGATCGACCTTCAAGACCCTCGTCTATCTGACCGCGCTGGAAGAGGGCTGGGAGCCGGGCGACACCATCCCCAACACCCCGATCACGCAAGGCAGCTACCGCCCCAAGAACGCGCGCGAGCAGTACTCGGACCAGATCAGGCTCGAGGACGCCTTCGCCACCTCGAGCAATGTCGCGGCGGTCAGGCTGTTCCAGGCGGTGGGCAGCGACAAGGTGATCCGCACCGCGCGCCGTCTCGGCATCACCGCAGCCATGACCGAGGGCGACCCGAGCCTTGCGCTGGGCACCTCCTCGATGACCCTCATGGAGCTCACCGCGGCCTATGCCGGGATCGCGGCCAACGCCTACCCGGTCGAGCCCCACGCCTTCCCGCGCGGCGAGCGTAGCTGGTGGGACTGGATGACGACGGGCTCCAAGTCGATGTCATCAGGCGTCCACGAGGACCTCGAGAGCATGCTGCGCGCCGCGATCAACCGCGGGACGGGGCGGGGGGCCTCGCTGCCGATCGCGAACTACGGCAAGACCGGCACCACCCAGGATTATCGCGACGCGCTGTTCGTGGGCTATGCGGGCGATCTTGTTGTCGGCGTGTGGATCGGCAAGGACGACAACACGCCGCTCGCGGGCGTCACCGGTGGCAGCCTGCCGGCGCGCATCTGGCGCGATTTCATGCTGTCCGCGCTCAAGATCGACGCCGCGCCTGCGCCTGCCGCCGACGACACGCCCGATCCCGAAGGCCCGGTCCAGCCGCTCGACGTGATCGAGGGCGAGATCCCGCTCGGGCAGGACGGCACCCGCCTCAAGGTGGACGAGAACGGTGTCTCGCTTCGGCAGGACGGCGTGCCGCTCGAGGTGCGGGTCGAGGAGGGCGGGGTGGTGGTCAAGCCGGTGACCGCGCCGACACCGCCCTCTTAGGCCTGAGGCCTAGACCATCAGGATATTCATCACAGCTGTCGCAATCGGCCGCGTACGGTCAGCTTGCCACGCCTCGACAGTGACATTGGCATTGCGCCGCCCGAGCCGCGTGATGCGCCCCACCGCGAAGCTCGCTTGGCTCTTGCCCGCAGCGAGATATTGCACGGTGATGTTGATGGGTTTCAGCAGCGGATCGCGCCCGGCCGCGATCAGCGCGGTGCGCAAGGCCGCATAGCCCGCATTCTCCAGCAGCCCCGCGGTCGCCCCGCCGTGGAAGTGCTGCGGGCGGCCCTCGACCATCGGGCCGAAATCGACCGTCAGCACCGGCATCCCGCCCTCGCTTTCGCCGGTCAGCGTCACCCCGAGCGAGCGGGCATAGGCGGGGAGTTCGAGAGCCTCGCTCATGCGCTAGCGCCCCCCTGCAATGCAGGGTTCGTCTCGCGCGGGTCGGCGCCGATGGTCATGAAGCAGCCTGCGACATGCGCGACCGGATCGGCGAGGTCGTCATCATAGGCGATCCCGCGCACGAAGGCCGCCGAGCGCGTGATGCGGTAGCATTCGACGCGCCCGCGCACGCTCGCCCGCTCGCGCGCGGGGCGCTGGTAATCGACGCGCAGGTCGAGAGTCGCGACCGGCTGGAAGGTGCCGCGCGTCTGCCAGATCGCCATGCCGCTCGCCATGTCCATCAGGCTGATGATCGGGCCCGAGGCGAGCACCGGGCGGCTGCGGTCCCCCAGCAGATCCTCGCGCCACGGCAGTTCCAATTCGACCCAGTTGTCGCCCTGATCGGTGAAGCGCAGACCGAGCCAACCGGTATGGCCATGGCGGAAGAACCACTTCGAGGCTTCGCGCGCGTCGAACCGGGGGGTGGGGGTGTTCATGGAGGAGCGCATAGGGGCAAGGTGGCGCGCCGCGCAATGCCTGTTTTGGGAGCCTGAAGAGGCCTTCCTAGGACATGAAGACGACGACGCCCCACACAACCAGCGCCACCACAAGCACGATCAGGAACAGCCGCCAGCAGCCCCGCCGCCGCCGTCGCCGCTCGTCCAAGGCTTCGGCGGCGGCATCCGGGCCAAGCTCGGACAGCACGTCGCCGGCGACCTCGATTGCGCCGCCGATCACTTCCCCTACCGCGTCCAAGGGCATCTACAGGACTCCCCCCGCCAGCCGGTCGATCGCGCCCTGCAAAATCACCGCCGCCGCATGGCTGTCGATCGCGGCGGCGCGCTTGGCGCGGCTCATGTCCTGGCCGATCATCGCGGCCTCGGCAGCCTGGGTCGACCAGCGCTCGTCCCACAGCAGGATCGGGAGCGCGAAGGCCTCGGCGCAGTTGCGGGCATAGGCGCGGGAGGCCTGGGCGCGCGGGCCCTCGGAGCCGTCCATGTTGCGCGGCAGGCCGAGGACGATGCCCTTGACCGACCGCGCCTTGATCAGCGCGGCCAGCGTCTCGCGATCCTTGCCCCACTTGCCGCGCTGGATCGTGGTGCCGTTAGTAGCGAAGCGCCAGCCCGCATCGCAAGTCGCAGTCCCGAGTGTCTTGGTGCCGAGGTCGAGGCCCAACAGCACGCCGCCCGCCTCGCCAACGGCCTCACCGAAGCCGTGCGCGTCCTCGAAGATCAATTGGCGCTCTTCCACGCGCCCACCCGCCGCGCCACATCCGCCTTGGTGTTCGCCCAGAACAGCGGCAGGTCATAGACGTGGTAATTATTGCCCGGCAGCACATAGCTGCCCATCTCCGGTGGGGAGCCGATCAGCAGCAGCCCGCGTTTGTCGCACCGCGCGGGGACAAGGGCAGGGACAAGCGAGCCCTTCTCCATCGAGTCCTCGGGCACCAGCGTGCCCAGGTTGGCGCTCTTGTCCGCCGCGCCGCCGACGAGGCCGGTGAGCGGATTGGTGCAGAGCATCGGCTCATCGCCCGGCGCCGTGCCGTCGAGGGCAGGGGCGCTCGCATAGGCATCGAGCACCAGCGAGGGATCGGCGGGCTCGGCAAAGCTCGACCAGCTTAGGACGCAGCCGGTCTGTTCGGCGGCGGTGCAGGCCGGCGTGCCCATCACGGGCAGGTCATGCAGCGGCGAGACCGGCCAGCCGATCACATAGGCCGCAACCAGCCGCGCGGCGAGCGGGGTTCCCTTCACCTCCTCGGCGATCAGGCGCTTCAAATGCAGCGCCCCTTGCGAATGGCCCGCGAGCACGATCGGGGTCTTCGGGTCGACCGAGGAGAGGAAGAAGCGGAAGGCCTCGCGCACGTCGGCATAGGCGGCGCCCACTGCCTGCCTGCCCTCGGGCGCATCGGTGAGGAAGGCGCCGAAGGTCGCCTGGCGGTAGCGCGGGGCCCAGATCTCGGAAGCGGCGTTGAAAGGGCTCGCCATGCCGCGCAGATAGATGCGGGCGATGCGTTCCGCGTCCGGGTCGCCGCCATTCTCGAGCGGGGCGTTCCAGCTGGCGCGGTTCACGTAGCTGGTGGGGTGGACGAAGAAGACGGCAAACTGCGCCTTGGGCTCGGCCGGGGTGGGGAGCAAGCCGCGGTCGCCTGCATAGGCCGGCTGCCAGCGTGCCGGATCGCTCACTCCGATGCCGGGGCGCGAATACCACAGCGCCGGGCTTTCATAGGCATTGGCCTCGAGCGGCTTGACCGGCGCGAAGGCCACCGAAGGAACCATCGCGAGCCGCGTCAGCTCGGTCGGGAAGCGCGCGAGGAGGAACGCCCCCGCGATCACCAGAATGGTGCAGAAGGCGATGAAATAGAGGAACTTGCGGGCCATTTCGTGCGCGCCCTTTTCCGGTTACTTGGCAGCCTGGCCTTCGGCAATGGCGGGCCGCAACGTGGTCCACGCCCGGTCGCCGCGCAGGCTGGTGAACCAGCTCGCCGGGCTCCAGGTGGTCGAGCCGTCGAGGCTGAAGGTGATGAACTCCGCGCGCCCGCCGATATTGGCGAGCGGCACCGCGCCGCCCAGACCCCGCGGCAACGGCGCGCGGCTGTCGGCCGAAAGATCCCGGTTGTCGCCCATCACGAAGACAGAGTCGGCGGGCACCTTGTAGGGCCCGAAACTGTCGAGTTCCTGGTTGATGAAATCGATGGTGAGGAAGGTCGCGCCGTTGGGGAAGGTCTCGCGCCAGGTCGGCGGGGCGAAATAGTCCTTGCCGTCGGGCCCGGTGCGGCGGAACTCCTCGAAATTGTCGAGGCAGGGGTGCTGGCCGTTGTCGTCCTGGCACATCAGCTCCGCCTCGAAGGGCAGGATGACCTCGGGCACGACCTCGCGCTTCACGGGCGTGCCGTTGAGGATGATCTGGCCGCCGCGCACCTCGATGGTGTCGCCCGGCAACGCGACCACGCGCTTGATGTAATCCTCGTCGCGCATCGGGTGGACGGGGATGACGATGTCGCCATATTCCGGGGTGTCCGGCCAGATGCGGGTGCTCGAGCGGGGCAGGAGGTGGAAGCTCGCCGAGGCCCACGACCAGCCATAGGGATATTTGCTGACCACCAGCCGGTCACCCACCCACAGGCTCGGCATCATCGAGGTCGAGGGGATGTAGAAGGGCTTGGCGACGAGGCTGTGGAACGCCAGGACCGCGAGCAGCATCAGCGCCAGGCCGCGGATCTCGGCGAACCAGTTGATCTTTTCAGGGGCTTCGCTGTCGGTCACTTGCGGGCTTTCGCTTGTTGCAATCGGGGTCGCCATGGGGAGGGCCTAGAGCAGGGGTATGGCTTCGATGATCACGAAGGCCTGTGCCCATGGGTGATCGTCAGTGAGGGTGAGATGAATGCGCGCCTCATGCCCGTGCGGCGTCATTTCTTCAAGCCGCAAAGCCGCGCCGCCCGTGAGCGCAAGCGTCGGCGCGCCCGAAGGCGCATTCACTACACCAATGTCCTTCATGAACACGCCGCGCTTGAACCCGGTGCCGACCGCCTTGCTGAACGCCTCCTTGGCGGCGAAGCGCTTGGCGTAGGTGCCGGCGATGGTGAACGGCCGGCGGCGGGCCTTGGAGATCTCGATGGGGGTGAAAACGCGGTTCTCGAACCGCTCGCCATAGCGGGCGAGCGAATTGGCGATCCGCTCGATGTTGCAGAGGTCGGAGCCGGTGCCGATGATCATGCGAACGCTCCGATTACATGAAGCGGGAGCCCGAGCACTACGAGCATTGTGGTGACTACGACGACTGCCGCAAGTTGCGGGCGTCTGATTAGCCATGCGACAAAAGCGGCCAGCCCGAAACAGCCGCTCAACGTGGCCGGTCCGAACATGATGACTGCTGCATCCAACGAGCTTGCAGCGCCGTGATAAGAGATCAGGGCCAGCAACATCCAGCCAAGCGACGCGACCAGCAGGAGGCCAAACCAGCCACCAATGAGAAACAGCAGGGAGTCGGGCTCTGGCGCGTCCCTCATCCCTTGAACGCCCTTATCACCACTGCCACCAGCAGTCCGATGGCAACCACATGGAGCATCACCTGCGCCTTGAACAGCGGGTGCGCGAAGTCCCCCTTGGCGACGCGGATCGCGCCGACGAAGCCAAAGATCATCAGCGCGATCCAGCCGACCGCGAAGACCATCATGACCTTCTGGCTTAGTGCGAAACCAAGGAAGCCGATGGCGAGCAGGAAAAGCGCGGCCGCGCCGAAGGCCCAGCGCTTCTGCTCGCCGGTTAGGGTGGGGAGTTCGGGTTCGTTCACCGCGCCCCCCTCATCTTGCGGCGTCCATCAACTCGCGCATCCGGCGGATCGCGCCTTCAAGCCCGACGAACACCGCCTCGCCGATCAGGTAGTGGCCGATGTTGAGCTCGGCGATCTGGGGGATGGCGGCGATCGGCTGGACGTTGTCGAAAGTGAGCCCGTGGCCCGCGTGCGGCTCGATCCCGTTCTTGGCGGCGAGCGCGGCCATGTCGGTGATGCGGCGCAGTTCGCGGGTCACCCGCTCGGCGTCATTGTCGAGGAAGGCGTGGGCATATTCGCCGGTGTGGAATTCGACCACCGGCGCGCCGAGCCGCAGGGCGGCGTCCAATTGCCGCTCGTCGGCCTCGATGAAAAGCGAGACGCGGATGCCGGCGGCGCGCAGTTCCTCGCAGATGGGGACGAGGGTGTTGTGCATCCCCGCCGCATCGAGCCCGCCCTCGGTGGTGCGCTCCTCGCGCTTTTCGGGGACGATGCAGGCGGCGTGGGGCTTGTGGCGCAGGGCAATGGCGAGCATTTCCGCCGTGGCGGCCATTTCGAGGTTGAGCGGCAGGTTGGTCGCTGCCTGAATGCGCGCAAGGTCCTCGTCGCGGATATGGCGGCGGTCTTCGCGCAGGTGCGCGGTGATGCCATCGCCGCCGACCGCCGCGACGATCTCGGCCGCGCGCACCGGATCGGGATGATCCCCGCCGCGCGCGTTCCGAATGGTCGCGACGTGATCGATGTTGACGCCGAGGCGAAGGTGGGAGGGGGTCACGGTCATGGGGTTCCTTGCGGGCAGGCGGCGGCCGAGAGGAGGTCGTAGCTGAAACCGCTCCCCTGCCACACTTCACCGAAATCGAAGGGCTTTTCCTGAGCGAAGGCGACCACCGCCATCTGCTTGTCTGGCAGGATGAAATTGCGCACCTGCACCGCGCCGACATCGCCGCGTCGCTCGACAATCTTCACGGGTTCTGCGCAGCCCTTCAAGCGCACCTCGAACACCCATTGGCCGAGCGCCATGTAGCCCAGTGCCGGGTCGCCCTTCCACATTTCGGCCAGCGCCTCCGGGCCGAGCAACTGCCCTCGCATCAGGGCGTTGTCGATGACGATGATGTCGTCAGGCTCGCCATAGAGCCCGGCGGACGCGCCATAGGTCGACAGGTCGACTTCCTCCTCGCGCTTGCCGGCGATGAAGCCCCAGCGGGTGAATTGCTCGCCCGGATAGGCGCCGGCGAACTCGAAGCCGAGGGGGCCTGCGATGTCGCGCATGAACAGCTTGTCCCAGCTTACGCCCGTGACCGCTTCCAGCACCGCGCCCAGCACCATGTAGTCGCAGTTATTGTAGGCCCAGTCGCCGCCCGGTGCGCCGGCGACGGGGCCGGCGCAGAAGCCGGTCACCGGGTCGCGGCTGCCGGTGAAGTCGGTGCGGTAGAACTCCGGCGCATCGGCGGGGTTGGGCAGCCCGGCGCGGTGCTGGAGCAGGTTGCGGATCGTCGCCGTGCCCGCATTGGCCGAGCGGAAGGCGGGGAGGTAAGTCGCAACCGGCTTGTCGAGATCGATCGTCCCTGCCTCGACCTGTTTCATGACAAGGATCGCTATCACCTGCTTGGTGACCGAGGCCCAGCGCCAGGTCAGGCCATCGGGCCAGCCGCGGTCGGGTTCGGGGAGGAGGCCGGTCCAGCTGAAACGGGCGGGGTAATCGTCGCGCGCAGGATCGGTGCTGTCAGAGATGACGATATCGCCCTCGAACTTCGTTGCCCGGATGACCGCGCCCATCTCGTCGATGGGAAAGTCCTTCGCGGCCGCCGCAGCAGGAAGGCTCAGGGCCAGAACGGCGGCGAGGGTGCGGATCATGGGGGGCGCTATTCCTTGCGGCTGCCGGGTTTCGTCACTTCTACGGCTGCCAGCGCCTCGGGGATGTCGCTTTCGTCATAGGTCGGGAAATCGATGGCGAGCAGCGGGTAGAAGGGCACGCCCAGATCGACCGACCCGCAGGAACGGTCGATGATCGCGCACTCGGCGATTACCTCGCCGCCCTCGCGCGCGACCGCGGCGATTGCTTCGCGGCTGGAGAGGCCGGTAGTGACCACGTCCTCGACCATCAGCACCTTGGCACCGGTCGCCAGGGCAAAGCCCCGGCGCAGGTGGAAGACGCCCTCGGGCCGTTCGAGAAACAGCGCATCGAGCCCGAGCACCCGGCCGACCTCGTGGCCGATGATGATCCCGCCCATCGCCGGGGAGACCACCACGTCGATCTTCTCGCGCACTTCGGCAGCGATGGCGGCGACCACGGCTTCGGCGATCCGGGCGGCGCGGGCGGGGTTCATCAGCACCCGCGCGCATTGCAGGTAATGCCCGCTGTGCCGCCCCGAGGAGAGCTTGAAATGGCCCTCGAGCAGCGCGCCAGACCCGCGGAACTCGGCCAGAACTTGCTCTTGATTCACACGCGAACTCCTCGAAAAGTCTAGGGAATGGCACCGACTTGCGCGCGCGGCACGGGCCCATGCATAATTTTCTCCCTAGAAGCGCTTGAGGCCCTCGGCAAGCACGGCTAAGGGCGACGATGAAGCTGGCCCAAGGGTCGGCCAAACGCTGTCTGTCGCGGGTCTCGAGGGGGCCATACGTTCCGGGCAGTATGGGATCAGATTCGAACCACTTGGACACATGCTCATGGGTCAGAGGGACACCCGTATGAAAAATGCTTTCCTGGCAGTGATTGCTGCCGGGCTCGCGGCGTTCATGCCGCTGAGCGCTGCGGCGCAGGACGTTGCCGCGCCCGCAGCCACCGCTGCCGATGCCGGCGCGGTCGAGGGCGCGCAAACCGCGCCCGGTCCCGAGGCCCTGCCCGGCAATCTCACCCCGGCCGAGGCCGGCGCCGCGCCCGCGGGCGAGGGTGTCTACACCCCCATGGCCCCGACCAAGGGCAAGGGCATGCCGACCTCCTACCAGGATGATCCGGTCAAGAGCCTGACTTTCCAGGACCAGTATTCGGCCGACGGCGAATATGCGCTGTGGATGCACGATGTGATCCTGCTGCCGGTGATCACCGCGATCAGCCTGCTGGTGCTCGGCCTGCTGCTTTATGTGGTGGTGCGCTTCAACCGCCGCGCCAATCCGGTGGCCTCGAAGACCACGCACAACACCATGATCGAAGTGGTTTGGACGATCCTGCCGGTGATCATTCTGGTGATCATCGCGGTCCCCTCGATCACCTTGCTGGCCCGCCAGTATGAAACCCCGCCCGCCAATGCCGTCACCATCAAGGCGACCGGCTATCAGTGGTACTGGGGCTACACCTATCCCGATCACGGCGAGATCGAAGTCGTCTCGAACATGCTCGACGAAGCCGCCGCGGCCAAGTCGGGCGAACCGCACCAGTTGGCGGTCGACAACCGCATGGTGGTGCCTGCGGGCGTGCCGCTGCGCATCCAGACCACCGCGAGCGACGTTATCCACGCCTTTGCGGTGCCCTCGCTGTGGTTCAAGATGGACGCGGTGCCGGGGCGTCTCAACGAGAAGATGCTGACCATCAAGCAGCCGGGCGTCTATTACGGCCAGTGTTCCGAGCTGTGCGGCGCGCGTCATGGCTACATGCCGATCGCGATCGAGGCGCTTCCCCCTGCCGAATTCGCCGCGTGGGTGAAGGCGCAGGGCGGCTCGATGCCGGGCGAGGCGGCCTCGGAAGCGGCCCCGGCCGTGCGGCCTGCGGCTGATGCCGTCGCCGCCCCGGCCGACGCCGGTTGAGACAGATTCCAGATCTTACGCAGAAGAGTAGCTGACCATGGCAACCACCGCAGAAGGCTTCGACATTCATCAGGATCACGGGCACGACGCCCATGATCACGCGGACCACAAGCCGGGCTTCTTCGCCCGCTGGTTCATGTCGACCAACCACAAGGACATCGGCACGATGTATCTGATCTTCGCGATCATCGCGGGGATCGTCGGGGGTGCCATTTCCGGCATCATGCGTGTCGAACTGCAGGAGCCGGGTATCCAGTACTTGCAGTGGTGGGCCGAATTCATGGGCGGCGGCAGCGATCTCAACACCGCGCTCCACATGTGGAACGTGTTCATCACCGCGCACGGCCTGATCATGGTGTTCTTCATGGTGATGCCGGCGATGATCGGCGGCTTCGGTAACTGGTTCGTGCCGCTGATGATCGGCGCGCCGGACATGGCCTTTCCGCGCATGAACAATGTCAGCTTCTGGCTGACGGTGGCGGGTTTCGTCAGCCTGCTGTTCTCGCTGTTCGTTCCCGGCGGCACCGGCCCCGGCGCGGGCACCGGCTGGACGGTTTACGCGCCGCTCTCGACGAGCGGTTCGGTCGGCCCGGCGGTCGATTTCGCGATCTTCTCGCTGCACCTTGCGGGCGCCGGTTCGATCCTGGGCGCGACCAACTTCATCACCACCATTTTCAACATGCGCGCGCCGGGCATGACCCTGCACAAGATGCCGCTGTTCGTGTGGTCGGTGCTGGTTACCGCCTTCCTGCTGCTGCTGGCGCTGCCGGTGCTGGCCGCAGCCATCACCATGCTGCTGACCGACCGCAACTTCGGCACGACCTTCTTCAATCCGGCCGGCGGCGGCGATCCGGTGCTCTACCAGCACCTGTTCTGGTTCTTCGGCCACCCGGAAGTCTACATCATGATCCTGCCGGGCTTCGGCATGATCAGCCAGATCGTCGCGACCTTCTCGAAGAAGCCGGTGTTCGGCTATCTCGGCATGGCCTACGCCATGGTCGCGATCGGCGTGGTCGGCTTCATCGTCTGGGCGCACCACATGTACACCGTGGGCCTGGACGTGAACACTAAGATGTACTTCACCGCGGCGACGATGGTGATCGCAGTGCCGACCGGCGTGAAGATCTTCAGCTGGATCGCGACCATGTGGGGCGGCAGCATCAGCTTCAAGTCGCCGATGGTCTGGTCGATGGGCTTCATCTTCCTGTTCACCGTGGGCGGCGTGACCGGCGTGGTGCTCGCCAATGGCGGAATCGACGACAACCTGCACGACACCTACTACGTCGTGGCGCACTTCCACTACGTGCTGTCGATGGGTGCGGTGTTCTCGATGTTCGCCGGCTTCTACTACTGGTTCCCGAAGATGAGCGGGCGGATGCACAGCGAGCTGCTTTCGCACCTCCATTTCTGGACTTTCTTCGTCGGCGTGAACGTGATCTTCTTCCCGCAGCACTTCCTCGGGATGCAGGGCATGCCGCGCCGCTATCCGGACTATGCCGAGGCATTCCACTTCTGGCACCAGATCAGCTCTTACGGCTATTACATCATGGCCGGCTCGATGATCTTCTTCTTCGTCAACATCCTCTACGCGCTGATGGCCGGCAAGAAGGCCGAGGCAAACCCGTGGGGCGAAGGCGCGACGACGCTCGAGTGGACCCTGCCGAGCCCGCCGCCCTACCACCAGTTCGAAACCCTGCCCGTCATCACCGACGCGCACGACTACCACGATCACCGTCCCGCCACCGCGTAAGGCTGGGGCCTGATCGGCTCCTGACCGGAGCGAAATGAACGAGGGGGAGCGCGGGCATTGGTCTCGCGCTCCTTCGCAATGGAACCGATACGGATAATGGCCAGCACCGCACCCCAGACTGCCGTCGTGATGCCCACGGAGTGGCGCGATTTCTTCGCGCTTACCAAGCCGCGGGTGATGACGCTGGTGATCTTCACCGCGATCTGCGGCATGCTGGCAGCGCCCGGCAGCATTCACCCGGTTATCGCTTTCACCGCGATCCTCGCCATCGCCATGGGCGCAGGCGGATCGGCGGTGCTCAACATGTGGTGGGAAGCCGACATCGACGCCGGCATGAAGCGCACCATGAACCGTCCGCTCCCCGGCGGGCGGATGGCGCGCGAGGATGCGCGCGATTTCGGCGTGTTCCTCTCGGGCGTGTCGATCGTGCTGATGGGCCTTGCCGTGGGCTGGCTCGCCGCTGCGCTACTGCTGGGCGCGATCATCTACTACGCCGTGATCTACACCATGTGGCTGAAGCCGCGCACCCCGCAGAACATCGTCATCGGCGGCGGCGCGGGCGCCTTTCCGCCGCTGATCGGCTGGGTTGCGGTCACCGGTGACATCACCGCGATGCCGCTCCTGCTGTTCGCGATCATCTTCTTCTGGACGCCCCCGCATTTCTGGGCGCTCGCGCTGTTCGTGCAGACCGATTACGCCAAGGTCGGCATCCCGATGCTCCCCGTGGTCGCGGGCGAGAAGGTGACGCGCCGCCAGATCATGTTCTACACCCTGCTGCTCGCGCCGATCGCCGTCACGCCGTGGGCGATCGGCGGGACAAGCTGGATCTACGGTTCGGTCGCGGTGGTGCTTTCGGCGCTGTTCGTGGTGCTTGCCATGCCGGTCTTCACCCGCATGCGCGCCGAGACTGACGCGATGACGCCGGAAAAGACCCTGTTCAAGTTCTCGATCGTGTACCTCTTTGTGCTGTTCGCCGCTTTGGTCGCCGACCGTGTGGCGGCCTATCAGGGGCTCATCGCATGACCCCCGACGAAGAGCGCGAATTCCTCCGCCGCCGCAAGGCGCGCAATCTGGTGGTCGCGGGCACATTGCTGTTCTTCGTGGTGCTGTTTTATGCCATCACCATGGTGCGGATCGGAGGGCAGGGCTGATGGCGTCTGCCGCGCCCGCATCGGAGCCCCTCGCGCGCAGCAACCTGCGCGTGGGCGCGCTTGCCTTCATGGGCGCGCTGGCGATGCTCGGGCTCGGCTATGCCTCGGTGCCGCTCTACCGCCTGTTCTGCCAGGTCACCGGCTTCGGCGGCACCACCATGGTCGCCTCGGAGAGCAAGGCCGCCGCTGCCGCCGCCGCGGCCACGGGGCAGAAAATCTCGATCCGCTTCGATGCAACGAGCGCAATGGGCATGCCCTGGACCTTCGAGCCCAGCCAAGCGACCGACACCGTCACCATCGGTGAGCGCGACATCGCGACCTATGTGGCGCGTAACGACAGCGATCATACCATCACCGGTGTCGCCACCTTCAATGTCACGCCCGAACAGGCCGGCAAGTATTTCAACAAGGTCCAGTGCTTCTGCTTCACCGAGCAGACGCTTGCCCCCGGGCAGGAAGTGACCATGCCGGTGCTCTATTTCGTCGATCCGGCGATGCTCGAAGACCCCAACATGGAGGGTGTCGAGCAGATCACGCTGAGCTATACTTTCCACCGCGCCGAGGCGCCGCAGGACGCGGCCCCCCGGAGCACCAATTGATCCGCTAAACCTGAGGGACGGGAACATCCACATGGCTGGCAAGGCAAACCACGATTACCACATTCTCGAACCCGATATCTGGCCGCTCGTCGGCTCGATCGCGGCGTTGACCTTCACCAGCGGCATGGTGCTGAGCTTCCACCCAGACCTGTTCGGGCAGAGCGGCACGATCGTGGCAGGCCTCGGCCTTGCCGGCCTTATTGCGACCTTTTTCATGTGGTTCCGCAACATTGTGATCGAAGCCCAGCGCGGCGATCACACTCCCGTTGTGCAGCTGCACCTGCGCTACGGGATGATCCTGTTCATCGCGTCGGAAGTGATGTTCTTCGTCGGCTGGTTCTGGAGCTTCTTCGATTTCGCGCTGTTCCCGACCGCGCTCGAATATGACCATGCCACCGGCGCCACCACCAGCCTGTTCGGCACCGAGGGTGCGATTGCGACCTTCATTCCCGAAGGCATGGAAGTGCTCGATCCCTTCGCGCTGCCGCTGCTTAACACGCTGATCCTGTTGTGTTCGGGCACCACGGTGACGTGGGCGCACCATTCGCTGATCCACGGCGACCGCGAAGGCCTCAAGCAGGGCCTGTGGGCGACCGTTGCGCTCGGCGTGCTGTTCAGCGCGATCCAGGCCTACGAATATTCGGCCGCGCCTTTCGGCTTCGGCGGGAACACCTATTCCTCGGCCTTCTACATGGCGACCGGCTTCCACGGCTTCCACGTGCTGATCGGGACGATCTTCCTCGCGGTCTGCCTTTATCGCACCTATCTCGGCCACTTCACCCCGCGCCAGCACTTCGGCTTCGAAGCGGCGGCGTGGTACTGGCACTTCGTCGACGTGGTGTGGCTGTTCCTGTTCGTCGCCATCTACGTCTGGGGCGGCTGGGGCGCCGAATACCACTGATGACGCCGGACGAGAGTCCGACGGAAAAGAAGGGGCAGCCGGGATTAGTCTCGGCTGCCCT
>NZ_JAMNXL010000231.1 GCF_023653175.1 Erythrobacter sp. | reverse complement strand
GTAGAAGGTTGCCGAACTGATCCCATGGCGGCGGCACACATCCGCCGTCGACATCCCCGCTTCCTGCTCCTTCAAAACAGCGATGATCTGCTCCTCGCTGAACCTGCTCCGCTTCATTCGTCCGTCTCCTCGTTAGGGCCGGACTCTACTTATCACTGGAGGAAATCTAGGGGCTCAGACCACTGCATCCAGACTGTGACGCTCGGCTTCACCAGATTACCGTGCGATCAGCCGCGGTCACGAGTGCGGCATCGGCGGTACACTTGAAGACGCCATCCGAGGGTGGGTTAGGCTAGCCGGTCCAGCAGCGCATCGATTCCGGCAAAATGGGCCTGCCAATCGGGAGGCCTGAAGGTGCACAGGCGTTCCAGTTGACGTTCACGGCGCGTGCTCGCTGGCTGCGCATAGTCGTTAATGGTTGTCATCCACGCATCCTCGTCGTCGAGCGGCAGCAAATCCGGCACTCCCTGGCCGATCTCGCGAAAGACCGGAAGGTCGCCGGCAATCACCGGCACGCCGGCTGCTAGCGCTTCGGCCAACGGGATGCCGTAGCCCTCGGCATGGCTCGGGAACAGCAGGGCCCGGGCTCCTGCCAGCACCTCGGCAAGGCGCGCATCGCAGAGAGGGCCAACCTCAGTGACGAAGGAGCCAAAATCACCGCTGTCAAGCTGGGCGAAGACCTGGCTGGCTTCCCAGCCGCGTCGCCCGACCATGACGAGGCGCGGCACTCGCCGGCTGTCCTTCCTGGCCATGAGACCCCGCCAGACACGCAGGAGCAGCTCGTGGTTCTTCCGTCCCTCGATCGTGCCCAGGATCACGAACGTTGGCTCGGCGGCGTCTTTCCTCGGGAGGATCGGCAAGGCGGGCGTGCCCGGCCACACCACCACGGCAGGTGGAAGGCTTTTGCCTTCCGTATCTGCGAAGTCCCTGAGCGTGCCGAGCGTATGCGCGCTGTTAGCGACAACGCCAGCCGCGGTGTCGAGCACGGCGCGTATCCGCCGGCGATGCCGGGCATTCTCGCCGGGGCGGCAAAACTGCGGGTGTGTGATGGGGATCAGGTCGTGCACAAGATGGACCGGGCGCAGGTCCCGCGCCTTGATCCACTCAGCAAGGCCCGGCGCGTCGAGGCCGGTATGGCCGGGGTTCAGCCAGAAGCGCCCCTGTCCCTGGAGCCGATCGCGCAGGTGCAGGCCGCGCTGCAGGCCGAGGCCCATCAAGGCCGCGCGGAAGTGCATCGCCTCTCGAACTGGCCGCTCGGGCATCATCAGAAGCCGGAATAGCGCCTGCGAGGTGCGGAACGGAAGGATCGCCTGGCCGCGCTTGTGGACGATCACGGCCTGCGCGCGCGAGGCGTAGTGGTCCATCCAAGCAAGACAAATCCTGTCGATGCCGGTTGCCCGTGTCCCCGTCCAGCGACGCCATACCAGGCGCGAGGCGTCGATGAGGAGCGGCGCGTCGTTGTCCGACATTTTTAACAATCGCCCCGGTTCACCGTTGCAAGAGCTTTCGCAGGCTCGCGCCGAGCCCGCCACGCCGGGCCTCATGGCCCGGCCGGGCCACGGGTTCGCCGAGGTAAAGATTGGGACGTTCGCGATTCTCGCCGACCGCCACGATCCGGCGCAGGTCGAACGAACCGAGGACCTCGTCGGAATAGGCCGGGGTGTAGTACAGGCAGTCGTCAAAGTAGTAGTGCGTCACTTGCGACCAGCGGGTCTGCCGCGGATCGGTCTGCGCACTCCCGCCGTGCAGCAGGTTGGCGCACCAGATCAGCGCCTGGCCCTTTCGCGCGAGGAAAACCTCGCGCTCGGCCCCCTCCGCCGCGACGAGGGCCGCCCAGGCCTCAGCGAACGGATCTTGCGCCGAATAGAGCTGGCTCCCGAAGCCGCGCCGACCGATCAGCGCATTGCTCATGACCGGCCAGCGATGCGAGCCGGGGTAGTAGAACAGCGGACCCGCCTCGGCGGTCACGTCTTCCATCGCGAGCCAAACGCCGCACATGAATTTCTCCGGCTGGCTGGAGAAGTGCACCATGTCGGAGTGCGCTTCCTGCTGCGTGCCGACAGGAAAGTTGAGCGTCTGGAAAGGGAAGGCGCCGCGTCCGTAAAGCCGTGTGAGTAGGGCTTTGACCGAAGCGTTGTCGGCGATCGCGAGCACGTCGCCGTCGTACTTCCAGGCGTCCTGAATGCGCCGCTCGCCACAGGTCTTGTCACTTTCCGGATCTTCCAGATCAACGCCGTAGCGCGGTCCGAGGCTGCCCTTGATCCGGTCGATACGCTGGTGAATGTCCGGATCGGGAAAGTCCATCACGGCATAACCGCGGTGGAACAGCTGGAGCCCTATCCGTGCCTCCTCGGTGGTCAGTCCGAGATCGCCGAGGAGGCTCAGGAACAGCGGTGATTCGATGAGCGGAAGGCCGGGAAGCGGATTAGTCATGCAACGCCCTTTCCGACGCCCAGCTTCGCACCAAGCTTATCCCATACCAGACGGGCGCAACGCCGCCAGCCGCGGGGATGCCCGGCTATTTGCGCCATGATGGGCACAAGGTCGTGATGCACTGATTTGCGGTCTTCCAATTGTCGATAAATATCCCAGAATCGTTCGGGCCCAAGCAGGCGTGGCATATGCCAAACCCCATGAAATCCAAAGACGTTATCGAGCGTGCTGGCACGTTCAGCAGAAAAGCGATCTGCCAACTCACGCGGGGCAAAGCGCAACTCTTGTGCTTCCAGCCAGGCGCGGTTGTAACGGCAGATTGCCACGTCTTCGGGATGGCTGGCGACGAAGCGTTCATCACGGCAGGCTTCGAGCAGGCGACTGCTGCGCAGCGAAAAGCCTCCATTGCCGACATCCCGGCCGTCGCGAAATTGCGGCCAGCTGGCCCCGATGTAATCATAGTCGAGAAAGTGCGGATCCCAGCGCGCCGTGTTCACAACATGCCCGTCCCATTGCATCACAAGACAACGCGAGGTTGCCACATGGTCTGCTAGGTCGCGCAAAATGAAGTGCGAATAAGCCTGAGCGCTCGTCAGTCGGGGAATGATCACCACCTCGATCCCGGCCACCTGTCGCGGCGGCTCGCAATGGGTCAACAGCTTGCATGCGGCAAAGCGAATGGTTTGCCGACACACTTCGATCGCCTTGATCGTCGCCTCGACATTGACCGAGGTAACCGCGATCAGCGTAACCTCCGGCAGGTCCAGCATAGGTTGGGATTGCGCCTGCTCGGTCATGGCACCACGCTTATCGCGAATTGTTCCGATGCGCGACTGAGGTTGGGATGGTGAAACGGATCAATGACTGCGTCGGTGTGCCAGATCCGCTGCAAGGCCGCCAGCTCGCCCGCAAAACGGGCCGCGCCGACCGGATCGGTATCATGCCCGCGTGAAATCGATTCGTGATGCACTAGCATCGCGCGCGGTTCATAGAAGGACTGCCAGCCATGCCGGTTCAACTTGAGACACAGATCAACATCGTTGAACGCGACCGCAAAGTTGGCCTCGTCCAGCCCGCCGATCGCGTCAAAGCGGTCCTTGCGCACCACCAGACACGCCGCCGTGACAGCCGAGACGAATTGCGGCAGAGTATGACGCCGGAAATAGCCTTCCGCCTCAGGCCGCAGGAACCGGTGGGCATGGCCCGCCGCATTGCCAACGCCGATCACCACACCGGCATGCTGGATACGCCCGTCGGGATAGAGCAATTGCGCCCCCACCGCGCCGACTTCGGGCCGCAAGGCCTGGGTGGCCATGATTGCCAGCCAGTCAGGCTTGAGAACTTCGATATCGTTGTTCATCAGGCACAGCAATTCGCCCGTGGCGATGGCAACGGCGTTGTTGTTGATGGTGGAATAATTGAACGGCCCCGGCTGCGGCAGCACGACGATGCCGTCGCGGGCAAGGTCAGCAAGATAGGCCTGTGTTTCAGGCTCATTGCTGTCGTTGTCGGCAATGATGATTTCGAGCGCAGGATAATCGGTCGCGCGCAGCCCGGCGATGCAGGTGCGCAGCAGGTCGGCACGGTTGCGGGTCGGGATGATAACGCTGACGCGCGGCAGATTTGCAGTGATGGTCAGGGGCTTTGCCTGCGCTGGCACAAGCGGGCGCGACTTGCGATGATGCAGAACCTCAGCAATATGCGCCGCCCCGCCACCAGTTGCGATTGCAGCGGCTGTCAGAGCCGCTGCCCAGTCAGGCTGTGCCGCGGCTACGGCCAGTGCATCGCTTGCGACACGCACGATGCAAGCGCCGGTGAGGTAATCGTGATGAGCGTAAAGCTCGGCGTTCCAACCTGGCTTGAAATGGGGCGCCATGCGCTTGCCGCGCAAACAAAGGACGTCATTGTCGGCAAAGATTGCGCAAACCTCACCATGGTCACGTATAGCAGTGCGGTAGTCTTCCGCGGCACCGACTGCGAGGCGATCCCCTTCGCACATCGCCAGCAGCCATGGGCCTGCGGCCCAGTCGATGGTGGCAGCGGCCTTGGCAAGATCGTTCGCTGCATCCGATCCGACAATGCGCCATGGGACGCCTTCTTTTGCAAGCGAACCGAGCGTCTCCCGCATGACTTCAGACGTTTCCTCGCCAGCAACCAACGCAATGATGTCGGGCTTGCCCGGCGCGCTCGGTTGGCGCCGCCCCCAAGCGTGCATCAACCACCACTGATAGGCGAGCGACGTCTGGCCAAGCAGCCGGGTAAAGTGCCCG
>NZ_JAMNXL010000230.1 GCF_023653175.1 Erythrobacter sp. | reverse complement strand
GATGCGGGCGCGCAGCGCGTCGCGCTGGTCGTTGGCGGGGGTATTGGTCATTCGGGGTCTCCTGCGGAAGGGCCTGCGGGGGCGGCGGGCGCTTCGCTCGTGGTCAATTCGTCGTCGTCTTCGAAATCGCTTTCGAGCAGATCCTCGACCCATTCGAGGATCGGCCCGCGGGCAAGGAACAGCGCGATCGCGGCAATGATCCCGGCGATCAGACCCTTGCGCTCGCCCGCCTGCGACCGCACTTCGGCGAGCACGTCGCGCGCGCCGGAGCGGATGCGGTCGGAGATGGTGGAGCTGACGCCGGTCGAGACGCGGCTTGCGATGCCCTGCTCGGCAAGGCTGTCGCGCAGCCGGTCGATGTCTTCGGTGAGCACCGCGCGGGCGGTGTTACGCAAGCGGCGGTCCTCGATGAAGCGGTCGGGCAGGCGGGTCATGAAGCTTCGCCCCCGCCGAACATCGCACCGATCATCCGGCCCTCTCTCATTGCGCCTGCCACCAGAAGCCCGGTGCCGAGCAGCAGCACGCCAACGACGATTGCGATCGCCCCCCAGATCGTCACCAGCGGAGCAAGCGCGATCACCGCGCCCACCGCCAGCGCGATCAGCGCGAGGTTGAGCAGCACCAGCGCCAGCACCAACAGCCCCAGCGCGCGCGCGCCGTGCTTGCCGGCGAGCGCAGCGCGGGTCTTCTGGAAGGCGAGCTCGGCCTCGGCGTAATTGCGCGCATCCTCGACTAGCGCGGTCACATCGTCGCGCAACGCAGACAGAGTGGTGTCGGGCGCCCCGGGCGCAGATCCTGCCGGCTCTGCCGGAGCGCCTTCCTGCGGCCGCGCAAGGCCGGGGTCGATATCAGCCATGGCCTCGGCTCTCCGCAGACGGCTTCAGCGCCGCTTTCCGCTCAGCAGCCGCGCGAGGAAGAAACCGACCACCGCCGCCACGCCGACCGCGACGCCGGGGCTCTTGCGCACCATCTCGCGCGCATCCTCGCCCAGTTCCTCGACGCTCTTGGATTCGAGCTTGGCCGAGGTTTCCTGCAACGTGCGCGAAGCCTTGCGGGCATAGTCGCCGTACTGCTCACCGAGCTTCTCGTCGATCTGGGGGGCAGTGTCGCCCACGACCTTGCCGAGCGAGGCGATGGCATCGCTCGCCACCTGCTTGCTCTCGACCGCGAGCTCGCCCGCCTTGCTCTTGGCATCGGCGAGCAGATCGTCGCTTTTGCCGCGCGCCTGATCGCCGGCCGAGGTGAGGCGGTTCCCGGCTTCGGCGCGCAGCGCGGCAGCACCCGCCTTGGCTTCTTCCAGCGCGGCGTTGAAGCGGCTCTTGGCCTCGATCACCTGAGTGGAGGCCGGCGCGGCCTCAGCGGGCGCGGCATCGGGGGCCGCGGCCGCGGCGGTCGCGGCGGTCTTGCGCGAGGCGGCCTTGGTCGGGCCCTCGGACTTCGTGGCGCCGCCCTTGGCGGGTTTGGCGGGGGTCTTCTTCGCCGCAGCGGCGTCGGTCGGGGTGGTGTCAGCCATCGAAGGTCTCCATCTCTTTTGGGGCGATCCGGTGCCCTTGTGCAGCCGCTTGCGCAAGGCCTGCCTCACGCATAGGGACATCACGCCGGGCGGCCGTCAACAGGTCGCATCAAGCCAGAATCGTGACTTGCCCAATATCATAGGGGCCGAGTGTCTTAACACCCTAAACCACATTACAGCCGGAGCCAAACATGACCGCGATCATCGACATCCACGGGCGCGAAATCCTCGACAGCCGCGGCAATCCAACCGTCGAGGTCGACGTGCTGCTGGAGGACGGCAGCTTCGGCCGCGCCGCCGTGCCCTCGGGCGCGTCGACCGGTGCCCACGAGGCGGTGGAGCTGCGCGACGGTGACCCCGCACGCTACCTCGGCAAGGGGGTGCTGAAGGCCGTCGATGCGGTCAACACCGAGATCCGCGATCTGCTGATCGCCAATTTCGACGCCGAGGACCAGCGCGACATCGACCTCTCGCTGATCGCATTGGACGATACGCCCAACAAGAGCCGGCTCGGGGCGAACGCGATTCTGGGCACGTCGCTGGCGGTCGCCAAGGCGGCGGCCAATGCGCGGGGGCTGCCGCTCTATTCCTATCTCGGCGGAGTGTCGGCGCACATGCTCCCGGTGCCGATGATGAACATCATCAACGGCGGCGAACACGCCGACAACCCGATCGACATCCAGGAATTCATGATCATGCCGGTCGGAGCGGACTCCATCGCCGAGGCGGTGCGCTGGGGGGCGGAGGTGTTCCACACCCTCAAGAAGGGCCTCGCGCAGAAGGGCCTCGCCACCAGTGTCGGCGACGAGGGCGGCTTTGCGCCCGACCTTGCCAGCACCCGCGCGGCGCTCGATTTCATCATGGAGAGCATCGCCAAGGCCGGGTTCACCCCGGGCGAGGACATGGTGCTGGCGCTGGACTGCGCGGCGACCGAGTTCTTCAAGGGCGGCAAGTACGAGATCAGCGGCGAAGGCCTCAGCCTCACCCCGCACGAAATGGCCGACTACCTCGGCAAACTTGCTGCCGATTACCCGATCCGCTCGATCGAGGACGGGATGAGCGAGGACGATTTCGAGGGCTGGGCGGCGCTCACCGGCCTGCTCGGCGACAAGGTGCAGCTGGTGGGTGACGATCTCTTCGTCACCAACCCTGCGCGCCTCAGCGACGGGATCGCCCGCGGCCTCGCCAACTCGCTGCTGGTCAAGGTCAACCAGATCGGCACGCTCACCGAAACGCTCGCCGCAGTCGATATGGCGCACCGCGCACGCTACACCTGCGTGATGAGCCACCGCTCGGGCGAGACTGAGGATGCGACCATCGCCGACCTCGCGGTCGCGACCAATTGCGGGCAGATCAAGACCGGCTCGCTCGCACGCTCGGACCGGCTTGCCAAGTACAACCAGCTGATCCGCATCGAGGAAGAACTGGGCGACAGCGCCGGCTATGCAGGCCGCGCCTGCTTTGGTGCGCGCGCCTAATCCACGGCGTCGAAGAACCGGTCCATCGCCGCCTGCCCTGAAGGCGTCAGCCTGACGAGCACGCGGCGGTGATCCTCGGCATCGTTCTCGCGCACCACCAGCCCCTCCTGTGCCAGCACGCCGAGCCAGCGCAGCCCGGTGGTGGCGGGCGCGGCCGAGCCGATGCAGGCGCTGGAGACCGAGACGGGCTTGCCCTCTCCGGCGGCGATGTAGAGATCGAGCAGGATGTCCCAGGCCGGTTCGCCGAACAGGTCGGGATTGCCGAACAGGCTCGCGCGCTTGCGCCGCAAGGCATAGGTCTTGCGCGCGAGGGCAAGGTGGCTGCGCGCCGGGCGGGCGGGGCGGCCAATCGCAGCGGCCCCGGCTGCCGCGGGATCGGCCGGCTCACCCCGCGCGCCGCCTTCCGCCGCTTCGCGCAAGCGCGAGGCGATCGCCATCAACTCGTCGGCGAGCGGATGGAACAGGAGCGCGGCATCGCCGTGGCCCAACCCTGCGCCCGGGCCCATGCCTGCGCCTGCGATAACCTGGCCGGTGTCGTGCCTCATCTCGCCCATCGATCCGCCTTCAGGAGCCCGTGGCCGTGCCCACAGGGGAATGCCTATGGAACCCGATGTAAGAACATCCGATCTGGTTGGCTTTAAGGGCGAATACGCAGTGCGTTCTTTTTATAAGGGAAATCCGTCCCTCCCGCAGGCCTCAGCGCCGCGCCTGCTGTCGCCGCAGCTGATCGATTGCGGCATCGAGATAGGCGCCGGCGATATGCGCGCCGATTTCGTCGAGAATGGCGAGTTCGCGCTCCAGCACAGCGATAACGGCAGGCACGCGGGCATCGCCCGGTGCAGTCGGTGTAAGGTGTTCCACAGTCTGATCCCAAGCAAGCGCAAACCCTTCCCCGCAGGCCCGCACGTGTCGAGCGTGGCCGCGGAGACGGGCGTGATATCGCGTTAATGCCCTATGGAAATCTACAGAGGGAAACTACCTAGCGGCGACCGCGCACCACAGCGGGACGTGCGCGCGTCCAAACGTCAACCGAAGCGGTCCTGCAGCGCCATCAGGACAAGCGCCGCCTTGGCCGCTTCGCCGCCCTTGTTCTTCTGCGCGGGGTCGGCGCGGACCAGCGCCTGGGCCTCGTTCTCGACTGTGAGAATGCCGTTGCCGATCGCGATCCCGTCCATGGTGAGCGCCATGATCGCCCGCGCGCTTTCGCCCGCGACGATCTCGAAATGGTAGGTCTCGCCGCGGATCACCACGCCGATCGCGACAAAAGCGTCATAGCGGTCGGCTTCGGCGGCGAGCGCGATCGCGCCGGGGATTTCGAGTGCGCCGGGAACGGTCAGCACCTCGACCTTGTGGCCCTCCGCTTCCAGCGCGGCGCGCGCGCCGGCGATCAGCATGTCGTTGAGGTGGCCGTAGAAGCGCGCTTCGACGATGAGGATGTCGGCCATGGGTGATTACTCCGGAATGGGATGGAAGTCGGTGATGGTCAGGCCATAGCCTTCAAGCGCGACCAGATCGGGACGGCTGTTCGAGAGCAGCACCATCTCGGTAATGCCGAGGTCGGCGAGGATCTGCGAGCCGATGCCGATATTGCGCTGTTCTTCGCTCGCTTGCCATTCGCCACTGCCGACGCGGCCGGTGAGGATCACGATCACGCCCGAGCCATGCGCGCCCACCGCCTGCATCGCGCGCTGGAGCGTGCGCTTGCGTGCGCCGGGTGCCCCAAGCACATCGTCG
>NZ_JAMNXL010000046.1 GCF_023653175.1 Erythrobacter sp. | reverse complement strand
GTCGCGTAGGGTGTGCCTATGTTTCGGGCTTTTCAGCTAGAGCCCAGCCCCCCAACTCGACGAGGTAATTGAAGTCTGAAAACGTTGACCCGGGGATCGCCAAGCGCAGGGGACCAGCAGCTCTCAATTGCCGGTTCTGGGACTTAGCGGTCATTCCCTGGCGATGTGCTCAACGGCAGTTCCTACCAAGAGCGGACAATCAGCGCCTATCTGAACAGCTCGCCGAGGCGAAAGCAGTGGACCGACTGCTGAATTGGTATCCCCAGCCATAGGCACGGGAAAGACGCCGACGCCGTTGGGCAGGTCATGTCGGCGGCAAACCAAATTACCGATGCGAGGTTAAACAAGATGCTTGAGGATCTAATGAAGGCCTAGAGCGATATGTTTTGCTTTCGGTGGCTTACTTGCGTGTTCACACTATCCAGAGCACGCGTTGCGAGCTCACCGTGTGAGGGCTGTAGCGCCTCGACCAACACCCGGCCGAACAGGCTCGCGGCAATCGCTGCCCGATCCTCGGACAGCGCCCGGCCGCCGGTGTGAAGCCGGGTGCGCCGCAGCCTCAACCAGCCCTCGGGGGCGAGATGGCGAAGGGCTTGCGTCATGCCATCGAGCATCGGCGGCGCGAAGACGAGGTCGTCCACCTCCAGATCGATCGCCTCGCGCAGAACGAGCACGCCCGCATCGTGCGCGGGGTTCCGGATGTGGATGGTCTGACGGTTGCACAGGCCGAGCAGCAGGTCGATCACGAAGCCGGCATCGTGATGCACCGGGCTACATGTCAGGCGGGTGCCACCCATCGGCGTCCCGAGCCGGGCTGATAGAGCGGCAAGAAGCGCCGCGAGCTGATCACCGGTCCATGCAGCGACGCTCGCCAGCGCCATCGCATCGTCGCGGTACAAGGCCAGCTGCGCTCCTCTGACGACGCGGATCGGAGCAAGAACGGACGGGAGTGCATCCGGGGAGTGATCCCCGTCGTGCTGTCCGCCGGCAAACATAATACCGGCCACGTCGGCGATGGGCGCCATCGCCAGCTGCTGCCGCAAGGCCAACGACCGGGCCGGGGTGACGGGCAGATAGACGAAGCCGCCGATGGTCGAGGCCACGAAATCGATCACCGCCTGAAAGCCCCCGGCCTGCGAGCACAGCACCGCGCCGGGCGCGACGCCGCGCTCGGCGAGGGCGATGCGGCGGGCATGGGCCGAGGTCCAGATGTTGCCGGCCGACATGATCGTCTCGACCCCACCCTCAAGTGTCTGCAACACCGGGGTGCCGCTGGCCTTCAGCAGCTCCTTGAACAGCGCCCTCATGCCTCGGCCAGATTGTAGGCGGGCCAGGCCGCAAGGGTCAGCGCCGCGGGGATGGGCAGCGCGAGGCGCAGCAGCGCGGCGCGTTCGGCGATGAAGCCGGCGCCGCGCGCCAGCGCGCCGGCGGCCTCCATCCGGTCGGCAAGGTTGAGCAGTGCCGCCATGCTGCCGGGCACGATGTCCTGGTTGTAGCCCTCGGCCGGCGAGGTGAGGTTGCGGGCCGGAACGCCGCCCGCGCGCAGCGTCTGTTCGAGCGCATTGACCAGCTGGTGGATGCCCTTGACGTGATCGCCCGGCGCGCATTCGAGGTTGCGCGGCAGGCCGCCGCTCTGCTCCGGATCGACCAGCAGGAAGGTCTGGCGGTTGAGCACCTCGGCGCATTTGCACGCTACATCCATCAGCTGGTCGGCGGCGGTGGCGAGGCCGGCGGTGTAGAACAGCCCGCCATGGGCGATGGCGATGTCCAGCCCGTCACTGTCGATCACCGGATTGTCGGCGACCGACAGCGCCTCGGCACCGATCCGCTCGGCGGCGAATTCGAGCTGGACGAGCGCATTGCCGAACACCTGCGGTGCGCAGCGGATCGAGTAGCGCGGCTGGGGCGGGCTTTCGCCGGGCGCGCGGGCGGGGGCGGCGCGGTTGCTTGCGAGGAACTGCGCCCGGGCCTGCGCGATCATTGCGCCTGCCGCGCGGTTGCGGTGGAGGGCCGGGTTGATGGCGAGCGTCCTGCCGGTGCAGAACTCATCGTCGAGCCCGAGCGCGAGGCTCGCGAGCGCGGTCACCCGGATCACGGCGTCAAGCAGCGCCAGCACCTTGGCGAACAGCTCGATGGCAAGCGCGCTCATCATCGCGTTGGTGTTGACGAGGCCGAGCACGTCGCGCGGCGCGCGCGCCCCGAACGCGCGGATCACCGGGGCGATGGCATGGGCCATCGGCACCAGATCGCCGCTCGCCCCGAGGCTGCCGTAGCGCGGCACGGCCGGCAGAACGGCGCCGTTCGACAGTTCGATCAGCGCGCCGAGCGTTTCGGGGTGGATCGCCGAATGGCCCTGCAGCGCCTTCATCGCCTGCAGCCGCAGCGCGCGCCGCACTACCCGTTCGGGCAGGGGCGCGCCGACACCGACGTGGAGATAGCCGAGCAGCTCCTCCTGCTGCCGCTGCCAGTCGGACGGATCGCGCGGATCGGCGATGTCGGCGCCGTAGTAGGTGTGGATGCCGTAGACACGCCGTTCGGGGTGGCGCTGGAGGAAATCCAGCAGCGCCGCGTGGCTGCGCTGCGCCCGGGCAAGTTCCTCGGGGCTCGCGACAAACGCCGGCGCCACCTCGCCCAGCGCGTGCAGCCGCGCGATGGTGGCAAAGCCGGGGTGTACGCCAAGGCTGCCGTTCGGCTCGGGCGGGGCATCGTCGCGCGCGTCATGAGGCAAGGGCGCGATGCGGTGGGCAGGCCTGTTCATGGCGCGAAGAACCCTTCCAATTGCAGGACGATGACCAGCTGGCCCGCGTTGCTGAGAATGCCGGCCACCCGCTCCTCGCCCGGGCCGAAGGGCAGCGGCTTGACCCGCCCCCGGCAGATGCCGTGGATCTCGTTGACCCTGAGCGCGATGCGCCGCCCCTCGCCCATGTCGGCGAAGATGACGAGGTCGCGCGGATAGTCCGCCTCCGCGCAGAACACGGCCCGCGCGGTGTCGAGGACCGAATAGAGCTCGCCGGTCGCCGTGAACAGCGAGCCCGAGGCCGATTTCAGGGTGTGCGCCTCCACCAGCGAGATGAAGCTCACATACTGCGCCGGGATCGCAAGGATCGAATTGTCGTAGCCGTTGAAGACTGAGAAGCTGAGATATTCCGAATTGCCGTCCAGCATGAAGTTGGACTCGATCGTCAGCACGCTGCCGACGTCGGGTTCGTGGCTGTGGCGCACGCACAGGCCGGGGGGCATCTCGTCTTTGCCCATCTCGAAGCGGCTGCAGCCGAGGCCGTCGTCCCGCATCTCGAAGGTCAGCCGCCGGTCGTTGCGCACCAGCCGCCAGCTGAGCGTGAGGTGCGCGCTCTTGTCGTTCGCCTCGCGCTCGTCGGGGGAATGTTCGACCGATTCGGCGAACAGGTGCCGCAGCCAGCCTTGCGACACGCGGAAGAACAGGTCCGAGACGTCGGGGGGGATCAGTTCGGAAGGATCAGCGTTCTCGATCCGCAGCAGCGCGGTGATGCCGGCCCTGTCGAGCCGGTCGACCAGCTCCGCCTCCAGCGCCGCGTGGAGATCGTTGAGTTCGATGCCGACACTGCAATCGACCATCTCGATCGACTTCGAGATCGACTTGTCGAGCTTTTCGAGTAGGCTCTTGTCGTCGATATGCAGGGCCAGCAGTTCGCGGACCGAGTGGAATTCCTGCAGCACCTCGTTGATGCCGCGCCCGGCCGAGGCGGTGAGCCGCATCAGCCGCCGCGCCATCGAGGGGATGCGGCCGACCGTGCCAAAGGGATCGGCGGCGAGCTTGAGGGTCCAGAACAGCTCCTTCCTGGTCTGCTGCGCTTCCAGCTTCTCGGCGATCTTCGAGAGCATCGAGCCGCGCGCCATCGTCAGGATGTCGGGGGCGCCCTTGAGGATGGTCTGGTACTGCATCTGGTCGTTGCAGCGCGACCATTCATAACGGATCGCCAGCCAGGTGAGGGGAATGTGACGCTCGGCCTCGCTCTCGTCGCCCTCGAAGGTGAGGTCGTCGAGCGCGGCGCAGATCTGCTCGGCGCGGGCGAGATATTCGCGGCGCACGTCCTCGAGCATATCGTCGGCCAGATCCGGCGTCAGCGCGACGACGTCCATGGTCGTGCGCACCTCGTCGTGATCGAGCAGGGCATGCCGCAGCGCCTGCACCTTGGATGTCGCCTCAACCATGTCGCCTCCCCATCAGCAAGGCAGGGCCGCCTAGGTTGAGCGGCCCCGCGCATGCGTCTGTTCATGTTACTTTTTCTTGACGAAGATCCAGTTGCTGCCGGTCGCCTTGTCGCGCTTCATGTGGATGCCGACGTTGGTCGGGCGCAGCTTGTAGGTGAAGGTGTAGTTGAACTCGGCGTCCAGCTCGCCGGCGGCGACGCCGTTCTGGAAGCGGCCGAAGAACAGCTTGTTGTTGGTGCAGGGCGCAATCTCAGTGAAGAAGTTGCGGCCCTCGGCGGCGGCGGGCGTCACCCCGGCGAGCTCGGCCTCGTACTTGTTGTAGAGCTCGATCTTGCCCTCGTCGTCGACCTTGACGATGCCGAAATCGGCGAGGTCGGCATCGTCGCGGGACAGGGCCCCGAGCTTGCTATCGATTTCCGCGGTTACGAACGACATATTCATCCTCCTGGGTGTTGTGTTTGCATCGGATCGGTGGGGTACTTGGGCAGATGCCGGAAAATCCCCGCGGGCCGGGGTCGGTGTTGCATGGCCCGTGATGGCGGCTCCGGACGGCCGGCCACGTGGGCCGGGGTGGCTGCGCGTCGGCAGCCCCGCGGCCCCGTGTCGGTTGGGTTGCAGGTCAGGCCGCGTGCGCCATCGCGTCGCGCTCGTGGTAGAGCGAGACCAGCTGCGCCTCGAGGTTTGTGATGGTCTCGTCCTTCTCGGCGAGCACGGCCTGCAGGTCGTGGCCCGCTTCCTTCTCGCGATAGAGCTCGACGACCTGTGCCTCGAGGTTGTTGATCGTTTCCTGCAGTGCAGCCATGGTGGCAGTGTTCTGCGCGGCTTCCTGCTTTTCTTGATAGAGAGCAACCAATTGCTGCTCCAGACTTTCAAGCATCTCCGTTTGTGACTGGGACGATGCAGCGACTTCGAAATCTTCATTTGCCATTCTGGGTCCTATCATCGCTTGTGTTTGCCTGCTTGATTGCAGGATCATTGTCATCTCATCCTTACAGTAAATTCGTCAGCCTTGGCTCCGCCGTATGAATACCGATCAGGGCTCCGGCTGACTGCCTAGGTGGATGAACCTGTGCTATCGGGGCGGCGCCGGGCAGAGCGGTCGGGCGGAAGGCAAAGGGGGCGGCGACGGATGCGATTGACACAACCCTTCGTCAGTGTGGCGGACACCTTCCCCGCACGCATCGCCTGCATCGACGGGCCGATCCGCCGCACCTGGCGCGAGCACCGCGACCGGGTGGTGCGACTCGCAGGCGCCCTGCGCGCGCTCGGCGCGCGTCACGGGGCGCGAGTCGCGATCCTTGCGCGCAACGGCGCGTGCTTCACCGAATGCCTGTTCGCCACCTGGTGGGCGGGCGGCGCGGTGGTGCCGCTCAACACCCGCTGGTCGGCGAGCGAGATCGTCCACGCGCTCGGCGACTGCGAGGCGCGGATCCTGTTCCTCGACGATGCCTTCCTGCCGATGCTCGAAGAGATCCGCGCCTGCGCCGACACGCTCACGACCATCGTAACGCTCGGCAGCGCGGGGGCGGCAGGGGCGGGCCTGGCCGCATACGAGGACCTGGTCGCCCAGGGGCACCCATGCGCGGACGCGATGCGTGGGGGGGAGGACCTTGCCGGCCTGTTCTACACCGGCGGCACCACCGGCATTCCCAAGGGCGTGATGCTGCCGCACCGGGCGCTGTGGTACAACGCCATGGCGATCGCCGCCGAACTCGGCCTCGACCGCGAGGCGGTGTGGCTGCACGCCGCACCGATGTTCCACTTGGCCGACTTCACCTCCAACACCGCGATCGCGCTGGTGGGGGGCTGCCACGTCTACATCCCCGCCTTCGATCCCGAAGCGGCGCTGGCGGCGATCGAGGCCCACGGGGTGAACAGCACCATCTTGGTGCCGACCATGCTCGCACGGATGCTCGATCATCCGGGCTTCGCGCCTGCCCGCACCGCGTCGCTGCGCCGCCTGCTCTACGGCGCCTCGCCGATGCCCGAGGGGCTGCTGCGCAAGGCGCTTGGCGCGATGCCGCACGTGCGCTTCTTCCAGGGCTACGGCCAGACCGAGATGGGGCCTGGGGTGACGATCCTTGCGCCAGGCGACCATGTGCTCGAGGGCCCCAGTGCGGCGCGGCTGCGCTCGGCGGGGCTGCCGACCATCGGCTGCGAGGTCCGGATCCTGGGCCCGGCGGGCGATCCCGCCCCGCGCGGCACCATCGGCGAGATCGCCGCGACGAGCCCCGGCATGATGCTCGGCTACTGGAACCAGCCCGAACAGACCCGCGCCGTGCTGGTCGACGGCTGGGTGCGCACCGGCGATGCGGGCTATCAGGACGAGGACGGCTTCGTCCATGTCGTCGACCGGTTGAAGGACATGATCGTCACCGGCGGGGAGAACGTGTTCTGCGCCGAGGTCGAGAACGCGATCTCGACCCACCCGGCGGTCGGCGCGGTCGCGGTGATCGGCATTCCCTCGCGGCAATGGGGCGAGGCGGTGCACGCCATCGTCATCCCGCGCCCCGGCGCGGCGGTGACGCAAGAGGACATCATCGCGCACTGCCGGGCGCGGATCGCGGGCTACAAATGCCCCCGCTCGGTCAGCTTCCGGGCCGAGCCCTTCCCGCTCTCGGGCGCGGGCAAGGTGCTGAAGCGCGAGCTGCGCGCGCCGTTCTGGCAGGGACTCGATTGCGGCGTGGCCTGAACGCGTGAGAGATCGCCAAGTCGCCCCTCAATCAGTTATGGTCAGCGGTGGGAGATCATGGCGGTGGCGCTTGCACGGGCGGTGGACTTTTCCCCGGCACAATTGGCCATCGCCTGGCTCGGCGCGAGAGCCCCTGCCCACATCTCGATCATCGGCGCGCGAAACCTCACGCAACTTTCCGACAATTTCGGCGCGGCCGACCTGACCCTCGACTCTCGGCTGCGCAAGCGGCTCGACTGGAACAACCGGATCGCACTCGGCTTCCCGTCGGACTTCTTCCTGACCGGCTGGCCAGCCCGGTTCGGCGATTGGCCGCAGCGGCTCGATCGGCATTTTCGTCCTGCCGGGCGGCGGGTCTTGCGGATCGACGATGACGAATGGCCGCGCCATGCGTCCGGCGGCTGAACCAAGAGGGCCGCGCTTGGGTTGAGAGCCCGTCAATTGTTCTCGGTACTGCCTTGGGGCGTCTCTTCGGCAGCTTTCGTCAGAAGCAGACATGCGTGGCGGCTGTCATGAACGATCGGGTCTGGGGCGGCAGCTGCCGTCTTCGACTGGATGATTGGACAGCCACTTTCCGCCCTTGTTCGCCCAAGTATTCCATTGGGCAAACGACCAATGGCCGACATTGCGTGCCGTTCAACCGCCAGAAGCCGATCACGATTTTTCAAGGCCAGCCTGCCGGAGGCTCCGTTCTGGACGAATGTTTAAGAGCCCAAGCTGAAAGCGTCAGAGGCAGTCGAGGTGGTCGCTCCACCATTGCGCCATGGCCACGCGCTCCTTCCAGTGCGCGCCGCGATGGTAGGCGGCGCGGACTCTGTCACTATCGCCATGGGCTAGGGCGCGCTCGATTGCATCCGGGTTCCATTTGCCGCTTTCGTTGAGCAAGGTGGAGGCCGTGGCGCGGAAGCCATGGGCGGTCATTTCGTCAGTTGAGTATCCTAGGCGGCGTAGGCCTGCGTTGATCGTGTTGTCGCTCATCGGGCGCTTGCGGGAGCGGATCGAAGGGAAGACGTAGCCATCGGGGCCGGTCAGCGCGTGGAGGTCTTCGAGGATCGCAATCGACTGGGGTGACAGCGGGACGAGGTGATCCTTGCGCATCTTGGTTTTGCCCGCCGGGATGGTCCACAGCGCCCCTTTGAGATCGAATTCGTTCCATTCGGCATGGCGCAGCTCGCCGGGGCGGACGAAGACATGCGGCGCCAGCTGCATCGCCAGCTTGGTGATCGGCTTGCCTTCGTATCCGTCGATGATCGCGCCATAGTGTGTGACGGTGGGAGCGGTCAGCGCGCCGCGCAGGTCGCGGGTCGGGTCCGAGGCGAGGCGGGCGGTGGCGACCGCATAGCGGAACACAGCGCCGGCCAATTGCAGTGTGCGGCGGGCGCTTTCCAGTTGGCCTTTGCGCTCGATCTTGCGGACGGCAATCAACACGTCTGCAGGCTCGATGTCGGTGATGGGAAGCTTGCCGATCGATCCCTTGAGCAGCGACAGCAGGTATGCGCTGCGTGTGGCTGTGCTGACCGCCCAGGCCTTCTGACCATCGCGCCGCCGCTTCGCACAGAACTCGGCGGCAATAGCGTCAAAGGTTGTCTCGGCTTGGATGCGCGACCGCACCTTCTCGCGGCCGGGATCTTTGCCAGCTGCCACTAGCTCACGGGCGGCATCGCGCCTGCGCCGCGCCTCCGCGAGTCCGACCTGAGGGTAGATGCCGATCGCCAGCTTCTTCTCCTTGCCGTCGATGCGATATTTGACGCGCCACAGCTTGCCACCCGACGGCTGCACCAGCAGGAACAGACCGAGAGTGTCGCCCACCCTATAAGTCTTATCGCGCGGTTTGGCGTTCCGGATCGCAACATCTGTCAGCGGCATGGCCCTCGGTCCTTTCCCAGCTCGTGGCCCCCACGTGGGGGCCAGTCCAATTGCCCGAAATGCCTTGGCCCCGCGATGTGGCCCCCAAGAGCCCCGGATGCAGCGGGAAGAATAGGGACATTCTC
This sequence comes from Erythrobacter sp., assembly GCF_023653175.1. Lineage (GTDB taxonomy): Bacteria > Pseudomonadota > Alphaproteobacteria > Sphingomonadales > Sphingomonadaceae > Erythrobacter. Next base: position 11,493 of record NZ_JAMNXL010000046.1, on the reverse strand, counting down.
GGACGACCGAGGGTCTAAATCCCTCGGATTTCCAAGGGTTTTATAGACTTTCTGGGGCTGTTTCGGAAGGGAGGGCTGGAGCGGGTAGCGGGAATCGAACCCGCATAGCCAGCTTGGAAGGCTGGAGCTTTACCACTAAGCTATACCCGCTCGGGCTCCGCGAGGGCCCATGCCATTGATGGCGGCGCAAGGTCAATACGGCGCGGCGCTAGGTGCCTCGTTCGATGGCCATGTTGTCGATCAATCTGGTTGTGCCGATTCGGGCGGCCACAAGGATGCGCGCCGGGCGGTCGGACAGGGCTCCGATCGGAGCAAGCGTGCCGGAATCGACGACCTCGATGTAGTCGATCCGGAAGCCTGCCAGCTCCAGCTCGTCCTCCACGACGGATTTCGCCAGCCACACCGGCTGATGACCCGCGGCTATGGTCTGCGCCGCCGTTGCCAGCACCTCGGGCAGGATCGCCGCGGCGGCGCGCTGCTCGGGCGTCAGGTAGCGGTTGCGGCTGCTCATCGCCAAGCCGTCCGCCTCGCGCACGGTCGGCACGCCGATGATCGCGTCGACATGCGGGGCGGTCAGATCGAGATCGCGCGCCATCGCCCGGATCACGGCGAGCTGCTGGAAATCCTTCTCGCCGAAGAACGCCATGTCGGGGGCGACCTGGTTGAAGAGCTTGCAGACCACCGTCGCCACGCCATCGAAATGGCCGGGCCGCGCCGCGCCGCACAGGCCCTCGCTCACTCCGGCGACAGCGATGCTGGTGGCAAAGCCCGGCGGATACATCGTGCCGGCGTCCGGTGCCCACAGCAGCGCCACCCCTTCCGCTTCGAGCATCGCGGCGTCCTCGGCGAGCTGGCGGGGGTAGGCGTCCAGGTCCTCGCTGGGCCCGAACTGCTTCGGGTTGACGAAGATCGAGGCGACCACGTGGTCCGCCTCCGCGCGTGCGCGGCGCACCAGCGTGAGGTGGCCTTCGTGCAGTGCACCCATGGTCGGCACCAGCGCAATCGTTGCATTTCCGTCCCGCAACTGTGCCAAAGCGGTTCTCAACATTCGCAGCGTATTGACCGTTTGCACCGTCAGGCCTCCAAGGATACATGAAAACCGTGCCCTAGCGGCCCAACCTGTGCCATTTCAAGCCGCCGGGGCCCCGGCGAACCCAGCAGCCGACCGCAATCGAGAGACCCGCCATGCCGCCCGCCTCGCGCGCCGACATTCCTGGAACCACCGCGACCGGTACCCGCCTCCTGCGCAAGGGGCAGGCGCACAGGATCGTCTTTGCCAACGAAAAGGGCGGGACCGGCAAGTCCACGACCGCGGTCCATGTTGCCGTGGCTCTGTCCTATCTCGGCGCGCGCGTCGCCTCGATCGATCTCGATCCGCGCCAGCGCACAATGCATCGCTATATCGAGAACCGGCTGGCGACGCTCGAAAAGCGCGAGTTGACCTTGCCGACCCCGGCCTGCGAGGTGTTCCGCGAGACCGGCACCGGCGCCTTGCTCGGGATGATCCGCCGGCTCGAGGCCAATTGCGACTTCCTCATCATCGACAATCCGGGCCGCGATGATGCCTATGCGCGCATTGCGGTCGAACATGCCGATACGCTGGTGACGCCGATGAACGACAGTTTCGTCGATTTCGACCTGATCGGCCAGGTCGATGCGGAGACCTTCAAGGTCAAGAAGCTGTCCTTCTTCGCGGAGGTGATCTGGGACGCGCGGATGAAACGCAGCCGGATGACGATCGAGCACCAGCGGCCCGAGATGGACTGGATCGTGGTGCGCAACCGCACCGGGCACGTCGAGGCTAAGAACCAGGCACGACTGCACAAGGCGCTGGGCGAGATGTCGAAGCGCGTCGGTTTCCGCGTGACGCAGGGCCTGTCCGAACGCGTCATCTACCGCGAGCTGTTCCCCTCGGGCCTGACGCTGCTCGACAAGGGTCACCTTGGCGAGCTGGGCACCAGCCATCTGGTCGCGCGGCAGGAACTGCGCGCGCTGGTCAAGGCGCTGCGCCTGCCCGAATTCAGCCGCGCGCAGGACAGGCTGGAGGTGGCGTGAAGTATCTGCTGATCCTCGTGGTGGCCTGCGTGTTCTGCCGCTGGGCGATCGGCAAGTGGCCCTGGGAGCTGCTGCGCAGCACGCCGACCCGGAGCCAGGCCGTGTTCCGGGCGCGGAAATTGCTCGGGGTCGAAGCCGGGGCGGGGCGCGATGAGATCATCGCCGCGCATCGCCGCCTGACCACGCTGGTGCACCCCGACAAGGGCGGCACCAACGCCGCGATGCAGGAGGCCAATGCCGCGCGTGATCTGCTGCTCGACGAGCTGCCGCATCCGCAGGACGGGTCGCTGCTTTGAACCTGCTTCGCGCGCATCGCAGGATTGACACAATCGCGCGGCAGGGGTTTGCCTGAAACGGAAGCTCGTGGGGAATAGCTGGCCCGGCTGATCCGTCGGACGGATGGCCCCTGCGACGCTGCCGCCAATCTCACCCCGATCACCGCGCGTCCCGGCGGCAAGGAGACCCTCTCGACCATGCAACACCAGTTCCATTCCACGATACTGCGCGAATACGACATTCGCGGGGTGATCGGCGAAACGCTTGGCGCGGATGATGCGCGGGCCATCGGCCGGGCCTTCGGCACGCTGCTGCGCGAGGCGGGCGGTGCGACCGTGGCGGTGGGCTATGACGGGCGGGTCAGCTCGCCGATGCTCGAGCACGCGCTGGTCGAAGGGTTGACCGCGAGCGGCTGCAATGTGGTGCGGATCGGCATGGGCGCAACGCCGATGCTCTATTATGCGGAAGCCTCAGATGAACAGGTGGATGGCGGCATTCAGATAACTGGCAGCCACAATCCCCCCAATTACAATGGCTTCAAGATGGTATTTCGGGGACGCCCGTTCTTCGGCGCCGATATCCAGAAGCTCGGGAAACTGGCAGCAGACGGGGCGTTCGCCAGCGGCACCGGCACGGTGACCTCGCGCGACATCCTTGGCGAGTATGTCGAGCGCCTGCTCGAGGGCCTCGCTGGCATCGAACCCGGCAAGCTCGAAACCCTGCGCGTCGGCTGGGATGCCGGCAACGGTGCCGCCGGCCCCGCGCTTGAAGCCCTGGCTGCCCGTCTGCCGGGGGAACACCACTTGCTCTTTACCGAAGTTGACGGACATTTTCCCAACCACCATCCTGATCCGACTGTCGAGGCCAACCTGACCGATCTTCGCGCGCTCGTCGCCGAGAAGAACCTCGATTTCGGAGTGGCTTTCGACGGGGACGGCGACCGGATCGGCGCGATCGACGGCACGGGCCGGGTGATCTGGGGCGATCAGCTGCTGATGATCTATGCCGAGGATCTGCTCAAGACCCGCCCCGGTGCGACGATTATCGCCGATGTGAAGGCCAGCCGCGCCCTGTTCGACCGGGTGGCGGAGCTCGGCGGCGAGCCGCTGATGTGGAAGACCGGCCACTCGCTCATCAAGTCCAAAATGAAGGAGACTGGTGCGCCGCTGGCAGGCGAAATGAGCGGCCACGTGTTCTTCGCGGATGAATATTACGGCTTCGACGACGCGCTTTACGCCGGCGTGCGGCTGCTGGCGGCGGCCGCCCGACTCGGCAAATCGGTGACCGAGCTGCGCGGTGCCATCCCGCCGATGCTGAACACCCCGGAACTGCGCTTCCAGGTCGACGAGAGCCGCAAGTTTGCTGCCATGGCCGAAATCGCCGGGCGGCTCACCACCAGCCCCGGCCCCGAGGTCGAGAGCGTCAACGCAACCGACGGCGTGCGCGTCAACACCGCCGACGGCTGGTGGTTGCTGCGCGCCTCGAACACGCAGGACGTGCTGGTCGCCCGCGCCGAGAGCGACAGCGAGGATGGTCTCGAACGCCTGCTCGCCCAGATCGACGCGCAGCTGGCCGCCTCGGGCCTCGAACGCGGCGAGAGCGTCGCGCATTGATGGCGTTTTTCCGGAGCCGCTGATGGGGCCGGAAAAGCAACGCAAGGGCGCCGCGTGGGCTTGGTGCCGTTTCGGCACTAAGCCGCCATTCCGCCCGCAATTCCAATTGCCTGACGCGCGCTGCGCGCTATGACGGCTGGCATGCTCGTCGGGATCGATCTTGGCACCACCAACAGTGCCGTTGCACTGTGGCGCGACGGTGCGCCGCAGCTTGTGCCCAATGCCCTGGGGCGCGAACTGACCCCGTCTGCGGTCAGCCTCTCCAAGGGCGGGGAGACCTGGGTGGGGCAGGCCGCGCTCGACCGGATGGCGACCAACCCGGCCGACACCGTCACCAGCTTCAAGCGGATGATGGGCACCGTCTCCACCGTGACGCTGGCGGGAACGACGCTGACGCCGGAGGATCTCTCGGCGATGGTGCTGCGCAGCCTTGCTGACGATGTCGAGGCGGCAACCGGCACCCGCCCCACCGAGGCGGTCATCACCGTCCCTGCCTATTTCAACGAACGCCAGCGCCGCGCCACGCGCCGTGCGGGCGAGATCGCGGGGCTCGAAGTCCGCCGCCTGATCAACGAGCCGACCGCAGCGGCGCTCGCCTTCGGCCTCGTGGACAAGGGCGACCGCGAGCCGTTCCTGGTTTTCGACCTCGGCGGCGGCACCTTCGACGTCTCGATCGTCGAGATGTTCGACGGCATCGTCGAAGTGCGCGCCTCGGCGGGCGACAACCGGCTGGGCGGCGATGATTTCGACGAGGTGCTGGTGAAGCTGGTCGAGCCGCTGCTGCCATCGGAGGCGCTCGCGCGGCTTCCGGCCGACCGCCGCCGCGCGCTGCTGAACCTCGCGGCCGAACGCACCCGCCGCTCGCTCACCACCTCGGAAGAAGCCGATTTCACCGTGGTTGCCGACGACACTCCGCTCACTGCGCGCGTTACCACCGATGCCTTCGAGGAGGCGGCCGCGGGGCTCATCAAGAAACTGCGCGATCCCGTCATCCGGGCGCTGCGCGACAGCCATATCGACGTGAAGGGCCTGTCCGACATCGTGCTGGTCGGCGGCGCCACGCGCATGCCGGTGGTGAGGAAGGCGCTGACCCGCATGTTCGGGCGCTTCCCCAATTCCACCGTCCACCCCGACCACGCCGTGGCGCTGGGTGCGGCGATCCAGGCCGGGCTCTTGTCGGGCGGGGACGGGCTCGAGGAAATCCGCATCACCGACGTCGCGCCCTTCACGCTCGGCGTCAGCACCTCGACCCGTGACGCGCACGGGCGCTTCCACGACGACATCTTCGCCCCGATCATCGAGCGCAACACGCCGGTGCCGGTCAGCCGGATGGAGCGCTTCCAGACGCTCGGCGACAACCAGCGGCAGGTGACCTTCGCGATCTATCAGGGCGAGGCGCGCGACGTGAAGAAGAACGTCAAGCTCGGCGAACTCACCGTTCCCGTCCCCCCTAAGCCGGCGGGCGAGGTGGGGGTCGAGGTGCGCTTCACCTATGACACCAGCGGGCTGCTCGATGTCGATGTCGCCGTGCCGATGACCGGGCTGACCCGCAATCTGGTGATCGTCGACGAGGATGACCGGCGCTCGAAGAAGGATATTTCCGAGAGCCGCAAGCGGCTCGAAAAGCTCAAGGTCCACCCGCGTGACGAGGCCGAGAACGTCGCCCTGCTGGCGCGCGCCGAGCGTGCCTATGAAGGCTTCACCGGGCCGGTGCGCGATGTGATCGGGCAGGGGCTGACCGAGTTCCAGGGCGCGCTCGACAAGCAGGATCCGCGCATCATCACCGATGCGCGCGAAGGCTTGACCCGGCTGCTCGACGAGATCGACACGCAATCCCCGCTCTGATGGCCCCGCTGTGACCCGCCGCGCCTTCCCCTGGAGCCGTCTCGGGATCGACCCGACCAGCGATACGGGCGCGATCCGCAAGGCCTATGCCGATGTGCTGCGGTCGATCAATCCCGACGAGGACATCGCCGGCTTTGCCGACCTGCGCCGGGCGCGCGATCAGGCGCTGTGGTTGGCCGCGCGGCAAGCGGACGAGGCGCAGGACGCCGACGCGGACGCTGACGAGGATGAAGATGAGGGCGAGCTCTACGGCCTCGGCGCGCTTGACGAGGCCGATGATCGCGACCCCGACTGGGATGACGATCATGACGACGGCGGCTGGGATATCGCCCCCGCCTTCACCCCAGGCGAAATGCTCGCGCAGGCGCCGGAACTGACCGAAGCCCAGAAGCGCGCGCAGGAAGCCTGGAACCGCTTGCTCGACGTGCTCTATCCCGGCGGGGACTTCAGCGAGGATGCGGTTACTCATGCGCAGCTCGACGAGGGTCTCACCGCGCTGGCCGTGCTGACCGGCCGGGCCGAAGAAGCCGATATCGAGGAGCACGACGCGCTCGACGGCGCGCTCGCCGATCTCTTCGCGCGCACCTGGCCGCGCTCGGCACCCTTCGTCGAACCAGCCAATGCCGTGTTCGGCTGGCTCGACGAATCCGGCATCCTTGAGGAACGCGCCGCGCTGCGCTTCCTCAACCAGCGCCTCAAGGGGATGCGCTTTCACGACAAGGTGCTTCTGCCCGAACACCCGCTCCACAAGGCCTGGGTGGAATTGTCGCGCCCTGGCCGGGCCGGGGTGCTCGACCGGCTGCGGGTGAGCCGGCTCGATGTTCACAAGCTGCTCGTCGGCCTGCGCGAACGCTATCCCGAGCTCGAAAGCCATCTCGATCCCGAACGCGTCGCGTCGTGGGAAGGGGCGGGCGCGGGGAGCGGCGACGGCTATTCGAGCGCGGGCCGCGGCTTTGGCGGCGCGGTGCTGTTCGTGGTGCTGTTCTTCGCGCTGATCCGCGCTATCGCGGCGCTGGGCGGGGCGGGGGGCGGCGATGCCGACAACTCTCTGCCGCCGCCAGTCCCGGTCTTCGGCCCAAGCGAGGCCGAGATCGACGCCGCGGTCGCCGGCGTGTTCGGCCCGGGCACCGACATGGCCAAGGTGCGCGAAGCCGATCCGGTCTTCGCCGACCAGCTCGCACTCGGGATCCGCAACGCGAAGGACAATGGCGGCACCAGTGCCTTCGTGCGCCACAAGGCGCTGCAAGTGGCCGAGCTCGCCAAGTTCGAGGAGCTGGTGGCCTTGGGTGAGCTCAAGCGCATCTGGTTGGCGGCAGCGCTCAAGAACCCGGCGCAATGCAAGAACGTGATGGCCGGCGACTTCCGCTCGCTCCCGCTGGCGCTCGGCAAGGACGAGGCCGCGCGCGAGCAGGAGTTGATGCGGCGGCTGCTTGATGCGAGGCTGCTGAGCCACCGTTCCAGCAAGAGCGGCGGCAGCTTCAGCGTGCCCGGCTGGGCGATCGACAAGATGCTGAAGAAAAGCGGCCTCGGGATCGACGAGCTGACGGCCGCGCTCAAGGACCCCGAGCACCCCAAGCGCTGCCTTGTTGACCTGACCATGGCCGAGGTGATCCTTGCCGAACCCGGGCGGGTCTCGGCCGAGGTGCTGCGCGCGCTGTAACCGAGCGCGCGCGCGGGGCTTTCGCACCGGTCGATCGTGCGGCACAATGGCGGCCTATCCGGGGAGCATCACCATGATTCGCCACACAATCCTTGGCCTTACCGCCAGCCTCGCCGCGCTCGGTCTCGCCGCGCCGCCGCTCGCCGCGCTGGACCACGGCGCGGCCGAGAAGGCCGCCGGCACCGAGAACCAGAAGGACGAGTTCCTGTTCCTCACCGAGGAAGAAGAGGCGCAAGCGCAGCTCGAACAGGAACTGTCCGACGCCTTCGCGATGTTCGGCGAAATGTTCAAGGCCGATCCGCTCACCCCCGAACAGGAAGCCCTGCTGCCGCTCGCGACGCAGATGGCGGGTTTCATCATGCCCGAGGGCAGCTTCCGCACCGCGATGGACGAGAGTCTGGAGCCGATGATGGCGATGATCGCCGACGACGCCGCCTCCACCCCGCGCAGCCGCCTCGCTGCGCTGAGCGGGGTCGAAACCGGTGCTCTCGACGCTCTATCCGACGAGGACGCGCAGGAGGCGCTCGACATCTTCGATCCGCAATTTGCCGCCCGTAGCGCTCGCACCAGCGCGGCGCTTACGGGGATGATCGGGAAGCTGCTCGAAGCGGTTGAGCCGGCCTATCGCGAAGGCCTTTCCCGCGCCATCGCGCGCCGCTTCGACGAGGCGGAGATGCGCGAGCTGCTCGCCTTCTTTGCCACGCCGCTCGGAGCCAAGTTCGCGAGCCAGAGCTTTCTGGTGCAGTATGACCCGCAGGTCATGGGGGTGATGGAGGCGATGGGGCCGGCGGCGGTCAAGCTCCTCCCCGATGTGACCGAGGAGTTTGCCGCGATCGGGGCCGAGTTCGGCGACGGCCGCAAGTTCTCCGAGCTGAGCGCGGCCGAGCGCACCCGGGCGGCGCGGCTGATTGGCAAGTCGGAACGCGAGCTTGACGCGCTGGTGCCCGAGGCCATGATCGAGGACGAAGGCGAAGACCCGATCACCTGAGCCGCGCGGCCTTGCGAAGGGCTACGGTGCAGGCCACATGGCGGGGGTGACTCCCGCGCAGCCGACCCTCCCTCCAGCCATCGCAGCGTGGTTCGCGCAGCGTGGCTGGCGGGTGCGGCGGCACCAGTGGGAGATGCTGGCCAAGTCTCGCGAGGGCGCGCATGCCCTGCTGGTCGCCGATACGGGCGCGGGCAAGACGCTGGCGGGGTTCCTGCCGACCTTGTGCGACTTTGCGGGGGATGCGCTGCCGCCTGATGGTCTCCACACCCTCTACGTCTCGCCATTGAAGGCGCTGGCGCAGGATGTGAAGCGCAACCTGCTCACCCCCATCGAGGACATCGGTCTGCCGATCCGGGTCGAGACGCGCAGCGGTGACACGCCCGCCGACCGCAAGAAGCGCCAGCGTGAACGTCCGCCGCATATCCTGCTGACCACGCCCGAGAGCCTCTCGCTGCTGCTCTCCTATCCCGAAAGCGCCGACCTGTTTGCAGGGCTGAAGCGCATCGTGATCGACGAGGTTCACGCCTTCGCCACCGACAAGCGCGGCGATCTGCTGGCGCTGAGCCTCGCGCGGCTCCACGCGCTCGCCCCTCAGGCGCAGCGGGTTGCCCTGTCGGCGACGCTGGCGAATCCCAAGGACTTTCAGGAATGGCTCGCCCCGCAGACCGGTGACGATGGCGAGATCGCGGCGGCCGTGCTGGTGCTGGGCGAAGAAGGCGCGGCTCCGCAAGTCGAGATACTCCTGCCACAGGAAGAACGCGTCCCCTGGGGCGGCCACGCCGGGCGCTGGGCCGTCCCGCAGCTCTACGAGGCGATCAAGGCCAACCGCACCACGCTGGTCTTCACCAACACCCGCTTCCTCGCCGAGTTCATCTTCCAATGCCTGTGGGAGGCGAACGAGGATCACCTGCCGATCGGCATCCACCATGGCTCGCTCAGCACCGAGGCGCGGCGCAAGGTCGAGGAAGCCATGGCGCGCGGCGACTTGCGGGCGCTGGTGTGCACCGCCAGCCTCGATCTCGGCATCGACTGGGGCGACATTGATCTGGTGGTGCAGATGGGGGCGCCCAAGGGATCATCACGGCTGTTGCAGCGGATCGGACGGGCGGGGCACAGGCTCGATGTGCCGAGCCGCGCGGTGCTGGTGCCGGGCAACCGCTTCGAATTCCTCGAGGCCATCGCCGCCAAGGAGGCGGTCGACGAGGGCCAGCGTGACGGTGAGGCGTTCCGACCCGGCAGCCTCGACGTCCTCGCCCAGCACGTGATGGCCTGCGCCTGTGCGGGGCCGTTCCATGAGGATGCGCTGCTGGCGGAGGTGCGCTCCAGCCTCGCCTATAGCTGGGTGGATCACGGCACCTTTCAGCGGGTGCTGGGGTTCGTCTCGAACGGCGGCTACGCACTGAAAGCATATGACCGGTTCCAGCGGATCGTGCGGGGGAAAGACGGGGTGTGGCGCCTCGCCCACCCCAATCAGGCGCAGCGCCACCGGATGAACGCCGGGATCATCGTCGACAGCGAGATGCTCACCGTGCGCTTCCGGAACGGCCGCAGTCTCGGCAAGGTCGAGGAGCGCTTCGCCGCGCAGCTATCCCCCGGCGACACCTTCTTCTTCGCCGGCATGAGCCTCGAGGTCGAGGGCGTGAAGGACATGGACCTCACCGTCCGCGCCGCCAAGAAGAGCGCCACGATCCCGAGCTATGGGGGCCTCAGGCTCCCGCTCACGACGCACCTTTCCACACGGGTGCAGGCGCTGCTCTCCGACCGCGCAGGTTGGGGCCGCTTTCCCGACGATGTGCGCGAGTGGCTCGAAATGCAGGACTACCGCTCGCGCCTGCCCGCGCCGGGCGAGTTGCTGGTCGAGAGCTTCCCGCATGGGGGCAAGCACTACACCGCCTATTACACCTTCGAGGGCTGGAACGCGAACCAGTCGCTGGGGATGCTGATCACCCGGCGGATGGAGGATCGCGGATTGCTGCCCGGCGGCTTCGTGGCGAACGACTATTGCCTCGCGGTGTGGGGGTTGAAGCCCGTTACCGATCCGGCACCTTTGCTCTCGCCCGATATCCTCACCGGTGAGTTTGTCGAGTGGGTGACCGAAAGCCACCTGCTGCGCCGCGCCTTTCGCGAGGTCGCGGTGATCAGCGGCTTGGTCGAGCGCCAGCACCCGGGGCAGAAGAAGACCGGCAAGCAGGTCACCTTCTCGACCGACCTGATCTACGACGTGCTGAAGAAATACGAGCCCGACCACGTGCTGATCGAGGCCGCCTGGGCCGATGCGCGGGCGCGGATGACGGACGTGGGGCGGCTGGCCGACCTGCTGGAGCGCTCGGAGCGCGAGCTGGTCCACGTGAGCCTCGACCGCGTTTCGCCGCTCGCGGTGCCGGTGATGACCATGATCGGCCGCGAGGCGGTGCCCCAAGGTGCGGTCGACGACGAGCTGCTGCTCGAGGCCGAGGGGCTGATCGCCGCCGCGATGCGGCCGGATGCGCCGCTGGAGGGGGATTAGCGTCCGGTTGTGCCGAACAGCTCCGGGGCGCAGGTGTCGATAGCCGGTGGAGGCACCATCCGTTGCGCGCCCATGGCTTGGTCGATCCGGATGCTGGTGAGCAGCGGTAGCGGGTGGCCGCCGCTCTTGCCGAACTCCCCGTGCTTCTCCATGCCGTTGATGCAGAACCATTCATCGTTGACGCCTGCGCGGTGGATGATGGCGAGGGTATGCGCAGCGAGATCATAAGGCGCGTCCCCGTCGGGCTCGAAGGCGAGGACGGCGCGTGGCTCGAGTGTGCTGACTTCGGCGAGCAAGACCTGGAGCTGCTGGGCGTCCACGACCTCGCCATTGAACCGCAACTCGCCAGAGGCGGTGACCTCGACGCGGTAAACAATCGGCAGAAGGCCCGTTCCGTTCAGGCCGGCCTCGGGCTGCGGCAGCTCCAGCAGCAGCGCATGGGTCCGCGACTGGCTTGCCGCGAGCAGGAACACCACCGCGATGAACAGCGCCACGAACAGCAGCGGACGCGTGTCGATCGCGCGGATCGGCTCGCCGTGGTCGAAGCGCC
>NZ_JAMNXL010000045.1 GCF_023653175.1 Erythrobacter sp. | reverse complement strand
TTCCTCGGCCTCGCGCTTGCCGACCACCAGCAGGTGCGGGACCTTGGCGAGGCTGTGTTCGCGCACCTTGTAATTGATCTTCTCGTTGCGGGTGTCGGTCTCGACCCGGATGCCTGCCGCGCGCAGCTGGGCGGCGACATCCTCGGCATAGCCATCCGCGTCCGACACAATGGTCGCCACCACCGCCTGCACCGGCGCGAGCCATGCCGGCAGGCGTCCGGCGAAGTGTTCGATCAGGATGCCGATGAAGCGTTCATATGAACCGAAGATCGCGCGGTGGAGCATCACCGGGCGGTGCTTATCGCCATCCTCGCCGATGTAGTTGGCATCGAGCCGCTCGGGCAGCACGCGGTCCGACTGGATCGTGCCGACCTGCCAGGTGCGGCCGATCGCGTCGGTGAGGTGCCATTCCAGCTTGGGGGCATAGAAGGCGCCCTCGCCGGGGAGCTCCTCCCATTCGAGGCCGTTCGCGGTGAGCGCATCGCGCAATTCCTGCTCGGCCTTGTCCCAATCGGCCTCGCTCCCGAAGCGCTTTTCGGGGCGCAGGGCGAGCTTGATGTCATAGGTGAAGCCGAAGTCGCGATAGACGCTGTCAGCCAGTGCGAGGAAGGACTGAACCTCGGCCACTACCTGGCCTTCCGTGCAGAAGATATGCGCATCGTCCTGCGTGAACTGGCGCACGCGCATCAACCCGTGGAGCGCGCCGTGGGGTTCGTTGCGGTGGCAGCAGCCCATCTCTCCGAGGCGGATCGGCAGATCGCGGTAGGAGGTGATGCCCTGCTTGAAGACCATGACATGCGCCGGGCAGTTCATCGGCTTGATTGCCAGCCATTCGGCGTCGTCGGCGACCTTGGGGGAGGCGGCGCCTGATTCTTCGTCCACGTCCGGCACGATGTCCGGCACCGCGAACATGTTCTGCGCGTACTTCCCCCAGTGACCCGACTGCGTCCACTGGCGCACGTCCATCAGCTGCGGGGTCTTGATCTCGCGGTAGCCGCTGGCGTCCATCTTGCGGCGCATATAGCTCTCGAGCTCGCGCCAAATGCGGTAGCCCTTGGGGTGCCAGAAGACCGAGCCGTGGGCCTCTTCCTGCAAGTGGAACAGGTCCATCTCGCGCCCCAGCTTGCGGTGATCGCGCTTGGCGGCTTCCTCCAGCCGCGTGAGGTGGGCGGCGAGCTGCTTCTTGTTGAGCCAGCCCGTGCCGTAGATGCGCGTCAGCTGCGCATTGTTCTGGTCACCGCGCCAGTAAGCGCCCGCGACGCGCATCAGCTTGAAGGCGTCAGGGTCGAGCTTGCCGGTGGAAGGCAGGTGCGGCCCGCGGCACATGTCGAGCCAGTCGCTGCCGCTCCAGTAAACGGTCAGTTCCTCGCCTTCGGGCAGTTCCTGGGCCCATTCGGCCTTGAACACTTCGCCCTCGCCCGCCCACTTGGTGATCAGCGCTTCGCGGCTCCAGACCTCGCGGCGCAGCGGCTTGTCGGCGCGGATGATGCGGCGCATTTCCTCTTCAATGAGGGGCAAGTCGTCCATGCCGAAGGGCTCGCGGCTCTCGGGAGCCTTCACGTCGTAGTAGAAGCCGTCGTCCGTCGCCGGGCCGAAGGTGATCTGCGTGCCGGGGAACAGTGCCTGCACCGCCTCGGCCAGCACGTGGGCATAGTCATGGCGGGCAAGTTCGAGCGCATCGGCCTCGTCGCGCGCAGTGACCAGCGCGAGGCTCGCATCGCCGTCAAAGGGCCGGGTGAGGTCGCGCAGCTCTCCATCGACACGCGCGGCCAAGGCCGCCTTGGCAAGGCCGGGGCCGATCGCCGCGGCAATGTCCGCCGGGGTCGAGCCGGCCGGCACTTCGCGCACCGAGCCATCGGGGAGGCTGATCTTGAGCAGTTCGGTCATCGTCGCAAATCCGTCTCGTTTGGGCGCGCCTTAGGGCAAAGGCGGGCGCGCCGGAAGAGCGGTGTTGCGCGTGTTTCCGGATCGGAGAAGACACCGCGCCGCCCCGAGCCGGGCGGCGGGCTGCCGGGCCTAACCCGCGCGCCGCCGCCCCCGGATGGTAGTCCGGGTGGTCGTGGTCGCGGTGGCGGTCAGCAGCAGGGCCATGGGCGAGGATATAGGCTGCGAATGGTAAAGAGTCACCCCTTGACAGGGGGCTGGTTGCCTAAAGCGTGCATAAATGACGCATTGCCTTAAGCCCGGTCATGACGGAGGATGCGCCGCAAGCATTGGGGGCGGGGTAGTGGCGATACTCGAGCGGAAGCACCTGCTTGCGGCCATGAAGGCCGGCAAGCGGATCGACGCAGACGCGTTTGCTCAGGCGCCTCCCTCGCAGCGGTTGCGTGCAAGCGGGCCATGGCTGAGGCCATTCCTTGCGCCCTTCCAGCGATCAAGCATAGAGGGGCTCGGCAGCCCAGACACCGGCGGTGTAACACTCCAGAAATTTGAGGACAGCGCCGATGAGGCGCGGTTACGCCTGTCGGGGCGCGCATCGGTCGCCAGCGTAACGCGCGCAGAATTGGAAGCGGCGATCGCCAAGGCGGCGGCCATGCTGGCTGATCCCGCAGCGCCCGGCGCCACCCCGCAGCAGCGCAGCAACATGCGGCATGGCTTGCAGATGTACGGCGTGCATGTCGAAGGCGACACCCGTGGCGATACGGCCACGCTGCGCCTCGCAAATGTCGACCTCCCATTTTCGTTGCGCTTTATTGCCTGCAGTTTCGCGATGCCGCTGTCGCTCAGCAGCGCCGGGATGGTCACACTCGATCTGTCGGGGTGCGCGGTGCGGGGGATAGACGCGACCTTCCTGCGCCTGAGTGGGAGCCTGCGTCTGCGGCGCTTGTATGCGTCCGCGCCGCTCGATTTCACCGGGGCGCGGATCCACGGCTTTCTCGACGGGGCGGACATGGTCTTGCAGCCCTTCGGGCGGCATCCCGCGGCGCAGGCGGTGTCACCCGAGCGTGCGATGCTCGGCCTCAATCAGGTGCAGATCGACAACGAAATCCGCCTGCAACGCGCGCAGATCTGGGGCGGCATAACGATGCGCGGACTGGAGGCGAAGCGCTCGCTCTACATGAACGATGCGGTGGTGCTGTGCCCGCTGGCGGTGCTGGAGGCTCTGGCGAAGGGGAGTGTCAGCCCCACGCGCCGACCTGCCACTGACGCGATGTACCACCCGCCCGGTTGGGGCCGAGGCAAGCGTCGCCGCACGCTGACAGCGGCTTGGCGCCGGGCGACCTTGCTGCGCGGGTGGTCAACGGAGTATGCGAACGCGCTCGCACAGTTCGATCCGGATGATGCGCGCTGGAACGCTTCCACGCTCCACGCCCTGCTCACTTCCAACTTGCGCGCACGAACCAGCGCCATTCGCGGGGACGGGATCAAGATCGAGGGCAGCGTCTTCATGGAGCGTCTGTGCAGCCATGGGCGCCTACGGATGAAGTATGCGCAAATCGCCGGTGGGCTCACTCTGGCGGGCTCCCGGCTGCGATCGACCGAGGCCCTGATGCCGACCTTTGACCGGCTGGCATATGCCCCAGCCGGCAACATTGTTGCTCACGAAATTGCTGCCTATCGCGAAACAACCTACAACGATCTGGTCGATCCCGAAGACCGCAATTCCGGCAAGCTTGCGCGCGGGGCCGATATCTTCGCGCTCGACTTGCGCGAAAGCCGCATTGAGGGCGATGTCCGAATCGGCATCACAGACGAGGCCGTGCCCGACGAAGCCGGCTGGAACACCCGGATCGATGGCGTCGTGGCTCTCGATCAGGCCCATTTCGACGGCGCCCTCCGGGTGGAGCGGGTGCAGTTCAGCTGGTCGCTGCGACTGCTCAAGCTCGCCATCGGCGAGACGGTCGCAAGCGAGCAGCATTACCGAGCGTTCGAGAACAAGGGCCGCGATGAGCTCAAGAAGGCGCTGAAGGCGAACCGAAAACACCAGATCAGCGCCCGCGGCTTGACCGCAGCTGACACCGTCAACCTGTGCGGCAGCAGGGCGCTCAAGGGCGCGGATTTCAGCAATGCGGTGCTGGGCGGAGACCTGTTGTTCTGGGCCAAGTGGGCGCATCCCCATGAAGTCGAGAATGACGAGACAACCCCCAAGAACAGAAAGAAACTCACACTCGAAGCGCCGGCCGCGGATCTCGGTGGCGCTGCGATCGAGCTGTCGGGAACCGCGATCACGGGCGATCTGTTCGTGCTGTTCGACCCGGCGCCCGGGCAGGGGCCCTGGCTGCAGGCCGAGCGCGTGAAGGTCGGCGGCCTGCTTTCCATTATGCCACCTCCCGATGCCGACAACGCTGTTGTTGTCGATGCCGAAGGGCACCGCGATCTGGTCGATAAGGCGCGCGTCGGACGCAAAATGCATCGGAAATGGGCTGCCCGTAACAAGAAGGAATGGGCGCGGAAGATGTCGCTATGGAATCGAATGTTGCCTGGAATCGATCTTGCCCATGCCACGGCAACCCTGCTCGAGTTTCCGTCGGGGGCATGGCCGCGTGCCGGGCGACTGCTGATCTCGGGTTTCACCTATCAGCGGGCCATGCCGCAAGGGCCGCTCGCCCCCCACCGACTCGCCGACGAGACCACCCTTTCGAGCAAGATGAAGGAGAAGGACTGGTTCTGGAACTTTGGCGCGATCGGTCTGTTTGCCCTTGGTTCTGTAATCATCGCTCTGGTCTGGTGGATCGGCGAGGAGACCGACCTGACACTCGCGTCGTTAGCGGCGCTGGCCTCGCTGTTCTTCGCAGCAAGTTTCTATATTGACCTGCCCCGCGTCGGCACGCCCAACTCCGTCCACATCAAGCCGATGGCGATCGAATGGCTGGAGCTGCAGCCGCCTGAACGAAATGCTTACAGAACGTCGTATTCGCTAGGTTCATGGCTCTGCAACCCGTGGGGGTGCTTTCGGGGCACGGCCAAGAAGGGCCTGGGCAATCTCTTCCGCTCGCTTGAACCTTACACCATCGCCGCCGATGCCCTGCGGCGCGAGGGGCGCTGGATTTCAGCCAACCTGGTCGAGCAGGAGCGGTTCCGGGTTCGCAACTGGCAGCTCTCGTGGCGCACCCATTTCCTCCAGAAGTCCAGCTTCAAGGCGGCGGACTGGCTTACCGAATATGGCTACAATTATGCGCGCGTCGTGTTCCTGTCGGCCCTTGCAGTTGTTCTTGCGATCATGACGACGGAGAAGGCGTACAAGTGCGGCGCCATTACGCCCAAGGATTACACGGTCATTGGCGTCGTGGCTCCTGCGGCTCAGGAAGAGGCGCCGCCGAAGCTGGAGTGCCCCGGGTCGCCGCCCAAGGGCCAGGAGGACGTCGACGAAGTGATGTTCGCGCTCGACACGGTTCTTCCGGTCACGGGCGTCGCAGAAAGCGCCGACTGGGAGGTCAACAAGGACACGAGCGCACTCGGTGGCTGGGCATGGGAATGGGCCCGGAGCATCATTTCCTACAACCGGCTGCTGGCTCTGTTTCACATCATCGGCATTCTGCTCGTCGGCGTATTGCTGCTCGGCCTGTCCACGCGCTTCGGCCAATGGCTATCGCGTTACGGCGACTAGAGGCATCACCGCCGCGCCCGAACGGCAGGTATGGAAAGCGACCTTGACACACGCCGCGAGTCAGATGTAAAGCAACCTTGCCATTGTGCAAAAGGAGCTTTCCATGACCCGCATTCAAGAAGCGCTGCTGCTCGCCGCCGTGCTGATCGCCATCGCCGTGCTCGCGGTGTTCGACATCATCCCGCAAGCGGTGGCGCAGTTCGCGCCGCTGGCGGTTGTGCCGTGGATCATCCGCCGCGATTCCACCTGCGCGGCGCGCAAGGCCTGAGCCATGGCGACCAGACCGTCCCCGGCGATGCGGCGCTATCTGATCCGCCTGACGGTCTGCATGACGATCTATGTCATGCTGATCTTCTCGGTCGGCTGGCTGTTCCGCCACGCCCCGCCCGCCGGCCTGCTGGCCTGGGGCGCGGCGGTGCTGCCCGCGCTGCCGATCCTCGCCACCTTCTGGACGATCTTCCGGCTGCTCGAGGAGGAGACCGACGAATATATCCGCCATATGCTGGTGCGTCAGTCGCTGTTCGCCACCGCCTTCTGCCTCAGCATCATGACCGTGTGGGAGTTCCTGCAGAATTACGAGGTCCTGCCCCCCGGCAATGGCGGGTTCGGGGCGGCGTTCTTCTGGTTCGTGGGGCTCGGCATCGGCGGCATCGTCAATGCGCTCGCCACCCGCGGGGACTGCGCCGAGGATGACGCAGAGGGGGCGGAATGAACAACCGCCTGCGCGTGCTGCGCGCCGAGCACGGCTGGAGCCAGCAGGACCTCGCCGACCGCCTCGGCGTCTCGCGCCAGAGCGTCAATGCCATCGAAAAGGGCCGCTACGACCCCTCGCTCCCGCTCGCCTTCACCATTGCCGACGTGTTCGGCCTGCCGATCGAAGCCATTTTCCTGAGAGAGGAAACCACCGAATGAAACTCGTCCGCCCCCTGCTCGTCGCGCTCGCGGCCCTGCTGATCCCGGCTGCCGCGCAGGCCGAGGATGCGCCCTGCCCGCCCTTCGAGGTCACCGGCACCGGCCCCGATCTGGTGCTGGTCCCGGGTCTCGGCTCGCACCCCGAGACGTGGGAAGGCGTGAAGGAGAGCCTCGCCGGGGACTACCGCCTGCATCTCGTCCATGTCGCAGGGTTCGCCGGACGCCCGGCCAAGGGCGATCCGATGCAGGTGCTGGCGAACACCGAGGCAGAGATCATCCGGCACCTTGATTGCCAGAAGGTCGCCCGCGCGGCCTATGCGGGCCACTCGATGGGCGGGTTTCTCGGGCTGATGCTGGGCGCCGATCACCCCGACCGGATCACCCGCGTGGTGGTGGTGGATTCGCTGCCCTTCTTCCCGCTGATCTTCAATCCGGGCGCGACTGTCGCCAGCACCAAGCGGATCGCCGAGGATACGCGCATCGGCCTGCTGGCGCAGGACCGCGACAGCTTTGCCGACGGCCAGCGCCGCGGCGTGCTCTCGCTGGTCCAGAAACCGGCCGATCAGACGCGGGTCGCCGACTGGACCATCGCCAGCGACCGCGCGAGCTTTGCGGCTGCGATCCATGTGCTGATGACCACCGACATGCGCCCGCGCCTGCCGGAGGTGAAGGTGCCGGTGCGGGTGATCGCGGCGGCCAACCCCTACGCCCCGCGCGCGCGGGTCGAGCCGCTCTACCGCACCGCCTATGCGGGCACGCCCGACATGCAGCTGACCATCATCGACGACAGCTTCCACTTCGTCATGTTCGACCAGCCCGAGGCCTTCGAGACAGCGCTGCGGGCAGGGCTGGCGGAAACAGCCCCACCCGCGCTTGCGCCCGCGCCCTAGTTCTTGCCCCAGCCGCCGTCGGCGTGGGTGTCCTCGAAGTCGGTGGGGCGCTGCGGCTTGGCCGACATGGTGGGCTTGCCGTAGGAGGTCGGCTTCCCATAGGAGCCGGGCTCGCCATATTCGCGCGAGCGGTAATCCTCGGAGAAGTCGCGGTCGACCTCCTCCATTTCGCGTTCGATGTTGTCGCGCAACGATTTCTGCATTGCAGCGACCTTGCCCGGGTTGGCGGCGATCATCGCGGCCATCCTGGCCTGCATCCGCCGCTTGTCGAAGGCGCGGCCATCGAGGGTGGAATCGACCTTCTCCTCCATGGCGATACGGGCGATGCCGTTGACCAGCGGGTCTTCCTCAAGCCCCATCATGCCCTCACCCTCGGCAAACTTGAAGGTCACGTTGACCCGCGTGCCGCTGTCGGCGGGAGCGAGGTTGGCGCGCACTTCACCGGCGCGCTCGCCGTCGACCATCAGATCCCAGCGCAGGAGGCTCGGTCCGCGGCTGCGCAGCGCAAGGCGGATCGAGGAATCGCCGCTGTCGCCCGCCAGTTCCGAGCCGAAATTCATCCCTGCTAGGCGCGATTCGACGTCGACGGGGGCGATGGCGTAATATTCGCCCTGATCGAACGCACCGCCCACATAGGCCCCGGTGCCAAGGATAAGGGCACTTCCGCCCAAGAAAGCTCCACGCATTGCAACCCTCCTGATGAACAGGAGGCCGATAATAGCGTGGATTCCTTAACGCTTGGCTTGCACGTCCCGCGTCAGACGGCGAGCTTGGCCGAGCCCTTGTCGGTGGTGATCCGCTTGGTGCCGGCGAGCCGCGTCGTGCGCTGCTTGATCCCCGCCACGAAGCGGTATTCGGTGGTGGCGCGCGCCGGGGTCAGCTCGACCATCATGTAGCCCCGCTGCGCGGTGTCGGCCCACTTGAGCTGTTCGTTCTCGGCGACCAGAGCGGCGGCGAGGGTGTCGGGCTTGACGAAGGTGAGATAGGCCTCGAACCCGGGCGAGCTCACCGAATTGCCGCCGAGCTCGACACCCACCGGCGTGCCCTCATGCGCCAGGTCGAAGGCCCAGGCATTGTGGGTGTCGCCTGCGAGCACCACGAGATTGGCGTTCGCCGCGAGGGCGGCTTCGAACACGCGGGCGCGGGCGGCCGGATAGCCGTCCCATGCGTCCATGTTGGAAGGCAGGCCCGCCTGGCTCGCCGCTGCGGCGGCCGCGAGGCGCTGGCGCACGAATTCGGGGAGCCCGGCGCCGATCCCTTCGGCAAAGTCCTTCGGCGTGCGCAGATTGCCCATCAGCACCTGCTGGAGCAGCACCTGCCAATGGGTGCCGGCCTTGGTCGAAGCGGCGAGCGCCTTGCCCAGCCATGCTTCCTGCGCCTCCCCGAGCAGCTGGCGATCCTTGGCCGCCCATTCGCCGTCGCGGAACTTGCCCAGCGCCGCCATCAGCGCCTGCGGGTCCTTGGCGCCCGCCATGATCTTTTCGAGATCGAGCTGCTCGTCGCGGCCCTCGAGCCGGGTGTCGATCCGGAACAGGGTGGCAAGGCTGCCCACCTGATAGGTCGAATAGGCGGTGTCGGCGACCGGCAGCCATTCGCGATAGGCCTGCTTGGCCGCCGCCTTGCGCGCCGCCCAGGTGCCCTCGGCACCCTCCTGGTGGTTCTCCGCGCCGTTCTCCCACGAATCGTTCGCGCTCTCGTGGTCGTCCCACACAGTGATCATCGGCAGCACCTGGTGGAGGCGCTGGAGATCGGGGTCGGCGCGGTAGGTGGCGTAGCGCAGGCGGTAATCGGTGAGCGCGACGATCTCGGTCTCGGGGGCGAGCACGCGGCCCTCAACGGTCTTGCCCTTGTCGGGGTAGTTCCCCGCGGCATATTCGTAGATGTAGTCGCCGAGGTGGACGGCGAGGTCGCAGTCATTGGCTTCGACCGCGTGGCCATAGGCGTTGAACCAGCCGAATCCGAAGTTCGAGCAGGAGAACACCGCCATACGGAACTTCGCCGAGGGGCCCTCGGGCAGCGTGCGGGTGCGGCCGACCGGCGAGGCGGTGCCATCGGGCGCGAGGAAGCGGTAGAAATACCAGCGGTCGGGCGACAGGCCGGTGGCGACGCCCTTGGCGCACCAGTCGCGCGACGGCGAGGCGGAGACGCTCCCTTCCGCGACGGGCTTGGTGAAGCTCGCGGTCTCGCTCACCTGCCAGGTCAGCGTTGTTTCGGCGCCCGCGACGTAGCGTGTCCAGAGCAGGACCGAGGTCGCCGCCGGCTCGCCGCTCGCGACGCAGTGGGTGAAGCCGCTGCCGAAGCCCGCCGCTGCCGAGGGCGTCGCCGCCAGCGCCGCAGAGGCGCCCGCGAGGGTGAACAGGCTGCGCCGGGTGAGCGCGGTGGCAGCGGGCTGGGCCGCAGGTTCGGTCGTGATCATGGCGCGCTGGCTATCCCCGTCCGGTTGCGCTTGCGTGACAATCGGCCCCGCGCGCGGCATGGATGTCAGCATGACCGCGCTTTTGCACCACACGCTTTACGACGGGCGCCGCATCGCCTTCCGCTATACCCATGGCGCAGGGCCGTGCCTCGTCTTCCTGCCCGGCTACATGAGCGACATGAGCGGGAGCAAGGCCACCGCGCTGTTCGCGGAAAGCCAGGCGCAGGGCCGCGCCTGCCTGCTGCTCGACTATTCGGGTTGCGGGCTGAGCGATGGCGACTTTGCCGAGGGCATGCTGTCGGCCTGGCGTGACGAAGTGCTGGCGCTTGTCGCCTCATACGTCAGTGGTCCGGTGCTGCTTGCGGGCTCGTCGATGGGCGGTTGGCTGATGCTGCTGGTCGCCGAGCATCTGAAGCACCGCCTCGCCGGACTGATCGGCATCGCGCCGGCCCCCGATTTCACCCGCTGGGGCTATAGCGAGGAACAACGCGCGGCGCTTGAGCGCGGCGAGACGATCTTCGAGCCGAACCCCTACGGTCCCGAGCCCACCCCCACCCACGCGAAGTTCTTCGCCGACGCCGAGTGCCACCTGCGGCTGGAGAGCATGATCGACCTCGCCTGCCCGGTCCGCCTCCTCCACGGCAAGGCCGATGCGGACGTCCCGTGGGAGATATCGCTCCGTCTCAAGGCGATGCTGCGGTCGGCTGACGTTCAGGTGACGCTGGTAGAGGACGGCGACCACCGCCTGTCGCGGGACAGCGACATCGCCCTGCTCAAGGCCATCGTGGCCGAATTCTACGGATAGCCACACGTGTCCATTCTCCTCGCACTCGCCCTGCAAGTCGGCCCCAACCCGATGGGAGGGGCGATTCAGGGGGACGAATTGGTGCGTGACCGGCCTCAGCGCACACCGGTGCAGCCCGAGGCCGAGACCGCCGAAGCGCCCGATCCGGTCAGCGCATGGCTCGCCGGCTGCCTTGGCGTGATCGAGGAAGACCCGGCGCGGGCGCATGCCATGGCGCAGATCCGCCGCTCGGAGACGACAGGGGCCGAGCGCGTGATCGCCAACCACTGCCTCGGCACTGCAGCAGCCGCGCTCGAATTGTGGGACGACGCGCGCACCGCCTTCACCGCCGCGCGCGAGGAGACGCCCGAGGGCGAACCGCGCGCCCGCGCGCGCTTTGCCGCGCTTGCCGGGGCGGCGACGCTCGGCAGCGGGGATGCCGAGGGCGCGCTGGGGCTGCTGACGCTGGCCGAGAGTGACGCGCAGGCCGCCAAGTCCCCGCTGCTCGAAGCCATCGCCGCGAGCGACCGTGCCCGCGCGCTGGTCGCTCTGGGCCGGGGCGAAGAGGCGCTCGCCGCGCTCGAGAATTCCACCGCCCTGGCCCCCGACCGGGCCGAGGGCTGGCTGCTCAAGGCCACGCTGCTGCGGCGGCTGGAGCGTCTGCCCGAAGCGCAAACCGCGATCGAACGGGCCGCCACGCTCGCCGCGACCAACCCCGAAATCGCGCTTGAGGCGGGGGTGATCGCCGTGCTCGCGGGCCGTGACGAGGCCGCGCGCAAAAGCTGGCAATCGGTGCTCACGCTTGCCCCCGACGGGCCCGCCGCCGTCACCGCCAAGGACTATCTTGCGCAGATAGGGGAAGCGGGCGAGACTGGGCTAGCGCCCGAACAGGCCCCGCAGGAGACTCCGCAGACATGACCCGATTCTCCGTGCTCGATCTGGTGCCGGTGCGCGAGGGCGGAACCCTTGCTGAAGCCTTCGCCGCCACCACCGACCTCGCCCGCGCGGCGGAAAGCCTCGGGTGCGACCGCTTCTGGGTCGCCGAGCACCACGCCATGGACGGGATCGCGGGCGGCGCCACATCTGTCGTGCTCGCGCATATCGGCAATGCCACCAGCCGCATCCGCATCGGATCGGGCGGGATCATGCTCCCCAACCACACCCCGTTCCAGATCGCCGAGCAGTTCGGCACGCTGGACGCGCTGTTCCCCGGGCGGATCGACCTGGGGCTGGGCCGCGCGCCGGGGGCGGGGCCGGAATTGCAGCGGGCGCTGCGCAAGAACCTCCATCAGGCCGCCGAATATTTCCCGCAGGACGTCATGGAGCTGCGTGCGCTGCTGACCGGCGACTACGACCTGCCGATCACCGCCACGCCGGGGCTGGGCGCCAGGTGCGAGCTGTGGATGCTCGGATCGAGCCTGTTCGGCGCGCAATTGGCGGCCAAGCTGGGCCTGCCCTACGCCTTCGCCGCGCATTTCGCGCCCGATCACCTCGATGCCGCGCTGGCGGTCTATCGCCGCGATTTCCAGCCCTCCGAGGCGCTCGAAAAGCCCCATGTGATGGTCGCGATGAACGTCTTCGCCGCCGAGACCGAAGCCGAGGCGCGCCTGCTCGCCTCCTCGCAGCAGCAGAGCTTCGTGCGGCTGCGCAGCGGCAGTCCGGGCAAGCTGCCGCCGCCCATCGCGGGCTATACCGACACGCTCTCGGCCACCGCGCAGGCGATGCTCGCGCATATCGGGCAGGCCGCCGCGGTCGGCTCGCGCACGCAGGTGCGCGAGGGCGTTGAGGCCTTCATCGCCCGCACCGGCGCCGACGAGGTCATGCTGTGCGGCGCCACCTATGATGCGGACGCCCGCATCCGCAGCCTCGAGCTCACGCTTGATGCCTGCCGCGCCATGGTTGCCGCCTAGTGGGCCAATCATCCGGCTTGCGCGGCGACGGGGAATACGGGTATCGGACAAGACACGATAAGAACAATTCGGCATAATAATATTGCTGCCAAAGCGAGCGCCGGACGCAGGATGGACAGGAGCTAGCATGGGGTCGAAAGCCGCCGCCGCCGCGCCGTCAAAGGCGTTGATCAAGGCTTTGCGCGTGGCGCTGGAAGCTTCGCTGCTGCCCGGCGATGCGGGCGCGGACAAGGCGGTGCTCGATGAAGCCGCGACTTGGCTGCTCGCCGCCGCCGCGACGCGCCAGAGGGGCGAACCAATCGTCCAGCTCGAATCCACCAGCGGCGCGCGGCGCCACCTGCGCATCGCGATCATCAATGACGATCAGCCATTCCTCGTCGATTCGCTCGCCGCGACGATTGCGGCGCAGGGGGTGGGGATCGACCGGCTGCTGCACCCGGTGGTGCCGGTCGAACGTGACGCGGATGGCGCGATCACCGGCCTCGGCAAGGCGGGAACCCGCGAATCGCTGATCTATATCGAGACCCCGCGCGTCGATGCCCGCCAGCGGCGGGAACTGCTCGAAGCGCTCGAGGCGACGCTCGGCGATGTCCACGCCGCGGTTGCCGATTGGCCGGCGATGCAGGACGCCATGGCCGCCGATGCGGACGCGGTCGCGACGCTCGATGCCGAGGCCAGCGCGCTGCTCGAATGGCTGAAGGGCGGGATGCTGACCCAGCTCGGCCACATGACGCGGCGGCGTGACGGGACCGCCGAAGCGCGCCTCGGCATCTGCCGCGGCTCGGCGCAGGACGTGCTCGCCGACATTTCCTATGCCCGCGCCTTCGACTGGTTCGATGCCCAGGACAAGGCGGGCACCCCCAAGGCGATGCTGGCGATCAAGAGCAACGTGCAGTCCCGCGTCCACCGCGCCAGCCCGCTCGACCTGTTCCTCGTTCCCGTGCGCGAGAAGGGCAGAATTACTGCGCTCTCAATCCATGCCGGGCTGTGGACCAGCGCGGCGATGAACGAGCGGCCGGGCGAAGTGCCGGTGCTGCGCGCGATGGTGACGGATATCACCGCGCGCCTCGGCTTCGACCCTTCCGGGCACAATGGCAAGGCGCTGGTGCACGCCTTCACCTCGCTCCCCAACGACCTCCTCACAGCCTTCGATCCGGAGCGCGTTGCCGACCTCGTCACCGCCAAGATGGCGCTGATCGACCGCCCGCGCCCGCGCGTCATCATGGTCCGCGCGACGCTGGAGCGGCACGTCTTTGCCTTCGTGTGGCTGCCGCGCGATCACCTTAGCACCGATGTGCGATTGCAGGTGCAGGCGATGCTGCTCAAGGCCCCCGGCGCAGCGCTGCTCGACTGGAGCCTCGAGGTCGAAAGCTCGACCCTCGCGCTGCTGCGCTTCCTGATCGACGTGCGCGCCTGCGCGAGCCTGCCCGACGCTGCCGCGATCGAGGCGCAGCTGGCCGATCTGCTACGCGGTTGGAACGAGGCGGTCGCCACCCACCTCGCCGCGCACGAGGACGATGGCCGCGCCGCCGCGCTGGCCGCGCGCTACGCCCCGGCCTTCCCTACCGGCTACCGCCTCGCCTATGGCCCCGAGGAGGCCGCGCGCGACATCGCCAAGCTGCGCGGGTTGACAGTGGCCGAAGCCGATGCCCCGATCGCGAAGCCGAGCGAGCGCGCGGTGCGGCTCTACCGCCTCGCCAATGACGGGGCGGACACGCTGCGCCTCAAGGTCTACCACACCCGCGGCGCGCTGGCGCTGTCGGACGTGGTCCCGGCCTTCGAGAATTTCGGCTTCCGCGTGCTCGCCGAGGTGCCGACTTACCTGACAGATGCAGGCCTCGGCTCGATCCACGAATTCCTGCTGACCCTGCCCGCCGGGCGCGAGGCAGGCGCACTGCTCGAGCGCGCCGCGCTGATCGAGGCGGCGCTGGCGGACGTGCTCAATGGCGCGGCGGAGGATGATCCCTTCAACCGTCTGGTGCCCGCCGCAGGGCTGCTCCCGCGCGAGGCGAACTGGCTGCGCGCGGTCTATCGCTATCTGCGCCAGACCGGTCTTGCCTACACTATCTACACCGTGGTCGACGCACTCGCCGCCGCGCCGCAGGTGACCCGCGCCATGATCGACCTGTTCGAGGCGCGCCACAACCCGGCCTTCGAGGGCGACCGCGAGGAAGCCGGGACCGCCGCGCAAGGCGCTTTCACCCGTGGTCTCGCCAAGGTCACCGCGATCAACGATGACCGCTTGCTGCGGCTCTACCGCGCGGTGATCGATGCGGTGCTGCGCACCAATGCCTTCGCGCCCGCTGCCGCCGAGGCGCTGGCCTTCAAGCTCGAATCCGCCAGGGTTCCGGGCCTGCCCAAGCCGCTGCCTTGGCGCGAGATCTTCGTCTACAGTCCCCGCGTCGAGGGCATCCACCTGCGCTCGGGCGCAGTGGCGCGCGGCGGCCTCAGGTGGTCCGACCGGCGCGATGACTTCCGCACCGAGATTCTCGGGCTGATGAAGGCCCAGCGCGTCAAGAACGCGGTGATCGTGCCGACGGGCGCGAAGGGCGGGTTCTATCCCAAGCAGCTCCCCAGCCCCGCGATCGACCGCGAGGGTTGGGCCGCCGAGGGCCACGCCGCCTATGAAATCTTCATCCGCACGCTCCTGTCCGTCACCGACAACATCGTCGCCGGGCGCGTGGTGCACCCGCAATGCGTCACCGCGCTCGACGGGGAGGACCCCTATTTCGTGGTCGCCGCCGACAAGGGCACCGCGACCTTCTCCGACATCGCCAACGGCATCGCCCAATCGCGCGACTTCTGGCTCGACGACGCCTTCGCCAGCGGCGGGTCGAACGGCTATGACCACAAGGCGATGGGCATCACCGCGCGCGGCGCATGGGTGAGCGTCCAGCGCCACTTCCGCGAGATGGGGGTGGACGTCCAGAAGGACTCGGTCACCGTCGCGGGCTGCGGCGACATGTCGGGCGACGTGTTCGGCAATGGGATGCTGCTGTCGAAGGCCTTGAAGCTGGTCGCCGCCTTCGATCACCGCCACATCTTCATCGATCCCGCGCCCGATCCGATGGCGAGCTGGAAGGAGCGCAGCCGGATGTTCGCGCTCCCCCGGTCGAGCTGGGACGATTACGACAAGGCGCTGATCTCCAAGGGCGGCGGCGTCTTCCCGCGCTCGGCCAAGACGATCAAGCTCTCGAAGCAGGCGCGCGATGTGCTTGGGATCGAGGCCAAGGAGATGGAGCCCGAGGCGCTGATCACCGCGATCCTTAAGGCGCCCGTCGACCTGATGTGGTTCGGCGGGATCGGCACCTATGTGAAGGCCCCGCAGGAAGGCCACATTCAGGTCGGCGATCCGGCCAATGATGGCCTGCGCGTCGACGCCACCGATCTGCGCGCGCGGGTGATCAGCGAGGGCGCGAACCTCGGCGTCACGCAAGGCGCGCGCATCGCCTTCTCGCTCGGGGGAGGCCGGATCAACACCGACTTCATCGACAATTCCGCCGGGGTCGATTGCTCGGACAACGAGGTCAACATCAAGATCGCGCTCGCCGCCGCCACGGCGTCGGGCAAGCTCACCCCGAAGAAGCGCAACACGCTGCTCGCCGCGATGACAGACGATGTCGCCGCGCTGGTGCTCGAGGACAACCGCCTGCAGGCGCTCGCGCTGTCGATTGCCGAGAGCGGCGGGGCCGGGGCAATCCCGGCCTATGTGCGGCTGATCGAGCGGCTCGAGGAAGCCGGCGATCTCGACCGCCGCACCGAGGGGCTGGCGGACGCCGAGGCGCTGACCCGCCGCGCCGCCGACGGGCAGGGGCTGACCCGCCCCGAGCTCGCGGTGCTGCTGTCCTCGGGCAAGCTCGCGCTGCAGGCGGCGATCGAGGCGAGCGCGCTGCCCGATGATCCGGTGCTCGAACCGCTGCTGCTCGCGCGCTTCCCGGCGGCGATGCGCAAGACCTTTGCCGCCGAAATCCGCACCCACAGGCTGCGGCGCGAGATGATCGCGACGAGCCTCTCGAACCGCATCGTCAACCGGCTCGGCATGGTCCATCCCTTCGAACTGGCCGAGGAAGAGGGCGTGGGTATCGCCGAGGTCGCCGCCGCCTTCGTGGTGACCGAGCGCCTGTTCGGGCTTGAGGACCTGTGGCGCGATCTTGAAAGCGCCGCCATGCCCGAGACCGCGCGCCTCGCCCTGTTCGACCGGCTCGCCGCGGCTGTCGGCAACCTGATGAGCGACGTGCTGCGCACCGCCTCGGGCAAGGTCGCAGCGGGCGAGATGATCGGGGCGCTCTCCGAAGGTGTGACCGCGCTGGTCGCGGGCCGCGAGGAGCTGCTGACCGAAGAGCCCCGGGCGCGCTCCAGAGCGCTGCGCGACGGGTTCGTCAGCGTCGGCGCGCCCGAGGGGCTGGCGGGGCGGGTCGCCGGGCTGTTTGATTTCGACGGCGCGGTGGGCCTCGCTCAAGCCGCGCGCAGCGGCGGGATCGAGCCGCGGCTCCTCACCCACGCCTTCACCGACATCGGCACCGCATTGGGCCTCGACTGGGCACAGGGAACCGCGGCGCATATGAGCCCGTCCGACGTGTGGGAACGGCTGCTGATCTCGGGGTTGGCGCGCGATTTCCAGCAGATGCGGATCGAGTTCCTGCGGCGGCTGATGCAGGGCAAGGACGGCCCCAAGGCTGGTAGCGCCGACCCGCGCGGCGCGGTGGCCGAGTGGGGGACACGCAATGCGCAGGGCGTCGCCCAATTCCGCAAGCTCGTCGCCCGCGCGCAGGCCCGCCCGCCGGTCGGCGCAGCGATGCTCGCACAGATCGCGAGTCAGGCGCGCAATCTGCTGGAGCGGTAGGGCCTGACCTCCAAACCACTAACTTGACCCTCCGGCAAATTGCGCCACATCAAGGGCCGCGAAGCACCGGAGGGGCATAAGGCAGGTCATGGCATCCACCACGCAGCACGCAGACGTCGTGATCGTCGGCACCGGGCACGGCGGCGCGCAGGCGGCAATCGCCTTGCGTCAGCACGGGCACGAGGGCTCGATCCTGATGATCGGGCGCGACGACGCGCCGCCCTATGAGCGTCCGCCGCTGTCGAAGGAATATCTCGCCGGAGACAAGGGTTTCGAGCGGATCATGATCCGGCCCGAGAAATTCTGGGCGGAGAAGGACATTTCCTTGCGGCTCGGCGCGGCGGTGACCGCGATTGATCCGGCGCGGCACACGTTGACGCTCTCCGATGGCGGGCACGTCACCTATCGCAAGCTCATCTGGTCGGGCGGCGGCGATCCCCGGCGGCTGCCCGTGCCGGGCGCGGTGCTGCCGGGCGTATTCTATGTGCGCGACAAGCGTGATGCCGATGCGATGATGCAGGCGCTCGCCGACGGGGCGAAGCGCGCGGTGGTGATCGGGGGTGGTTACATTGGCCTCGAAGCCGCCGCGGTCTTGCGCAAACTCGGCTGCGATGTGGTGCTGGTCGAGATGCTCCCCCGCCTGCTCGCGCGGGTGGCGGGCGAGGAGCTTTCCACCTTCTACGCCGAGGAGCATCGTCGTCAGGGTGTCGACGTGCGCCTGTCGACCGGCGTGCATTCGGTGCTGGGCGAGGCCGAGGGCCGGGTGACCGGCGTGAAGCTCGACAGCGGCGAGGAGGTGCCCTGCGACATGGTGATCGTCGGCATCGGCGTGGTTCCCGCTGTCGCACCGCTGATCGCCGCCGGCGCGGCGGGGTCGAACGGGGTCGATGTCGACTTCTGCTGCCGCACCACACTGGACGATGTCTATGCCATCGGCGACTGCGCCGCACACGCCAACCCCTTTGCGGGCAACGCGGTGATCCGGCTCGAATCGGTGCAGAACGCGCATGACATGGCGGGCACCGTCGCGCGCGCGATCATGGGCGAGAAGGAGCCCTATCACGCGCTGCCGTGGTTCTGGTCGAACCAGTATGACCTGAAGCTCCAGACCGCGGGGCTAAGCCTCGGCTTCGACCAGACGCTGGTTCGCGGCGATCCCGAGACGCGCAAGTTCACCGTGGTGTACCTCAAGGGCGGGGTACCGATCGCCTTCGACTGCGTGGGGACGATGAAGGACTACGTGCAGGCGAGAAAGCTGCTCGAGAGCAGCTGCGGCAAGATCGATCCCGCGCTGCTGGCCGATCCGGAAGTGGCGCTGAAAGACCTTATCTGAGCCGCTCCAGCGCCCATTCCGCCGCCTCGGCGACCACCGGATCGTAGTCGCGGGTCAGCGCCTCGACCTGCCCCGCCAGGCCAGCGTTCCCGCTATTGCCCGCCGCATAGAGGCAGTTGCGCACGAACCGGTCCCGCCCGATGCGCTTGATCGGCGAGCCGCTGAACAGCGCGCGGAAGCCCGCATCATCCAGTGCCAGCAACTCGGCCAACCGCGGGGCGACCAGTTCGGCGCGGGGGAGAAATTCCTTCATCGCCTGCGCCTCGCTCGCGAACTTGTTCCACGGGCACACCGCGAGACAATCATCGCAGCCATAGATGCGGTTGCCCAGGCTTGCGCGGAATTCCTCGGGCACCGGGCCCTTGTGCTCGATGGTGAGGTAGGAAATGCAGCGGCGCGCATCCAATTGGTAGGGTGCGGGGAAGGCGTCGGTCGGGCAGGCGTCGAGGCAGGCGCGGCAGCTTCCGCACTGGTCGCGGTGTGGCTCGGCCGGGGCCAGATCCAGCGTGGTGTAGATCGCGCCGAGGAACAGCCAGCTTCCGTGGGTGGGGCTGACGAGGTTGGTGTGCTTGCCCTGCCAGCCGATCCCCGCCGCCTCGCCCAGCGGCTTTTCCATGACCGGGGCGGTGTCGACGAAGACCTTCACCTGCGCCCCGGGCACTGCCTCCACCAGCCAGCGGGCGAGCGCCTTCAAACGCTTCTTCACCACGTCGTGATAGTCCCGCCCTTGCGCATAGACCGAGATGCGCGCGTGTTCGCCCGACCCCTCCAGCGCCAGCGGATCATGCCCGGGGGCGTAACTCATGCCCAGGGCGATGACGCTCCGTGCCTCGGGCCACAGCCCCTGCGGCGATCGGCGGTGGTCGAGACGCGCGGCCATCCACTCCATCGACCCATGGTGGCCTTCGCCCAGCCATTGCTCCAGCCGCTCGCTGCGGAGCGGATCCTCCCGGGCGCTGGCAAACCCGCAAACCGCAAAGCCCAGGGCGAGCACCCGCTCTTGCACTTGTTCGGAAAGGGTTGCGGTGGCATTAACCATATTCGGCAAGGGCTCCGTTTAATCCTGTCCGCTAACCGCGTATGCCATGGACATGGCGGTAAGCGATCAGAGCCTTTCGGGCAATCGAGCGGAGGGCTTCAGCGCCGTTCCGGCAGACGCACGCCCGCTCGCCATCGAGGCGCGCGGGCTGGTCAAGAGCTTCGACGGCACGCGCGCCGTCGACGGCGTGGACATCGCGGTGCCCGAGGGGGCGATCTACGGCATCCTCGGCCCCAATGGTGCGGGCAAGACCACGACGCTGCGCATGCTGCTCGGCATCATCGACCCCGATGAGGGCGTGCGCCGCGTGTTCGGGCATGACCGGCCGCACGACATCGGCCGGCTGATCGGATACTTGCCTGAGGAGCGCGGGCTCTACCCTTCGATGAAGTGCATCGAGGCGATCGCCTTCATGGGCGCGCTGCGGGGTCTGCCCCTGAAGGAGGGCCGCAAGCGTGCGGTCGATCTGCTCGAGCGGCACGGCCTCGGCCACGCTGCCGACCGCCAGATCCGCCAGCTCTCCAAGGGCATGGCGCAGACCGTCCAGCTGCTCGGCACGCTGGTCCACGAGCCGCGGCTGGTGGTGCTCGACGAACCCTTCTCGGGGCTCGATGCGATCAACCAGGGCAAGCTCGAGCTGATGATCCGCGCGCTGGCAGACGATGGCGTCACCGTGATCTTCTCCACCCACGTCATTCACCATGCCGAGCGCCTGTGCGAAGGCGTCGCGATCATCGCCGGGGGCAAGGTGCCATACGCGGGCAGCGTCGAGGCCGCGCGTGACCGCATCCCGGCGCAGGTCCGGCTCGAGACCCGCGCGCGCGAGGGCGGCTGGCTGTCCGCCCTGCCCGCCGAGACCCGCCGCAATGGCGACTTCTTCCACTTCCCGCTCCCCGAGAGCGGCATCGAACCGCTGCTCAAGGGGCTGATCGAGGGCGAGGCGGGGATCCTCTCGCTCTCGATCGAGCGCGCAGGGCTGCACGACGCCTTCGTCGCCATCGCGGGCGAGGCTGCCGCGCGCCAGTTGCAGGCCGACAGCGAGGGAGCTGCCGCATGACCGACCTTCCGCTCCGCCCGCGCCTCTCGGCGATGGAGGCCGCATGGGT
>NZ_JAMNXL010000229.1 GCF_023653175.1 Erythrobacter sp. | reverse complement strand
ACGCGCGGCCCCCAGATTAGGAATCTGGTGCTCTATCCGGCTGAGCTACGGGGTCCCGCTGCCTCCAATAGCAGGGCGGGCTTACCAATCAATTCAGTTTGTCGGGCGGCGCCACAGGGAACGGCAGCAGCGCTACGGCCACGCCCTCCTCGATCAGCGCCTTGGCCTCGGCGAGGCTCGCCTGCCCGTGGATCGGGGCCTCGTCGCGCTCGCCATAGTGCATCTTGCGGGTTTCCTCGGCGAACCTGTCGCCGACCCAGGTCGAGTTCTTGAGCGCCTCGGCCTGCGCCTTCGCCAGCGCCGCCAGCGCTTGCTGCACCTGCGGCGACATCGGCGTATTGGCCATCGGCCGCGGCGCCTCCGGTGGGAGCACCTCCTGACGGCTGTTGCCCTTGGCGGGCACTGCCGGGGCCATCGGGGCCTTGCTCACATCGGACATGCCGCAGGTCGGGCACGCGAGCAGCCCCCGCGTGCGCTGATCTTCGTAATCGGCAGAGGAGCCAAACCAACCTTCGAAGCGATGGCCTTCAATACAAGCGAGGTCGTAAACGATCATGGCAAATCAGGAATTGGAGATTTCCCGGCGGTTGGCAAGAGCCGGGACCTGCGCACGCACTGCGACGATGCGGCCAAGGTCGATGTCGCAGAACGCCAGACCCGCTGCCTCGCCCCCCATGTCGAGCAGTACCTCGCCCCAGGGATCGACCACGAGGCTATGGCCATAGGTCTCGCGCCCGTCCTCGTGGTGGCCAACCTGCGCGGCGGCGACCACGAAGGCCTGCGCCTCGATCGCGCGGGCGCGCAGCATCACGTGCCAGTGGGCGGCGCCGGTGGGCCGGGTGAAAGCGGCGGGCACGGCGATGGCATCGCAGGCGCGATCGCCCAGCGCGCCGAACAGTGCGGGGAACCTGAGATCGTAGCAAACGGTAAGGCCAAGCCGTCCGACCGGCGTGTTCTCCACCGTCACCACACCGCGCCCGGCCTCATAGGCGTTGCTCTCGCGCCAGCTTTCGCCGCCCGCGAGGTCGACGTCGAACATGTGGATCTTGTCGTAGGTGACAGGCTCGCCCGCACCCGGCGCAAAGACCATCGAGCGGTTGGCATTCTTGTCGCCCGTCTCATGCCGCACCGCCATCGAGCCCACAGCAATGGTCACGCCCGTCTCTGCGGCAAGCGCAGCAAGGCGCGGCACGAAGGGTGTCTGGCCTTGCGCCGCGATATGCGCCGCCGCGCGGGCCCGGTTGCGGTCGAGCAGCAGCGACATCTCGGGGGTGAAGAGCATACCCGCCCCCTCGCCTGCCGCCGCACGCGCGGCCTCGGCAATGGTCGCGAAATTGGCCTCGGGGTCGACCCCCGAAGTCATCTGGAGAACGGCGATCCGCGTCATCAGCCCGCCAGAAGCGCGTCGAGCTTGCCTGTGCGTTCGAGCGCGGCAAGATCGTCGCTCCCGCCCACGTGAACTTCGCCGATGAAGATTTGCGGCACGGTCATCGCGTTCGGTGCGCGGGCGAGCATTTCCTCGCGCCCGGGCCCGCCAAGCGTGATGTCATGCTCGGTGAAGACCGCGCCCTTCTCTTTAAGCAGGCGCTTGGCGCGCACGCAAAAGGGACAGGCGAATTTGGTATAGATGTCGATTTGCGGGGCGGCCATTTTGTCCCTCTTGAAAGCTAACGCGCAAAAACCAGATAGGGATAGTCGCCGCGTTTCGCCAGTCTCGGGAAGCGTCGGGCGGCACGGCGGGCGCTGCTTCCGGCAGGCCCGCGTCAGACGGAAAATCGCTCATCAAGAGGATTTGCATATGTCGCGTTTCGATTTCACCCCCTACCGCCGCTCCACCGTGGGCTTCGACCGCCTGTTCGACCTGCTCGAGAACCAGGCGCGGCTCAATGCGGGCGACAACTACCCTCCCTTCAACATCTCGCGCCGGGGCGAGGACAATTACCGCATCACGCTGGCCGTGGCGGGTTTCCGCGCCGGTGATATCGATATCACCGCGCAGCAGAACCTGCTGGTCGTGCAGGGCAGGAAGCGTGAGGAAACCGAGGACGGTGCCGAGCTGATCCATGTCGGGATCGCCAACCGCGGCTTCGAGCGCCGCTTCGAGCTGGCTGATTTCGTGCGGGTCGAGCGGGCCGATCTGGCCGATGGCCTGCTGATCATCGATCTGGTGCGCGAGGTTCCCGATGCGATGAAGCCGCGCAAGATCGCGATCGGCGGGACGGCGACTCTGGCCGCGGTGCCGACCACCACGGGCGAAGGCGACGCGCAAGACACCGCCAGCGCCGCCTGAGCGCTTCCTTAACCGGAGCTGAAAACTAAAAGGGGGCGGATCTTGCGATCCGCCCCCGCGACTTGCGTCGCCTCGGCTGATCCTATCCGTCCGGGTCGCAGAAGACGGACAAGATCAGCCAAGCTGTTATCGCAGAATTCACGCCGCTCCGCCACTTCCGAATTGCCGCTCTCTACGACCGACAATCCGTATCGACTAACGCGTGAGTCCCTAGAAAACCGTGAAAACCAGACCCGCGTCTAATGCGGAATGCCAACGTTACGCAAGGCCAATCTGCAAAACTTGTATGGAAGCGACACGGCAAGTCCGGCTTGGGAAACAAAGGATTGCAGAGGGCATCTAAGCCTTGCTGGCACGCCGGAGAGCGTCCCGGGTGCAGCTGCCCTGCCTGCCTACGAAAAGTGACAGGGGCACATTGCGCGTAGCAAGTATCAACAAATTCCCGCGCCGCCGCCCGAAGCTTGGGCTCGGGCGCGAATCGCTCCGACGCCTCAGACGAGGCGCGACTGTTCGAGCGCAGCGGCGATAAAGCCGGCAAACAGCGGGTGCGGATCGAAGGGGCGCGACTTCAGCTCCGGGTGGAACTGCACGCCCACGAACCACGGATGGTCCGGCCGCTCGACGATCTCCGGCAGCAGCCCGTCGGGACTCATCCCCGAGAAAATCAGGCCCTGCTTTTCCAACGGCTCGATGAAGGCGCTGTTGACCTCGTAGCGGTGACGGTGGCGCTCGGAAATGACCTCCGCCCCGCCGTAGATCTGTGAGGTATGGCTGTTGGGGCTGAGCTTGGCCGGATAGGCCCCAAGGCGCATCGTACCGCCAAGATCCCCGCCCTCTTCGCGCTGCTGGAGCCCCTCCTTGGTCATCCACTCGGTGATGATGCCTACAACCGGAGTGTCGGTCGGGCCGAATTCGGTCGAGGTCGCCTTGTCGAAGCCCGCCGCACGCGCGCCCTCGATGCAGGCCATCTGCATGCCGAGACAGATGCCGAAAAAGGGGACATCGCGTTCACGAGCAAAGCGCACTGCCGAGATCTTGCCCTCGCTCCCGCGTTCGCCGAAGCCGCCAGGCACAAGGATGCCGTGCATGGGCTCCAATTGGGCGATGATCTGGCTGTCGTCGTCACCTTCGAAAATTTCGGCGTCGATCCAGCGGATGTTGACCTTGACCCGGTTGGCGAGCCCGCCATGTACCAGCGCCTCGTTGAGGCTCTTGTAGGCATCGGGCAGGCCCACATACTTGCCCACCACCGCGATGGTGACCTCGCCCTCGGGATTGAAATGCCGCTCGGTCACGTCCTTCCAAGCCGACAGGTCGGGCTCGGGCGCATCGGTGATGCCGAAGGCGCGCAGCACCTCGCGGTCGAGGCCCTCGGCGTGATACTGCTCGGGCACCGAGTAGATCGAGGGCGCGTCGAGCGCCGGGATCACCGCTTCAGCGCGCACGTTGCAAAACTGCGCGATCTTGCGGCGGTCGCTGTCGGGGATGGGATGCTCGGCACGGCACAGCAGGATGTCGGGCTTGATCCCGAGCGCCGCCAGCTCGCGCACCGAGTGCTGGGTGGGCTTGGTCTTCAACTCGCCCGCAGCCTTGATATAGGGCACCAGCGTGACATGGACGCTGACCGTCTGGAACGGCTCGAGCTCGTTCCTGAGCTGGCGGATCGCTTCCATGAAGGGCAGGGATTCGATGTCGCCCACCGTCCCGCCGATCTCGCACAGGATGAAGTCATTGTCGCCCTGGTCGGCGAGCGCGAATTCCTTGATTGCGTCGGTGACGTGCGGGATTACCTGCACTGTCGCCCCGAGGTAGTCGCCGCGCCGTTCCTTGGCGATGATGTCGCGATAGACTCGGCCCGAGGTGATGTTATCGGCTTGGCTCGCCGAAACGCCGGTGAAGCGTTCGTAATGCCCGAGGTCGAGATCGGTCTCGGCCCCGTCGTCGGTGACATAGACCTCACCGTGCTGATAGGGGCTCATCGTGCCCGGATCGACGTTGAGATAGGGGTCGAACTTGCGGATGCGGACCTTATAGCCGCGCGCCTGCAGGAGGGCCGCCAGAGAGGCTGCCATGAGACCTTTGCCGAGCGAGGAGACCACGCCGCCGGTGATGAAAATGAACCGCGCCATGGGAGTTGGGCCTTAAGCGTCGAGAGGGATTCGGGGCAAGCGAATTGCGGCCCTTACGCGGGCACCATCCACAGTGTCGGTAAGCGGGAACGCCACGGCGCGCGCCCGGCAAGGGCGCGGGCCTTGTCCCGGGCAGCGCAGCGTTACTGCTTGGCGGGCGCCGCGGGGGCGGGCTCGGCCGGTGCCTGCTCGGCCGGGGCAGCCGGCGCCGGCACCACCGGATCGGCCAGCAGATCGGGCTTGGCTGGCGCGGCTGCGCCCGGCGCGTTGCGATCGAGCGTCGAGGTGACTGTACCGCCGCTGTTCTCGCGCGCGGCGAGCGCGGCGAGCAGGATCGAAAGCGCCACGAAGGCGATCGCCAGCCACTT
>NZ_JAMNXL010000044.1 GCF_023653175.1 Erythrobacter sp. | reverse complement strand
GGGCTACGAGCGCCCGCGCCTGGCCGGCGATTCGGTCGAGATCGTGCTCGCTTGCGGCGACGAAAAGGGCGACGGTTCGGCAGGCTTTGCCATCGCGCCCGAGCGGATCGAGGGGCGGCAGGCGGTCGTCATTGCCGCCAAGGACCATGTCGGGTGCCTTCATGGCAGCTTTGCCCTGCTGCGCGCGCTGGGGCAGGGCAAGCCGCTCGGCGAGATCCGGCTCACCGAAGCCCCCGCCATGCCGCTCAGGATGCTGAACCACTGGGACAACCCCGACGGCAGCGTCGAGCGCGGCTATGCCGGGCGCTCGATCATCGACTGGTGGCACCTGCCCGAAAAGCTCGATCCGCGGCTGATCGATTATGCGCGAGCGAACGCCAGCATCGGCATCAACGCCATCGCCGTGAACAACGTCAACGCGCGCGCCTTCATGCTGGAGCCGCGCTATATCGCCAAGCTCGCGCGGCTGGCTGATGCTTGGCGACCCTATGGCATCCGCGTGTTCCTCTCGGCCCGGTTCAGCGCGCCCAAGGATATCGGCGGGCTTGCCACCGCCGACCCGCTCGATCCGCAAGTGGCGGCGTGGTGGAAGGCCAAGGCGGACGAAATCTACGCCGCGATCCCCGATTTCGGCGGCTTTCTGGTCAAGGCCAATTCCGAAGGCCAACCCGGCCCGCAGGACTATGGCCGCAGCCATGCCGACGGTGCGAATATGCTCGCCGCCGCGCTGGGAGATAGAGGCACGGTAATCTGGCGCGCCTTTGTCTATCGGGCGGAAGACAGAACCGACCGCACCATGCAGGCCTATGCCGAGTTCCAGCCGCTCGACGGCCAGTTCGCCGACAACGTCATCCTCCAGATCAAGAACGGCCCGCTCGACTTCCAGCCGCGCGAGCCGTTCCACCCACTGTTCGGGGCGATGCCCAAGACCCGCCTTATGCTCGAGGCGCAGATCACCCGCGAATATCTCGGCCAGGCGGGCGGGATCGCCTATCTGGCGCCGATGTGGAAGGAGGTGCTGGACGCCGACACCGGGCGCGGCGGAACCGTCGCGCAGATCGTCAGCCCCGTCGGCATGGCGGGCGTCGCCAATGTCGGGAGCGACCGCAACTGGACCGGCACCCATTTCGACGCCGCCAACTGGTACGCCTTCGGGCGGCTGGCATGGGACCCCTCGCTGACGAGCGAACAGATCGCCCGCGAATGGATCGCGCAGACATTCGTGCGCGCCGAGACCCCGCGCGAACATATCGTTCGCATGATGCTCGTCAGCCGTGAAACCGTGGTCCAGTACACATCGCCCCTCGGCCTGACGCACCTGATGGGCACCAGGCATCACTACGGCCCCGCACCGTGGGTGTGCGATCTTGAGCGGCCCGACTGGAACCCGTGCTATTACCACCGCGCCGACCGCAAAGGCATCGGCTTCGATCGCACGGCCACGGGCTCGAACGCGCTCGCCCAATATGCGCCGGGCGTGGCGGCGCGGTGGGCGGACCTCGACACGATCGACGACAAATACGTGCTATGGTTCCACCACGTCCCCTGGGACCGCCGCATCAAGGGCGGGGACACGCTTTGGGAACGCCTCACCGCCGAATATGCCTGGGCTGAAATCGGATTGCAGGCGCGGAAGCGGGGCTGGGATGGCCTGCGCGGCCATATCGATGCCGAACGGCACGCTGCGGTTGCCGCCGACATGGAGAGAGAGCTGAAGGACGCTCGCTGGTGGCGCGATGCCTCGCTCGCCTATTGGCAATCGGTGAACGGCCTCCCGCTACCGCCCGGCGCGCGGCCGATCCCCGAAAGCCTCGAGGCCTACAAAGCGCGCGCCTTTCCCGAGGCACCGGGGCAATGAGGCACCCAAGGACATGGGCGATGATAGCGCTTATCATGCCGCTTGCTGACACTCGGCTCGCCGCAGTATGGCCCTGCCCATGAACAAGCAGGCCGAAACGCTCAATCCCAGCCGCAAGCGCGCCGCCCGGCGCTCCAACGCTGCGCCCACCATCACCGATGTCGCGCGCGAGGCGCAATGCTCGCCGATGACCGTCAGCCGCGTCATCAATGGCGAGGAGAACGTGCGCGAGGACACCAAGCAGAAGGTGCTCGGTGCGATCGCCAAGCTCAATTACGTCCCCAACCGCGCGGCGCGCTCGCTTGCGGCAGGATCGCAGCTGCGCATCGCGCTGTTGTTCGACAACCCTTCCGCCTCCTACCTCAGCGAGTTCCTGATGGGCGCGCTGGAAGAGGCGAGCCGCCGCGACATCTATCTCGTGGTGCAGGCCTGCGAGAATGTCGCCGAGGCGCAGAAGGTGATCCGCAAGCTGCTCGACGGCGGGATCGAGGGCTACATCCTGCCCCCGCCGCTGTGCGACGACCAGAGCGTGCTCGACCTGATCCGCTCCTCGGGCGGGATCGCGGTCGCGGTCGGGCCGGGCCGGGCGAGCGGCAGCCACGGGGCGGTGCTGATCGACGAGTTTCAGGCCGCCTACGACATGACCCGGCACATCATCAGTCTGGGGCACGAACGCATCGGCTTCATCATCGGCAACCCCGATCAGGTGGCGAGCGGCCAGCGCCTCGAAGGCTATCGCAAGGCGATGCTGGACGCGGGCCTTGCCATCGACGAGAGCCTGATCGCGCAAGGCCAGTTCACCTACCGTTCGGGGATGGTCGCGGCCGAGCGGCTGCTGAGCGCCGCGCATCGCCCGACCGCGATCTTCGCTTCCAACGACGACATGGCCGCCGCGACCGTCGCCATGGCGCACCGCCGGCACCTCGACGTGCCCGGCGACATAACCGTATGCGGCTTCGACGATACCGAGCTCGCCAGCTCGATCTGGCCCGAGCTTACCACCATCCGCCAGCCGATCCGCGAGATGACCACCGAGGCCGTGGCGATGATCGCCCGCGTCCACAAGCAGAAGCCGCGCAGCACCCGCGCCAAGGCCGAGCAGCTGACGCTCGCTTACCAGCTGATCCGCCGCAATTCCGACGCGGGGCCGAGCCTCGCCGCCTCTTTCAGCAAACCACCCGGAACTCCATGACAGATCAAGCTTCACCCCGCCGCCTGCGCTCGCGCGACTGGTTCGACAACCGCGAACGCATGGACATGACGGCGCTCTATCTCGAACGCTTCATGAATTACGGGGTGACGCCCGAGGAGCTCACCAGCGGCAAGCCGATCATCGGCATTGCGCAGAGCGGGAGCGACCTGAGCCCCTGCAACCGCATTCACGTTGACCTAGCCAAACGCACTCGCGACGGGATCCGTGATGCGGGGGGCATCCCGATCGAATTCCCGGTCCACCCGATCTTCGAGAACTGCCGGAGGCCGACTGCGGCGCTGGATCGCAACCTCCTATATCTCGGGCTGGTGGAACTGCTGAACGGCTATCCGCTCGATGGCGTGGTGCTGACCACCGGCTGCGACAAGACCACGCCCTCGCAGATCATGGCCGCTTCGACGGTCGATATCCCCGCTATCGTGCTGTCGGGCGGGCCGATGCTCGACGGCTGGCACGAGGGCGAGCTGGTCGGCTCCGGCACGGTGATCTGGCGCAGCCGCCGCAAGCTGGCGGCGGGCGAGATCGACGAGGACGAGTTCCTCCACCGCGCTTGCAGCAGCGCGCCGTCAGCGGGGCATTGCAACTCGATGGGCACCGCCAGCACCATGAACGCGGTCGCCGAGGCGCTGGGCCTGTCGCTCACCGGCTGCGCGGCG
The DNA here is from genome assembly GCF_023653175.1 of Erythrobacter sp. Classification (GTDB taxonomy): domain Bacteria; phylum Pseudomonadota; class Alphaproteobacteria; order Sphingomonadales; family Sphingomonadaceae; genus Erythrobacter. Next base: position 17,247 of record NZ_JAMNXL010000044.1, on the reverse strand, counting down.
ATCCCCGCGCCCTATCGCGAGCGCGGGCAGATGGCCTATCGCACCGGCCGCCGGATCGTCGAGATGGTGCTCGAGGACCTGAAGCCCTCCGACATCCTGACCCGCGCGGCCTTCGAGAATGCGATTGCCACCGTCAGCGTGATCGGCGGCTCCTCCAACGCCCAACCGCACATCATGGCGATGGCGGCGCATGCGGGGGTGAGCCTCGAGACCGAACTGTGGCAGGCGCACGGCTATGATCTGCCGCTGCTCGTCAACATGCAGCCGGCGGGCAAGTATCTCGGCGAGCGCTTCCACCGCGCGGGCGGCGTGCCCGCGGCGATGTGGGAGCTGCTGCAAGCGGGCAAGCTGCACGGCGACGCCGTCACCTGCACCGGCAAGACCATGGCGGAGAACCTCGCGGGCGCCGAAAGCCCCGACCGCGAGATGATCCGGCCCTTCGCCGATCCGCTGATCGACAAGGCGGGCTTCATGGTGCTGTCGGGCAACCTCTTCGATTTCGCCATTCTGAAAACCAGCGTGATCGGCCCCGCCTTCCGCGCCCGTTACCTCTCGCGCCCCGGCAGCGAGGGAGTGTTCGAAGCCCGCGCGATCGTCTTCGACGGTTCGGACGATTACCACCACCGCATCAACGACCCCGCGCTCGCCATCGACGAGGACTGCATCCTCGTCATCCGCGGCTCGGGCGTGATCGGCTGGCCGGGGAGCGCCGAGGTGGTCAACATGCAGCCGCCAGACGCGATGATCCGCGCCGGCAAGCCGTGGCTGCCGACGCTGGGCGACGGACGGCAATCGGGGACCAGCGACAGCCCCTCGATCCTCAACGTCAGCCCCGAAAGCGCGGTCGGCGGGGGCCTGTCTTGGCTGCGCACCGGCGACATCATCCGCGTCGATCTCAATGAGCGGCGCTGCAACGCGCTGGTCGACGAGGTCGAAATCGCGCTCCGCCGGGCCGAGGAGACCATCCCCCCGGTGCCCGAAAGCCAGACCCCGTGGGAGGAACTCTACCGCGAAAAGACCGGGCAGCTGGCCGAAGGCGGGGTAATGGACTTCGCGCTCAAGTACCGGGGCACGGCGCGGAAACTGCCGCGCCATAACCACTGATGCGCTCGCTCGCTTTTCTTCTGCTGCTGGCCGCGACACCGCTCGCGGCCGAGGATGCGCCCGGCAGCAACCCTATCATCCGCGACCGCTTCACCGCCGACCCTGCGCCGGTGGTGATCGGCGACCGGCTGTGGCTCTACACCAGTCACGACGAAGCGGCCGATGGCGAGATGTTCAACATGAAGGAATGGCTCGCCTATTCGACCACCGACATGCGGAACTGGGATTTCCACGGACCGGTAATGAACATCGCGGGCTTCACGTGGGCGTCACACGACGCCTGGGCCGTGCAGGTGATCGAGAAGCATGGACGCTATTGGCTCTATGCGCCCGTCGAGCATGACAAGACCAAGCCGGGCAAGGCGATTGGCGTTGCCGTATCGGACAAGCCCGAAGGCCCCTTCGTCGACGCCAAGGGCTCCGCGCTCATCTCCAACGACATGACTACCAAGGGCGAGCATAGCTGGGAGGACATCGACCCCACGGTGTTCACCGATGATGACGGCACCACCTGGATCGCATGGGGCAACCGCCAGTGCTATATCGCGCGGCTCGGCGCCGACATGATCAGCATCGACGGCCCGATCCGCGAAATCACCCCACCGCATTTCGAGGAGGGGCCGTGGCTCCACAAGCGGGGCGGGCTCTACTACCTCACCTACGCCTCGCTGGACCGCAGCGACCACACCGACGAGCGCGTGTCCTATGCCACCGCGACCTCGCTCGACGGGCCGTGGACGCCCCGCGGCGAGCTGACCGGATCGGGGGAGGGCAGCTTCACGATCCACCCCGGCATCGCGCAGTTCAAGGGCCAGTGGTACCTGTTCCTCCACAACGCAGCGCTGACCATCGGGACGCGGAAGGGCGCGCTCGGGCGGCGGGCGGTGACGGTGGAATATCTGACCTACGACGCGGACGGCCTCATGCGCCCCGTCACCCAGACCAAGGCCGGGGTGACCGCTCCGCCGCCGAAGCCCTAGGCAGCCGCGCGGGCGACATGCGCGCGGATCACCTCGAGCATTGCCGCATCGCTGCCGAACACGCCGTACCAGCCCTGCGGCTCATGCGGCGGATCGCCCATATAGGCGCGGTCGCCGTCCCTGAAGCGCGCGTCGGGATGGGCGGCGCGCGCCTCGCCGTTCCACGCCCAGAAATTGCTGCCTGCGATGACCGCACCGCTCGCCCAGCTGGCTTCGACCGCAGCGTAGATCACGCGGTAGTAATCCTCGCGGAAGGTGGTCGCGGCTGCGGGCGCATAGGCCTCGGCGTCGCGCGGGAAGCCGAATTCCTCGATCACCAGCGGCTTGGCCGACTGCTCGGCGATGCGGACATGCGCGGCGATATAGGCCTCGACCTTGCGGCGCCCTTCCGGCCATGTCCCGGCGAGGTCATCGCCCTTCACCCAGCTCCAGTTCAAGGGCCAGATATGCGCGGTGACATAGTCGACTGCGGCGTGCGCGTCGGCGACCAGCAACGCATCGCCATTGGTCGCCTGCGTTCCCTCCTGCCCGAGGCTGACGAGGTGCTGCGGCGCGCCTGCGCGGATCAGCGCGGCGGTGTCGGCGATCCATGCGAGATAGGCCGCGCGGTTGGCCGCAATCGCCGCGTCGCTCCCGCCCGGGCGCGGCTCATTGGCGAGCTGCCAGGCCATGATCGCCGAGTCCAGCGTATAGTCCACGTCGCTGACCGTGTTGCGCCGCCCCAGCAGCCGCACGACATGCTCGCGATAGCGCGCCACCGCGTCGGTATTGGCATAGAAGGCTGCGGTGGCATCGGCGAAGGCGGGCCACGGGTGCGCCGGATCGCCCATGTCGATATATGTGCCGGTCGCGCGGTGGAGCAGCGTCTGCATCCCGCCCGACCACTCCCAGAAGTTCGAGAGCACCAGCACTGCGGTCATGCCCCGCTTGGCGATCTCGGCGAGGGCGAAGTCCAGCCCCTCGAACAGCGCCGCATTGGCGCTGCCGTCGGCGCGGGTGAAGCCGGGCTTGATCGAATTCCTGAGCGGGCCTTCCTCGGCCGCCGCCATGACGCGCAAGTTGTTGATGCCGAGCGCTTGCAGCCGGTCAAGCTCGCGCAAGAGCCTTGCGCGGTCGCCATAATCCGCGTCCGCCCCGAGCCATGCGGCATACCACAGGTTCGCGCCGGTGATCCGGTAGGGTTTGCCGCCGCGCAGCAGCCGGGTCCCGTCGCGGGTGACGAAATCGGGCGAGGGGGAGGGCGCGGCGCTGGCGGCGTGTCCCCCCGCCGCCAGCGCTAACGCGCCCGCCGCCGAGCCTGCAAGGCTCTCGCGGCGGGTAAAGGTCATGGCGCGATGGCCAGCTCGAACCCCGGCACCGGCATCCCCACGCCGTCGACGAGGTTCACCACCGGCGCATCGGCCCAGGCATAGCGCACGCGGGTGGGCGTCATGCCGTCGGGCACGGCGATGGTCAGCCGGTCGCCCTCGGCGCGCGCGATCACGAATTGGCAGGAGCCGGAGGCGGCCCCACACAGCTCGACCCCGAGCGGATGGGGCCCGCCCTGCACGGCGAGCGCGCCTGCGATCCCGGTGAAGCTGACCGTGACGCGGGAACCCTCGCGCTCAGCGCCCAGCGGCATCGGCATCGCACGACCATCGAAGGCGGCGGCGAGGCGCTTGCCGAGGTCGTTCTTGTTGGCCGGGTGAATGTCGGTCGGCTCGCCAATGTCGATTGCGGTGACCAGCGCGGCGTTGGCATCCGCCGCGACGCCAAGGCGCTGCTCGTCGCGCAGTTTCGCCCAGCCGGACTCGCCCGGAGCCGAACGGCGCTCGCCGAAATCGGCGAGTTGCACCACCAGCATTCGCGTCTGCGGGCCGAACTGGCGGCGCCACCCGGCAAACAGCGCGGCGAGCTTTTTGTTATAGGCTTGCTGGCCGACATCCGCCTCGCCCTGATACCAGGCGACGCCGGCAAGGCGCATCCGTCCGAGCGGCGCGATCATCGCGTTGTGCATCACGCCGAGGCCCGCGTTGGCGTCCCAGGGGCTGCGCGGCGGGATGCTGGTGACGGCGGTCTGCGCATAGTCCCAGTCAGCGCCCAGCATCACGCGCTCGCCATTGGCGGCGGTGAAGGCGAGGCGCTCGGGGCCGGCGAAGAAGCCGCCGGTGTCCCACATGTTGTTCGCCGCGATCAGGATCTCGTTGCGGCCCGTCTTCAGGTGGGCGGGCGGCACACGGTAGCTGCGCTCCACCCCCCAGCCGAAGGTGTAGCCGACCGGATGACCGTTGACGAAGGTCAGGTCCATGTCGTCGATTGCGCCGATCGCGAGTTGCCCCTCGCCCTTCGCCTGTTCGGGGGTGAGAGTGATGACCTTTCGCAGCCACACATTGGCGCGCGGGGCCGTGTCGAGGCCGGTGCCCGTCCATTCGTTCCAGAACGAGAACTTCGGGATCGGCTTCCAGCCCAGCAGCGCGCTGTTCTTCCACGGCTCGCGGCCCTGATCCGCCTTGCGCCACCAGTCGAACCACTGCGTCACGAAGGCCTGCGTGGCGGCATAGGGATCGCGGGCATAGAGATCGAGCAGTTCGAGCGCGCGGGGGCCCTCGATCGCCTTCGCGCCCTCGGGATCGTACCACGCCCGCGCCGCGCTGCCGCCCCAATTGGAGTGAATCAGGCCGACCGGCGTCGAAGGGTCTTTCCTACGCAGGCTTTTTGCCATGTAGAAGCAGGCGGCCGAAAACGGCGCGACGGTCTCGCTGGTCGCCGCCTTCCACGCAACCGGCGCGGCAAAGGCGGTCTGCGGCACCGGCGCGGTCGCCTTGGGCACCATCAGCAGCCGGATGCCGTCATCGCTCGCGAGACGGAGCTGATTGTAGACATCGAGCGCGCGGTCGACCGACAATTCCATGTTGGATTGCCCGCCGCACAGAAAAACATTGCCGATCAGGATGTTGCGATAGGTTGTTGAACCCGAGCCATCGCTGATGGTGAGGGTGTGCGGCGCAGCCGAGTTGGATTGCGCGGGCAGGGTGACCGAAAAGGCGCCCTTGGCGTCGGATTGCGTCGTCGTTGCGCGGTCATCGAGCGTCAGTGTGACGCTGGTCGCCGGTTTTGCCCGTCCCGAGAGCGTCAACGGCGTGCCGCTCTGCAACACCATATTGTCGCCAAATCCGGCATCGAGCACCGGGTTGGAAAGCGCAGCGGCGGGCCAGAGCATCGCAAGAGCGAGCGGCAGACCTCTGAAAAGGCGATGCTTCACGAAAGCCTCGCGCGGGCCTGCGGGAAGCCTGCGACGGGGGCGGCGAAGGCGAACAGGCTGCCGGCGAGCGGGCGCTCGGCCATGTCCTGTTGGGACATGTTCTTGGTCGCGGTCGTGACGAAGGCAGTTTTGAGGTCTGTTCCCCCGAACGCCATCTTGGTGATGTCGCGCGCCGGTATGGCGATGGTGCAGTCGAGCTTGCCCTCGGGGGTGAAGCGGGCGACGCAGCCGCCGAAATACATCCCCGTCCAGACATGGTCGAAGCTGTCGACCACCGGCCCATCAGGGTAGGCGTTCGGGAACAGCGCGCCGGTGTCGGCGAAAAGGCGCACCTCGCCGAGGCCCGCCTCGGAGAGGTCGGCGGCGAAGATCTTCTGTCCGCCCGTGTCGGTGAAATAGATGCGGCTGCCGTCGGAGTTCACGGCCGGGCCGTTGGTGATGGCAATCCCGCTCGGCCCTGCGGCGCGGATCTCGCCGCGATCGAAGACGTAGAAGCGCCCCGTCGCCCCGGCCTCGCTATCATCCATCGAGCCGAACCACACCCGGCCCCAGGGGTCGGTGCAGGCGTCGTTGAGGCGGTTGCCGGCGGGCTCTCCGGGGACCTCGCAAAGCTTTGTGAAGGTGTCGTTTTCGGGATCGAAGGTGTAGAGCCCGTCCTTCAAGCCGCACAAGAGCAGCCCCCCTTCCGCGGGGATCGCCCAGCCGATCGCGGCGGGCGCCTCGGCGAAACGATTGCTGCCGGTGGCCGGGTCGAAATGCCACAAACGGTGCCGCTTGATGTCGACGAACCAGACAACGCGGCGCTCCGCGTCCCACAGCACGCCTTCGCCCAGAAGGCAGTCGGCGGCGAGCACCTGTTTGACAGGCAAGGTCATCTCCATCCGGCGTCCACCCAGTAGTTGTGCGCGGTGCAGAAGCGCGCATCGTCGGAGCCGAGGAACAGCGCCATCGCGGCAATGTCGGCGGGTTGGATGCGACCGTCAAGGCACTGCGCGGCGACGATCTCGGCCTCACCCTCGGGGGTGTACCAGCGCATCTGGCGCGGGGTCTGGACATTGCCGGGGACGATGGTGTTGACGCGGATATTGTCGCGCCCGAGCTCGCGGGCGAGGCTGCGGGTCAGCCCCTCGATCGCGGCCTTGGCGGTCTGGTAGATGACAAGGTCGCTGAGGCCTAGGTGCCAGCTGATCGAGCCCATGTTGACGATCGCCCCGCCGCCCGCCGCGCGCATCGCGGGCACCACCGCCTTGGCGGCGAAGAACTGGTGCTTGAGGTTCACCGCCATGCGATCGTCCCAATAGGCGGGGGTCACGTCATCGATTGTGTGGCGGTCGTCGCTGGCGGCGTTGTTGATCAGCACGTCGCACCCGCCGAGGCGGGCGATCAGGTCATTGATCGTGGCTGTATAGCCTTCGCAATCGGTGATGTCGCAGCGCGCGAAATGCGGCGTGACATCGGCGCCAGCGAGCCGCGCTATCAGCGCCTCGCTCGGGGCGTCCTGAATGTCGACGAAGGCGACTGCCGCGCCCTGCCGGGCGAAGGCCTCCACCATCGCCTCGCCGATGCCCGAACCGCCGCCGCTGACGATCACCCGCTTGCCCGTAAGGCTCGGGTAGATCGCGCTGTTCACGCCGGCGCTGCTGGTTTGCGCGTCCAAGTCCTGTCTTCCCCATCCCGTATCGGGCGCCCGGATCGTCCCTATCCATAGCGCCCTGTTCCACTTGAGTAATCTATCAGATCGCCTCGATCAGCCCGCGGGCCGCAAGGTTCCTCGCAAAGGCGGCAAAGCCCATCGTCCAAGCGGGCGCATCGCGCGATGTGGTCACCGTGTTGCGCAGGGCGCCGAGCTTTTCCGAGCTGATGGTCACCACGTCGCCAACCTTGTGCGTGAAGCCCGCGCCCGGCGTGTCGCGGTCCTGGGTCGGCGCGAACAGCGTCCCGCAGAACAGGACGAAGCCATCGGGGTAGTGATGCTCCGAGAGGCACTGGGCGACCAGATCGAGCGGATCGCGGCTGATCTGGCTCATATCGTTGCGCCCCTTCAGGAGGTAGCCTTCGGGGCCATCGATCACCAGCTCGATTGCGGCGGAGCGCACATCGTCGATGGTGAAATGATCGTCGAACAGCCGGATGAAGGGGCCGATCGCGCAGGAGGCGGTGTTGTCCTTGGCCTTGGACAGGAGCAGCGCCGAACGGCCTTCGAAATCGCGCAGGTTCACGTCATTGCCGAGGCACGCGCCGACGACTTCGCCATGCGCGTCGCAGGCGAGAACCACCTCCGGCTCGGGATTGTTCCAGTGCGAATCCGAACGCACGCCGATGAGTGCGCCGGTGCCGACCGCCGAGAGCACCGGGGCCTTGGAGAAGATCTCGGCGTCCGGGCCGATCGCGACCTCGAGATATTGCGACCACATGCCTTGCTCGATCAGTGCGGCCTTCAGCTGCGCAGCCGCAGGGCTGCCGGGCACGACCGAGCGGATGCCGCTGCCGATCGTGTCCTCAAGCTGGGTGCGGATCGCTGCGGCAGCCGATGCATCGCCGCGCGCGCGTTCCTCGATCACCCTCTCGATGGCGGAAAGCGCGAAGGTCACGCCGCTTGCCTTGATGCATTGCAGGTCGGTGGGGGCGAGCAGGCTCCAGCCTTCGGGAAGCCCCGCCTCGACCGGCCCGATCACCGTGCCGCCGGTAAAGGCCCGCCGCGCGATGGCGCCCGCGACCGTGCTGGCGACATGCGTCAGGTCGTGGGTCACGCCGCCCTGGATGGTGATGACATGAGGCCCGGCAGGCGAGAGCGCCCGGCCTATGAAGTGCCCCTCGCGGAAATCCGCGGGCAGACTTTTGAGTATCCCTTCGGCCATTTCTGGCTCTTGCCTCCCTCACTGATAGCGCTACCATAAGCATACAATCGCAGGGCCGACAAGCCCTCAAGCGAGCAGGACAAGGGGAGGAAATGCAATGCGGCTGAAAGCGGGAATGCTTGCCGGGGCACTGGTGCTGGCGGGGAGCGCGCAGGGCGCGGCGGCGCGCGATGTGGTCGCCAGCTTCGACTGGCTGGCCTACGAATCCGCCGAGGTGAAGGCCCCCGAGGGGCGCTACGCCAATCCGGTGATCCCTGGCTTCCATCCCGATCCCTCGATCGTGCGCGTCGGCAAGGATTTCTACGGCGTCACCTCGACCTTCAGCTGGTATCCGGGGCTGCCGATCCTGCATTCGACCGATCTCGTGAACTGGCGCATCATCGGCAATGCCATCGACCGGCCGGGGATGCTCGACTTCAGCGGCATCGGCACCAACCGCGGGCTGTTTGCGCCCGCGATCACCCACCACAACGGGCGGTTCTGGATCGTCAACACCTGCATCGAATGCGGCGGCAATTTCGTCATTACCGCCGAGGATCCGGCAGGGCCGTGGAGCGATCCGGTGTGGCTCGATTTCGGCGGGATCGACCCCTCGCTGCACTTCGAGGCGGATGGCACTGCGTGGATCGTCTACAACGACGCGCCCCCGGGCCTGGCCGAGTACGAAGGCCACCGCGCGCTGTGGCTCCAGCAGTTCGACCCTGTTGCGATGACCATGCTGCCCAAGCGCATCCTGCTGCGCGACAAGGGCGTCGACCCTGCAACCAAGCCGATCTGGGCCGAGGGGCCGCACATCTACAAGGTCGGCGAGTGGTATTACCTCCTCACCGCGGAAGGCGGCACGGCCGACCAGCATTCGCAGACGATCTATCGCTCGCGCGGGCTTCAGGGCCCCTATGTGCCGGGGCCGAACAACCCGATCCTCACCCAGCGCGATCTTCCCGCGGGGCGGCCGGACCGGATCGAGGCGACCGGCCATGCCGACATCGTCCAGCTCGATGACGGGAGCTGGTGGGGCGTGTTCCTCGCCACGCGGCCCTTTGCCGGGCAATCGACATTGCTGGGGCGCGAGACCTTTCTGCTGCCGGTGACGTGGAAGGATGGCTGGCCGCGTTTTCTCGACAGGGGCGCGCCCGTCCCGCTGACGCCGACGGCGCCGCAGCTTCCCGCCTCGGCAGGGGCGGCGTGGGACAACTGGCGCGAGGAGTTCGCTGCGCCGCTTTCCAACGAATGGCTCGCGCTGCGCACGCCCGGCGCGGCGGCGCAGTGGGCGGTGAAGGGCGGTGCGCTCGAGGTCACCGCCGGCCCCGCCGCGCCCGGCGGCATGGCTCGGCCCGCCTTTACCGGACGGCGGCTGCGCCACCACAAGGCAAGCTTCGCCACCCGGCTCGACTTCACCCCTGAGCGGCGCGGCGATTTTGCCGGGCTGCTCGCCTTCATGGACGAAACGCACTTCCTCGCTGCTGGCAAGGAGCAGGGGCGGATCGTCGTGCGCCTGCGCACCGGGCCAAGCGACTGGGCGGGCGGGAACGAGGTCGCCTCCTCCCCGCTCGCGACCACCGGGCCGGTGGAACTGAAGCTGTCGCTCGACGGCGGCGCGGCTGAGGTGTTCTTCCGCGAAGAGGGCGGGGCAGCATGGCGCCGGGTCGGCGGCCCGATCAATGTCGAGCCGCTCGCCTCGGTTCACGCCGGGCTGTTCACCGGGCTGGTGGTCGGCCCCTATGCCTATTCCCCGGGGCCATGAGGCCCGGAGAGCGGCGCGGGGGCCTCAGTTGGTCTTGAAGACGTAGACCGGCCCCACCTCGACGGTCTGCGCCGCGGCGGCGAAGTGCAGCGTCACGTTGGCATCGCCCGCCCCGAAGCCGCGGGTGGCGGTGAACGGAAGCCTGATCATCTGCCACTTGGCTCCCAGCTTGAAGGCCTTGTCGCCGAAGCCTTCGTAAGGGGGGGTGCCGCTCTGGAGGCGCGCATAGACCAGCCCCATGCCGTCATCGGTCTGCGCGCTGATCGTGCGCGCGATCACGACCGCGACGAAGGTGTCGCCTTCCTTCACCTCCGGCACGATCGGAATGCCCGTGACCAGATCCCAGCGGTTCGCACCCACCGCGGTGGTGGTGTAGCGGGTTGCCTTCTTGAGCCAGATCTCCGGCACCTCGAGCGGCAGCACGGTGCCCCCGGTGCCGCCATTGGCCCAGCCCCGGTTGGCGGGATCGTTAACGAGCTGGCCGGCGGTGCGAAGGCTGTCGGGCATCTCTATCCCGGCGGCGTCCTGCAGCGTCGGCGCAGGCGCGGTGGCCTGCGTGGTCTGGATGGTGGCGGCGTTCTTGACGACAATGGCCTGGCCGATTTCCAGCACCTGCTTGGCGCCTGCCAGTTGCAGCGTCACCAGCGCATCGGACTTGCGGATGCGGCGGTCGGCCTTGGCGGTGACCTCGTGCCATTCCCAGTCGCTGCCGATCAGCACCGTGGTGTCGCCGAATCCGGCATAGGGGGCGACGTTCTCCTGGAAGCGCACGCTGACCACCCCCTTGCCGTCCGATCTTTCGGTGCTGACCACGCGGGCATAAAAGCCGATCGTCACCTGCTCGCCAGTGGCGATGCCCTCGAGCAGCGGGATGTTGGCGGCCGCCCGATAGGGAAAGTCCCCGCGCTCGGCGACCGTGAACACCCGTGCCGCGCCCCCGCCGGGAATGTCGGCCGCCTGCCGCGCGCCGGCATTGAAGGCAGGGCCGTAGCTGTCCCAGTCGATCCGGGTGGGATCGTTGATCAGATCGCCCGGCACCTGTTCGTCGAAGGCCTTGAGTGCGGGCGGCAGATCGGCGGCGGCGGGCACGGCAAGCGCGAGCAGCGCGGCGCCGGCAGCAAGGGTGGTCAGGCGGTTGAACATGATCCCGGTCATCTCCTCGTCAGTCTTCCTTCAGCCCCAGCGCGCCCCGCATGCCCGGCAGCCAGCGGTTCTTCTCGTGGTCGTAGAAAGGGAACGTGTTGGTATAGGCCCAGACGCAAATGCCAATCCCCGTCGGCGCGAAAGCATCGGTGATCATGCGGTGATACTTCACCCGGTCGGCGAGCGGAATATGGCGGTCATAGGCCCCGACCTCGCCCATGAAGGGAGTCTTGCCGGTGCGGGCGATATAGGTCTGGATGCTCGCCACATCGCGCGCAAGCTGGCTGGCATCCTGCGTGGTGGGGAAGGGCCGGCCCACCGGCGGCATGTCGGGCTTGGTCCATTCCGCGCCCTGGTGGGTGTAGGTGAAGGGATCGTAGTAGTGGAAGGTCGGGTGGATGTTCGGATCATCCGGCAACGGCAGGGTTTCGAGCGACTTGATCCCGCTCCAGTTCTCGCCCCCGATGATCACTGCGCGGGTGGGGTGGAGCTTCCTCACCTCGGCCAGCGACGGGGCGAGGGTCTGCAAGAGGTTCGTGTGGTTGAAGTTCTTGTGCGGCTCGTTCTCGAGCTCGAACCACAGCGTTTCCTCGGGATAGCCCTTGAAGGTTTCCGCGATCTGCTTCCACACGCCGCCATGCCATGAGGCGACGGCCAGCGGATCATCATGGATCGGGTCGAAATGGTGGCTGTTGAGGATGACGTTGAGGTTCTCGGCCAGCGCCCAGTCGACGATCTGCTTCACGCGCGCCATCCACTTGGGATCGACCGTGTAAGGCGGCTTGTCGGAGGTCTTGTTGTGCCAGCGCACCGGCAGGCGGATGGTCTTGAAGCCGGCCGCGGCAATGCGCTGCAGATCCTCGCGGCGCACCGGAACGCCGCCCCAGCTGCCCTCGAATTGCGGTTCGAGCGTGTTGCCGAGGTTGATGCAGGTGCCCACCGGCAGCGGCTTGGTGACGGCAGGAGCCGCCGCGACGGGGGCCGCTGCCATCGGCGCGAGGGTCAGCGCCGCGAGCGGCAGCAGCGAAGCGAAAGCCTTGAGGTTCATGGGTCTCTCCGTGGTGTCGGCTCTTACGGCCTGTGTTCAATTCCGCGCATGCCTCAGCGGCACGGCAATATCTGCTCGGCATCGCTGCCGAGGCGCACTTCGGCGATCGCGTAATCGGCCTTGCCTTGCGTCTCGATAACGAAGGGCCGGTCGAGCTTCGCGACATCCGCGCCCTTGCCGCGCAGGCACTTCAAGGGAATGCCGTAGCGCACATAGCCGGAAGACTCGGGCAGGGTGACGGCGGTGAAGCCGTCGGTGCCCGGGCCCCGCACGCCGATCCGCGCGGCATCGGGCGCGTCCCACACCCGCATCGTCACCAGCACCATGACATCGCCATTGGTCTCGCGCGACACGTCGATGGTTTCGAACTTGCCGAGCTGCGCGCTGGCCGTGCCGCCGCTGACGGCGATCCGGCGCGCGCCTTCCTGAACCCGGTAGTTCTCCGCCGTCACCCGCGCGCGGCCACCCAGGGCCTCGGCGGGGAGGGTGGTGACGCGGGTCTCGACCTCGTCCTTCGTCCCCGCCACCCACAGCGACCAGCGCGCCGCCGGGGTGCCGGCATTGAACCACACCCGCGCGTCCGCCCCGGTGGCCGAGGCATCAAGCTCGGGCAGGGCGGCGAAGGCCGGGGCAGGCGAGGCGTAATCGAGCCCATAGCCGAGCGGGAACAGCGCCCCTTCGGCGATCTGCGCGGTGCGCGGCCAGGCGGCGGGGAGCTTGCCCGCAAAGTCGAAGCGGGGCTTGCCCGAGCTATCTGCCACCAGCACGTCGGCGATCCCGCCGCCCTCGCTCCCCGGCAGCCATGCGACGACGAAGGCATCGGCAGCGTTGAGCGCGGGGTTCACATAGAGCGGCCGCCCCGTGACCATCACCGCGACCACCGGAACGCCAGCTGCCTTCAGCTTTTTCATCGTCGCGAAGGGCCCAGTGTGCTCGGGATCGAGCAGCAGCGCCGCACGGTCGCCCTGGAACTCGGCATAGGGGGTCTCGCCAAACACCACCACGGCGGCATCGGGCTTGTCGGTGTAGCTGCCATCGGGCGAGAGCACCGCGCTGCCGCCACCAGCCTCGACCGCTTGCTTGAGGCCGCCCCAGATCGAGGTCGCGCCGGGGAAATGGCTGTTGTTGAGGCCTGTCCCCTGCCAGCTCAGCGTCCAGCCGCCGGCCTGACGCGCAATGTCGTCAGCGCCGTCACCCGCAACCAGCAGGCGTCCGCCCGGCGCGATCGGCAGCACGCCCTGGTTCTTGAGCAGCACCAGCGACTTCCTCACCGCCTCGCGCGCCACGGCGCGGTGCTCGGGCGCGCCGAGGAGTTCGTATTGGCCCGAATATGCCCGGTCGGAGGGCTTGCCCGCATCGAACAGCCCGAGCCGCGCCTTGACCCGCAGGATCCGCGCGACGCCCTCGTCGATGCGGCTCATCGGGATCGTGCCCGCCTTGGCGCGGGCGAGGAGGTCGTTCCAGATCGGCTTCCACGTGTCGGGCGCCATGTACATGTCGACGCCCGCCATCAGCGCCTGCGGGCAGGCCTCGTTGGTGCAGCCGGCGACCTGACCGTGGGCGTTCCAGTCGGAAACGACGAAGCCGCCGAAATCCATCCGCTCCTTGAGCACGCCGGTCACCAGCGAGTGGTTGCCGGTCATCTTGACGCCTTGCCAGCTCGAAAAGCTGACCATCACCGTGGCAACGCCCTCGGCGATTGCGGGGCCGTAGGGCTTCCCGTGAATGTCGCGCAGCGCCGCTTCGCTGATCGAGCTGTCGCCCTGATCGACCCCGTTGTCGGTGCCGCCATCGGCGAGGAAGTGCTTGGTTGAGGCGATCACGTAGGGACCGGCGAGCAGGTTGTCGCCCGTGGGCGGCCCCTGCAGCCCGCGCACCATCGCGCCGACATAGGAGGCGACCAGATCGGGATCGGAGGAATAGCCCTCGTAAGCGCGGCCCCAGCGGAAATCCTGCGGCACGGCGACGGTCGGCGCGAAGGTCCATTCCTGTCCGGTGACGCGGATCTCCTTGGCGGTGACCGCGCCGATCTTCTCGATCAGCGCCGGATCACGCATCGCTCCAAGGCCGATATTGTGCGGGAACAGCGTCGCGCCGATGATGTTCGAATGGCCGTGGACCGCGTCGGTGCCCCAGATCATCGGGATGCCGACTCCGCCGTCCGAGCGGTCGACCGAGGCAAGGTAGAAATCATCCGCCGCCTTCAGCCAGTCCGGAGCGGGCGAAAGGTCGTTGCCATTGGGGCCGGAATTGCCGCCGACCAGCAGCGAGCCGAGCTTGTATCTGCGGAAGTCCTCAGGCGTCACGCAGCACAGGTCGGCCTGTACCAATTGCCCGACCTTCTCCTCGATGGTCATGCGCGCGATCAGGTCCGCGATCATTGCCTCGTGATCGGCGCGGGTGGGCACGGGGTAGGTGTAGGCGGGCCACTGCTCGGGATTTGCGGTGCCCGGAGCAGGGGCAGGGGCTGTTTGCGCGATTGCCATGGTGGCAAGGCTCGCGGCTGCGAGCAGGCCTGCCGCAAAGCAAGCGCGTGTGGAGGCCCGGTGGCCCATCATGTCCCTCTCCCGCGGCGGCCATGCCCGCCGTACCCAGCGTTTTTTGCTAACGCTAACATGAATGTTGTAAAATATGCGGGCGGAAGTCAATCGGATGGCGACAGCGTGTGCGGGGTGCATCGACGCGCGAGTTTCAATACGCTGTAAAATTTACGAATATGGTCGACAAAATACGAATGCAAGGCCGCATGGATCGCAATGGTAGCGATACCAATTGTCCCACCAGCGATTCGCCGGGCGGATTTTTCGCCGCCTATCCGCGTGCAACCGTCTCCAGCAACTCGCCCGTAACCGGATAGCCCGCGTCGGCGAGGATCGTCAGCCACGGCTTGCCGTCCTGCTCCACCACCTGCGGCATGATCGTGCGCACCGGGATCGCCTCGGCCTGTGCCTTGGCCTCGGCGAAGCTAGCGAACAGCGCGAGGCGTTCGAGGTTGCGGCGGGTGGGGAAGATCAGCTTTATGTCACCTCGCTCGGCCGCATCGAGTGCGCCTTGTGCGGTCGTCCAGAACAGGTGGGTGTTCTCGGCATGGTCGATCGACACGTCGACCGCCCCGGTGCCAAGGTCGGCAAGGTAGAAGCGCGTGTCATAAACCCGCGCGATCGCCTCGTTCTTGGGAAACCAGCGGGCAAAGGGCGTGATCTGGGCCAGGTCGAGCTGCCAGCCGAAGGCCTCGAGCACCGGGGCGAGCGCGGCGCATTCGGCCAGCATCTTGCGCGCGGCGTCGGCGCTGGCCGCGTTGATCTCGCCCGAAAGGCCGAGCGCGAGGCCGGTCTCCTCGAGCGTCTCGCGCACTGCGGCGATCTGGTGGGCGGCTTCATCGGGGGTGAGGCCGTGGGCGGCTGCGACTTCCTCGCCGAGCGCGTAATCCGCCGGATCGACCCGCCCGCCGGGGAACACCGCCATCCCGCCTGCGAAGGTCATGTTGCGCGAGCGCACGGTCATCAGCACCTCCGGCGCGCCGTTGCTGCCGGGCGGGTTGCGGAAGATGATGATGGTAGCGGCGGGAATGCCTGCAGGTGCGGATTCGGTGGTCATCGCGGCAAAGGATGGCCGCATGGCGCGTCCTTGCCAAGACCCAAGGCCAATTGCTGCCGCAGCGCCACGCACTGGCGGAGCAAGGGGTGTCGGGGCGCTTTACAACTCGCGGTTAAGGGCGTGACAAGATTTCCAAAAAATGGCGGATTTCCGTGGTTTTTCGAGTTTGGCACGGGGCGTGCATTGAGTGGTGCGGTCCCAATGGTCTTCGACGCGAGGCGCGACCCTTCCTGGTCTCCGGGTTGCGCCTCCCCGAAAATGAAAAAGCGCTCCGCACTGGTCCTGCGGAGCGCTTTTTTGTTGCGCCTCAGGCGCCGGCGCGCGCGTCCGCGCGCTTGGCTTGCCTCCGGGGGCCCGGCCCCTGCGGGGCCACCCCTCCGGACGCGCGTTCGCGCTTGCGGCGCTTCGCGCCGGTTCATCGCCACTTCTATGAGTAGTGCTGGTGTCGGTCGCGCTAGCGACCGCAAGGCCGAACGGCCGCCCGCAGGCGCCCGTAGCGCAGCGAAGGAACAGCGCCGAGGACGCACCCGCTGAGGCGGGTGCGGAAAATCAAACAGTCTTCACGCCGCTTTCATCCAGCAGCGCCTTCAGTTCCCCCGCCTCGAACATCTCCATCATGATGTCGCTGCCGCCGACGAATTCGCCCTTCACGTAAAGCTGCGGGATCGTCGGCCAGTCGGAGAAGCTCTTGATGCCCTGGCGGATTTCCATGTCCTGCAGCACGTCGACGCTTTCATAGGCGACGCCGCAATGCTCGAGGATCGCGATCGCGCGGCTGGAAAAGCCGCATTGCGGGAAGAGCGGCGTGCCCTTCATGAACAAGACCACGTCGTTGCTGGTGACGAGATCGGAAATGCGCGCGTTGACGTCGGACATGGGATGTGCGGCCTTGGCAGGTGTTGCGTGGAATGAAGGTTACTTGGGAACCACGGTGGTGACTTGCAAGGCATGCAGCACCCCGCCCATCCGCCCGCCCAATGCGGCATAGACCAGCTTGTGCTGGGCCACGCGGCTCAGGCCGGCGAATTGCGGGGCGGTGACGGTCGCCGCCCAGTGGTCGTCATCGCCCGCAAGGTCGGTTAGCTCGACCTCGGCCCCGGGCAGGGCGGCGACAATCGCGTCCTCGATCTGGCGTGCGGTCATCGGCATGGCGTCAGACCCCGCCGAGCAGCTGGCGGCGCGCCTCGATGGTCATTTCCTCGAGCTTCATGCGGATGTCGGCCTCGCCGACATCGGCTTGCGCTGCGGTGAGATCGCCGAGCAGCTTGCGCACCACGTCCTCGTCACCGGATTCCTCGAAGTCGGCCTGCACCACCGCCTTGCGATAGGCGTCTGTCTCTTCGGGGGTGAGCTTCATCAGTCCGGCCGCCCATTCGCCCAGCAGCTTGTTGCGCCGCGCGGCGATGCGGAAGGCGGTTTCGCCCTCGAGCGCGAAATGGGCTTCCTCGGCGCGCTCGCGATCCTTGAAATCGGTCATGTTATGTGTGTCCCTCCGGATAGGATCCGGGGCCAGCGATAGAGGCGGGCGGGGG
>NZ_JAMNXL010000043.1 GCF_023653175.1 Erythrobacter sp. | reverse complement strand
CGCCCCCTGATGCGTCACCGCAGAGGTGTGCGCGGATTACACGCCGATGATGCCGCCATCGGCTCGGGTCACCGCGACCACGGCCGAGCGCGGGCGCACGCCCGGCGCGGCTGCGGTCTGGTTCGCGGGCCAGTTGCTGTCCGGCGCGGCGGCGGTGCCGTTCTCGCCGGGGTGCTGTATGCCGACGAACAGCGTGCGGCCATCGGGGGTGGTGTCGACCCCGGTGATCTCGCAGCCGATCGGCCCGGTCAGGAAGCGCCGCAGGTTGGCCGCGGTCGCCGCCGTGCCGATGAAGGTTGCCTGCGTGGCGGTGGTGCCGTTGGTGTTGGTGATGGTGCGCGCCCCGCCATCGCCCACCCGCCCCGGAAGCGCGGCGAGCATCTGGTTGTTGGTGCGATCGGTGAAGGCCCCGTCGTCGGTCTGGATCCACAGCAGCGGACGGCCCACGCCCGAGGGGTTCTGCGGACGGGCGAACCACAGCCCGTCAGGGCTGGAGAAGTCGTTGTCCGCGTTAAGGCCCGAGAGGTTGACGTTGGCGCTGGCATCGACCGAATCCGCCCCGAACAGGTAGATGTCCCAGCGGAAGGTGGTCGCGGTCGGCAGGTCGCCGTTCTCGCGTATGCGGATGATGTGGCCGTTGGGGTTGCCGGCCGTGGAGCCGGTGCCGCCCGGCGCGATAAAGGAGCGCGGGTTGGCGGCATCGGTGCCGGTGATCGGGCGCCCGCCGGCGTTGTTGTTGGTGAGGGTCAGGTAGATCTCGCCATTCGCCGGGTTGACCGCGGTCCATTCCGGACGGTCCATCGGGGTCGCGCCCACCGCGTCGGCGGCAAGGCGGGTGTTGACGAGGATGTCGGCCTGGCTCGCGAAGGTGTAGGCGGGCTCCATGCCCACCGCCGGACGGGTCGGAACCTGCCCGAACACCAGCGGCAGCCAGGTGCCGGTGCCGTCGGCATTGAAGCGCGCGACATAGAGCGTGCCCGCATCGAGGTACTTATCGCCCACGGCCAGACGGTCGGTGCGGTTGCGGTCGGCATTGGTCCAGGCCGCATCCGACACGAACTTGTACATGTATTCGCGCCGCGAATCGTCGCCCATGTAGACCGCGATGCGCTGGCCTTCGACGAGGTTGCTGAGCCAGGCACCTTCATGCGCGAAACGGCCGAGCGCGGTGCGCTTGCGCGGGGCGGTGGCGGGGTTGAAGGGATCGATCTCGACCACCCAGCCGAAGGTGTTGGGCTCGTTGCGGTAGTCGCTGGTGGCAGCGCCCGTGCCCGCACGCGCGTCCCAGCGGCGGAAGATCGGATCGGTGGTCGAGACCGAGGACCACGCATTGTTGCCGGTCGAGCTGTTGACGCCGTAGCGGCGCAGCGCGGTCAGCTCGCGAGCGGTGCGGTTGGCGTTGTCGGTCCCGGGGCCGCTGTTGTCGCGGCGGAAATAGCCGGCCCAGTTTTCCTCGCAGGTGAGGTTGGTGCCCCATTCGGCAAAGCCGTTGGCGCAGTTGTTGATCGTACCGGTGCAGGTCGTGCCCGTCGGCGAGGCAACCGTCTGCACGAACGCCGTCCCGCGCACCGGGCCATTGATCGCCATTGGCGTGTTGGGGGTGATGCGGCGGTTGAGCGCGCTGTTGTTGATCACCACCCAGTTGCGGTTGCCGGTGTCCTGGATCTCGGTGACCGAAACGCCGTGCGCTTCGATTTCCTTGATCGCTTCAGCCGCGGGCCGCACGCCGCCAACATTGGTCGGGCCGTTGGGCTGGAGATATTGTTCGCTGATATTTTCGTGGTTCTGCACGATCAGGCCGCGGATCGAGCTGTTGTCGTCGCGCATGCCGGCCGCCGAGAGGCCGTAGTAATAGAGCGCGTCGCCATGATCGCCGATGCGGCCGGCAAAATTGGTGTCGGTGCCGTTGTTGGCAAAGGCCGGGACGCCCGCCAGGATCGGGTCGCCGAGGCGGGTCAGCACAGTGACATTGTGCCCGGCGGGCACGGTGACGCGGTCGTCGCGGTTGCGGGGCACGGCGGTGAAGCCGAGCTGCGCCGGGTTGACCGTGATGTTGACGTCATCGATCTGGTTGTTGGCATTGACGCGGAAGGTCAGGGTGGTCGCCGCGGCGACGCCGGGGGCGAAGAACGAACGGTTGTTGCCCGTGCCGGTCAGCGTGACCGCCGGACCTGCGACCTGGGTGATCGTGGCCGTCCCCGAACCGCTCACGGTCGGGGCGATGGTAACCAGGCGACCCGCAGTGGTGGTGGCGTCCTGGCCGGCGTTGACCAGCGCCTCGGCCGGGCCAATCACTTCGTCGCCGCTGCAAGCGGCCAGCAGCGAGGTGCCGAGGAAGGCGGTCGCCGAGGCCTGCATCCCGCCGACCAGAGTCTGGCGGCGCGAGAACCGCTCGTCGGCGATCTCGTTGAGGGTGCGCAGATTGGTGAAGTTGGTATCGACATCGCCATCGGTGTAGGCGGCGTCAAAGGTGGTGCTGGCCATGATGTAATAGTCCCCCTCGAAGCGAATCTTCGAACGGGAGGACTATGGATAGCTGCCGTGACACGCAGGTGTAAGCGGCGTGGCAAAATGATGAAATTAACTGCGAATTTTACAATATTGCGATGGCACGAATGGGCGCGAACCTTTGAAATTGCGGGATTGGCAGGTCGGCGGTTGCATGATCTGCAATTATCCCCGCCACGCCCGCCTCATCGGTGTGCGAGCAAGCGCGCCAGCCAGCCGTCATTCGTCTCGAGCGGCTGGAGCGGGCCATGGATCGCCCGCAGCCGGGCCGGATCGCGAGTGGGACGCGGGCTGACCCAGTGGTCGGGACGCGAGGAACGAAAGGTGTAGGCGCTCATCTGCCTGTCTCCTGGCGAGGGGTTGAACTCGTTTCGTCGACAGCAATACACGGCTCGGCTTACGGCGAGATGAACAAACGACGTGGTGAATCACCCCAGCCACCCCCTAAGAGGGAAGCGCGAGAATCGGTACCAAAGGCACCGCAAGCGCGAACGCGCGCTCGCAGCGGCCCGGAAAGAAGCGAAGCGAAACGAAGGATCAGCCGCGAGGACGAGCCCGCGGAGGCGGGCTCGGAAAACGAAATGGCAGGGGTGACAGGATTCGAACCCGTGGCCCTCGGTTTTGGAGACCGATGCTCTACCAGCTGAGCTACACCCCTGCACTCGCTGAGCGGCGGCCATTAGCGCCGTGGCCCGGGTTAGGCAATCCTCTTTGCCACAGCCCCCTCGGCTCTGTATGTTGCACCGCGCCATGCACGCGCCGCACCGCCCCCCGATCCCGGTCGAAACCCTGCTGCTCGCCTATCGCAGCGGGATTTTCCCGATGGCGGACCGGCGCGACGATCCCGAGGTGTTCTGGGTCGAGCCGCGCGAGCGGGCGATCATTCCGCTCGAAGGGCTGCATCTCAGCAAGTCGCTGAGGAAGGTAATCCGCGCCGATCGCTTCGCGGTGACGGTGAACCGCGCCTTCGAGCAGGTGATCCGCGCCTGCGCCGAACCGCGCCCCGATCATCCCGAGACGTGGATTTCGGAGCGCATCATCCAGTCCTATCTCGGCCTTCACCGCGCGGGCCACGCGCATTCGGTCGAGTGCTGGCAGGTCGGGCGCGAGGGCTGGCCGGAGCTGGTCGGCGGGCTCTACGGGGTGAGTTTCGAGCGGGTGTTCTGCGGCGAATCGATGTTCAGCCGGGTGCCGGACACGAGCAAGGTCGCGCTCGCATGGCTGGTGGCGCTGATGCGGCGCGCAGGCCTGGTGCTGCTCGATTGCCAGTTCATGACCGAGCACCTGCGCTCGATGGGCGCATGCGAGCTGGCGCAGGCGCAGTATCGCAGGCTGGTCGAGAAGGCCGAGGGCGAGCCGCGGATGGGGCTCGACGAAGCGTGGCGGCAGTTCGCCTCGGGGGTGCTCTATCCTGCAGCCGCAGGCGCGGCGGACGGCGCGGCGGCGGGCGATGGCGCGGCCGAAGGCGCGGCAGAGGGCTTGGCCGCCGGGCCGCCCTTGGGCGCATCCTTGGGCGACGCCGGCCCTTCCTCGCCCGGGAAGCTCATCGTGCAGTCCTTGACCCAGACATCGTAGATCGGGTGCTCGACCACGTTGAGGCTCGGGCTTTCGAGGAACATCCAGCCCGAGAAGACGCGGGCGTGCTGCGCAGCCCCGCGCTCGCGGATGTCGACCTGGACGAAGGCGCCGGTCTGCTGCGGGAGTTCCCAGGGTGCGGTGCGCTCGCAGGCGGCAACGCGGATGATGACCGGGCCGACCTCGCGCGACTCGCCGGGCTTGAGCTTGATCTCTTCCGAGACGTTGTTGCGCTTGTTGAGCAGGCCGATCACCGCGACCCGTTCGTTCATCGGGGTGGCGCCGTAGTCATTGGCAGGGGCGATTGCGGTGGCAGCCGGGGCGGGGGTGGCGGCATCGTCGAGCGAGACCTTGACCGCCTCGCCCGATGGCTGCGTGAAGACGTCGCAGGCACTCAGAGCCAGCGCGCAGGCCAGCGGAGCGGCAAGGCGGAGGGCCTTCATGCGCGCGCCTCAGCGGTCCGCGCTGCCCGGGGTCCACGCCTCGTAATCGCCGACCGCGCGCGCCCGCTGGCCGCCGCGCTCGAGCGCGCCTTGCGGGCGATAGGCGGCGGCGGTGCCGGTGGCGTTGGGGGTGTAATCGACCTCCCACACGCGCGGCGGGGGAAGGTGGCTTTCGGGCACTTCGTCATAGGTGCCGTGGAGCCAGCCGTGCCATTCGGAGGGCACGCGGCTGGCGTCATTGGCGCCGTTGTAGATCACCCAGCGCTTTTCGCGGCTGGTGTAGGAGCCATCGTTGGCGGCGGCAGCCTTGGGGCGCGCGCGGTAATACTTGTTGCCCGCCCCGTCGGTGCCGACATGCTCGCCCTTGGCGCGGCTCGCCCACAGGTGCGTGCCGATGGTGGCGCCGTCCCACCAGGTGAAGATCTTTGCGAGAATTCCCATGGGGGCTGCGCCTAGCGGAATTGGCGGGGAGCGCCAAGGTGGAAGATGATTGCCGGAGCGCGAATCCGGATCAGACCCGTTCGAGCGGCAAGAACGGCGGGGCGGGCAGATCCACCGAGATCGTATCGCCGGGACGCACCGCGCCGCCTGCGCGCACAATCGTCATGATGCCCGCCTTGCGGACCAGCGTGCCATCCGCGCGCCTGTCCAGCACCGCCGCGAGCAGGCCACGCTGAAAGCTGTCGATCTGCGCGCAGGGGTTGCGCAGGCCGGTGACCTCCAGCGCCACCGCCGCCCCGATCCGCAGCACCGCGCCGCGTGGCAGGCCGAGCAGGTCGATCCCGCGAGTGGTGATGTTCTCCCCCAGATCGCCAGGCTTCACGGTGAAGCCCTTTGCGCCGACCTCGTCGAACAGCTCGGCGGGGATCAGGTGCACCTGCCGCAAATTGGGCTGCGAGGGATCGGCCCTCACGCGTGAGCGGTGCTTGACCGTCTCGCCGCAATGCGCGTCGCGCGCGACACCGAGACCGGCGACGATGGCAATCTCGGGTACGACCGCCTTAGAGAAGCGATGCCCCGCATCACGCGCCACCGCGATCACGCGCGCGGTCATCGCGAGGCCTATTGCGGCAGCGTGTAGGTAACCAGATCCCCCGGCACGATCCCCAGCGCCTTGGCCCGGCCCGCACGCAATTCCAGCACGGCGCTGGCGATGCCGGCCGACCTCACCGAATCGAGCGAATAGGGCTTGGTGTCGGCGGCGATGTTCTGCACCCGGCCATCGGTGCCGATGAAAATGATGTCGAGGCTCAGCGGCGTGTTCTTCATCCAGAAGGCTTTCGCCTGGGGCACGTCGGCAGGGAAGATCATGCCCTCGAAGTCGCCCAGTTCGGTGCGGAACATCAGGCCCTTGGCCTGGGCCTCGGAGGTATCGGCGAGCTCGACCTTGAAGGCGATCTTCTTGCCGCCGCGATCCACCACCAGGTCGATCACCTTGAGGCCCGAGACCGGGTGGCGCGCGGCCTCGGCCCCGGCCGGGGCTTGCGCGGTGGCGGTCGCGCTGGTGCCGGGCGAGCATGCCACAAGTGCGAGCGCGAGCGTGGCTGCCGCCAGAATGTGCCTTACCATTGTTCGTCCGTCCCTTCGGCCTCTTGCGCCTCGGCGATCCATTCCTCGACCTCCGCGCTGCTGCGCGCGGCGAGAACCGCCTTCACATGTTCATACTGGTGGCCTGCGCGCAGCATTGCTGCAACGGCTTTTTCATGGGCCTTGCGCTGGCTGAGCGGAGCGAGGCCTTCCGCCTGTGTACCGAACGGGCCGAGCCGCTTCTTCTGCGCCATCAGCGCCGCCGCACGGCGGCTGGCGGCCTCTCCCGGGGCATGCTGACGGCGCAGCCCCTCGCCCACGCCTGCGTGGCGCAAGGTCTCCTCGACCCGCCGAGCGCCATAGCCGCGTGCGCCCAGATCGCGGGCGCGCATCCGGGCATAGGCATCGTCATCGACATAGCCGAGTTCCACCAGCCGGGCGACGAGCGCGGGGACATCGACCTGGGTCGGGCGCCCGTCGCCATCCTCGGCCAGCCCGCGTTCCCTGATCTTGCGCAGAAGATAGACCTCGAGCCGCGCGCCGGTCGAGGCGAAGCGGGCCGCATAATGGAGCGCCAGATCGCGCAGTTTCGCCTCGGTCAGCGGGGGTTTCGCCCGCTTCTCGCGCCGCCCCCCGGGGCCGCGATCCTCCCCGGCCATGCGACCGGGTGATGACGAATTCGCTTTACCTGAAACCATTTCGCCTTATTCGTGCCACTTTCCTTATCAATGCGAAACATTGGACGCCGCCGGACTATGCTCGGCGACACGGGGTTATGCCAGAGCGCGAACGGGATATCGTCATGAAACGCGCCGCAACTTACGGGTATCGCTGAAAATTATGACCGACGCCGCCCTGACGCCGACGCCGAATGACTGCGACCTGCCACGAATCCGTGCGCAATTTGCAACCTTCAACGAAGCGATCGACTACGCCGCGCAGAGCCGCAAGGGGCTCAACTTCCACGACATGCGCGGCGAACTGGCGCGGGTCTACCCCTATAAGACCATGCGCGAAGATGCATTGACCATGGCACGCCGCCTGATCGCGGCGGGCATCGGCCGGGAAGACCGCGTTGCGCTGATCGCCGAGACCGGCCCCGATTTCGCCGCGCTGTTCTGCGCCTGCGTCTATGCCGGCGCCTGGCCGGTGCCGCTACCGCTGCCGACCACCTTCGGCGGCAAGGACAACTACATCGACCAGCTTGCGATCCAGCTGATGAGCTCGGACCCCAAGCTCCTCATCTACCCCGGCGAGATCGCCGAGATGGCCGAGGCCGCCGCCGCGCGCCAGGGCTGCGAGGCGACCAGCTGGCAGGATTTCGGCCAACGCCCCGCCCCCGAATGCGAACTGCCGCAGGCCTCGCCGGACGATATCTGCTACCTGCAATATTCCTCCGGCTCGACCCGCTTCCCGACCGGCGTCGCGGTCACCCACCGCGCGCTGCTGCACAACCTCTATGGTCACTCGACCACAATGAACCTCGGCACCAATGACCGCTGCGTCAGCTGGCTGCCGTGGTATCACGACATGGGCCTGGTCGGCTGCCTCTTGTCGCTGATCGCCAATCAGGTGTCGGGCGATTACCTCAAGCCCGATGCCTTCGCGCGCCGCCCGCTGGCGTGGCTCGACATGATCAGCCGCAATCCGGGCAACACGCTGAGCTACTCGCCGACCTTCGGCTACGACATCTGCGCGCGCCGCATCTCGAGCCAGAGCCACGTTGCCGACCGCTTCGACCTGTCGCGCTGGCGCATCGCGGGCAATGGCGCGGACATGATCCGCCCTGACGTGATGCAGAACTTCGTCAACGCCTTTGCCGAAGCGGGCTTCAAGGCCTCCTCCTTCACCCCCTCCTATGGCTTGGCCGAGGCGGTGCTGGCGGTGACGGTGATGCCGCCGGGCGAGGGCATCCGGGTCGAACTGGTCGAGGAAGAGCGCCTCTCGGGCGCGCCCCGCGATCTCTCGCGCCCGGCCCGCTACCGCGCGATCGTCAATTGCGGCAAGGCGCTGCCCGACATGGAAGTCGCGATCCGCGGCGAGGACGGCAAGACGCGCGGCGATCACCAGATCGGCAAGGTGTGGTGCCGGGGGCCGAGCGTGATGCACTCCTATTTCCGCAACGAGGATGCCACCAACGACTGCCTCGTCGACGGCTGGCTCGACACCGGGGACATGGGCTATACCGCCAAGGGCTACCTGTTCATCGTCGGCCGGGCGAAGGACATGATCATCATCAACGGCAAGAACCACTGGCCGCAGGATATCGAGTGGGCGGTGGAACAGCTCCCCGGCTTCAACCACGGCGACATCGCCGCCTTCGCGATCGAGATGGAGAACGGCGAGGAAGCGCCTGCGGTGCTGGTGCACTGCAAGGTCTCCGACCCCGAAGAGCGCGTGCGCCTGCGCGATCAGATCGCGGACAAGGTGCGCTCAGTCACCGGCATGAGCTGCATCGTCGAACTCGTCCCCCCGCGCACTCTGCCTCGCACGTCTTCCGGCAAGCTGAGCCGCGCCAAGGCCAAGAAGCTCTATCTGGCGGGCGAGATCGTCCCGATTTCACTGGCGGCGTAAGCCCTCAAAACGCCTATTGAAATCGTTGCAAAATATGGCACTCTCCGCCCGGGGGAGGGGATGCAATCATGTTTGAAGGCAAAGATGTTGTCGACTTGGCTATGACCCGGGTCGGCCAAAGGTATGTTCTGGGCGCGAGAGTCCATCTGGCTAATCCGAACTGGTCCGGCCCATGGGACTGCGCAGAGTTCGTATCTTGGGCGTGTTACCATGCCTACAAACAGGTCATCGCGGTCAGGCCCCCCAACATCCAGACGGGCGAATCCTATTCCGGCTGGTGGCACGAGGCGAGCCTTGTCGGCGGTCGCGCCATCCCGGTTCGAGAGGCAATCGGCACCGTCGGGGCTATCCTGATCCGCAAACCCGGTTTCGCCGGCACCAAAATCGGCCATGTGGCGATCTCGCGCGGCGACAACAGCACGGTTGAGGCGCACAGCGCCAATGTCGGCGTGGCTGTCATCACGGGAGCCAACAAGCGCGACTGGAGCGGCGGGTGGCTGGTTCCGGGTGTTCTCTATGGACAATCCGCCAAGGACAGCGACTTCAAGCATTCTCCGTCGAAGAAGCTCATCAAGTTGACCGACCCCTTCACGCGCGGGCCGCAAGTCGTGCGGGTTCAGGAGTTGCTTCTGGCTGCCGGGATCGATCCCGGGCCTGTCGACGGCATCTTCGGCAATGCAACTGCAGTGGCTATAGCGGCATTTCAGGCCGAGAAAGGTCTGGTCGTCGATGGTGTGGTGGGGCCAGAAACGGGCAAAGCACTCGGACTTTGGAGCGGATAAGGCTCAGCGCGCGATCACCCATTTGCCCTCGCGCCAGCGGTAGACATTGGGCGAGATGCAGCGCGAGGCGAGTTTGCATTGTTCCTCGGCGAGGCCGCGATATTTCTCCAGCTCGGCCCCGTCCGGCACCACCGCGGCGACCACGAACTGGTCGGAATTGGCGATCACCGCAAGGTCGGGGCCGTTGGCGGCGGCGAGCGCCTCCCACTGCGCGGCATAGGCCATCATCGAGCCGGTGTATTCCTCGCCCTGAAACACCGTCAGGCCATCGAGCTTCGCGCCTTCCTCGGGCAGGCCGGGGATGATCCGAGCGGTCTGGCGTTCGGCGAACAGCCAGGCGTTCTCGGGCGAGAGGCCGAGCTCGGCGATGCGGTCGGCGGGCGCCAGCGCGATCGCCTCGGGGCTGTCGAAGGCGAGAATCGCGAAGAGGTCATCGCCGATCCGGCGGTGCGGGGGCAGCGGGTCGAGCCCCGTTCCCAGCACATAGTTCCAGTATTGCCCGTCGCGGACGATAACGCGCAGATTGGCCGCTTCGCGTTCGGGGGCCTTGGGGGATTTGGCCAGAATCCCGATCAGGCCGGTCAGCTCCGCTTCGCAGGCGTCCTTGTCGACGTTCTGGCAAAAGCCGAACACTCGGTGGAGATTGATTGTCGCGGGCTCTGTCTCGCTCTTGCGGGTGATGTTGATCTGCAAGGGCTCGCCCGGCTCCTGCGCTACTTCCGCGTCGGGGAAAGCGGCGCGGATCTTTGGTAGCGCGTCAGCCGCGAAGGCGCGCGCCTCGGGGCCGTTCTGGGCGAGCGCGGGAGTGCCCGCCGCCAGCAGCGCGGCAAGCAGTGGGGCGAGGAACGGCGGGATCGCGGTCGGCTTCGGCATGATCATTCCCCCTCTTGCGCCCAGGTCGCGCGCAGCGGCGCGCCACCGCCTTGTAGTTGCACCGAAATTCCGCCCTCGCGCAAGACCTCCGCTGCCGCTTCGGCCTGCGCGGCAGGGCCCGTGAGCACCACGCCGCGCCCCGAGCGTTGCGCAGCCCATTGCACCAGATCGAGCACAGCCTCGCCCTCCTCGGCAGGGATCGTGACGGCGAGCGGGGCGGGCGGCGGCACCAGCTCGATCCGCCAGTCGGGCTCGCTGCCCGCGATCCGCGCCTCAAGCGCGCGGTAGGTCGCAAGGCTCGCGCCCGGCAGCGGCTCGGCGCGGACCAGCGCGCGGCGGCGGGGCTCGTCGATCAACATCTCGCTTGTCGAGACCCCCGCAGCCAGCGCGAGGCGCACTGCCAGCGCCGCCGCGCGGGTGGAGGCGGCGCGCTCGCCCTGCTCGCGCGCGGCGGAAAGCTGCGCTCGCTCGGCGGCGGTGGCGGCGGTGCCGACCTCGTATTGCACCAGTTCGAGCCGCACCTCCTCGCCCAGCCGCTCGGCCAGCACGCGCGCGATGCTCTCCTCCACCTCGGGCCGCAGGACGGGCGTGAAGACCACCGCCTCGACCCTCACCGGGAGGGCGGCGAAGTCCAGCTCCAGCGTATCGAGCTTGGCGCGTGTGTCGAACTGGGCGCGGATCTCGCTGCGCACGATCCGCTGGGCGTTGGCCTCCCACGCGATCCGCTGGAGCGCGAAGCCCAGGGGCACGGCCAGCACCAGGAACACCGCGACCACCATGACGCTCTGCACCCGCGATTGCCCGCGCGAGAGGTTGGCGCGAAAGCCATAGAGCCGCGCCATGCCGAAGGCGGTCAGCGCGATGGTGATGAAGTTGGTGACGAAGAGCAGCAGCGCGCCCGAGAACACCGTCCAGTTCCAGGTCGCGAGGCCGTAGCCGACCACCGCCAGCGGCGGCATCAGCGCGGTGGCGATGGCAACGCCGACGATCGCGCCCTCGCGCCCGCGGATCATCGCGTAGGCGCCGGCCAGTGCCGAGAACAGCGCCACGAACAGGTCGAACAGATTGGGCCGGGTGCGCGCGGCGATCTCGCTGGTGATGCCCTGGATCGGCGAGAGGAACACCAGCAACGCGCACAGCAGCACCGCCATCACGCTGCCCAGCACCAGCGTGCGCAAGGCCGCCTTGAGCCACTGCCAGTCGCCGATTGCCAGCGCGAAGCCCAGTCCCATGATAGGGCCCATCAGCGGCGAAAGCAGCATCGCCCCGATCACCACCGCGGGCGAGGACAGCAGCAGGCCGAGCACCGCGATCCCCCCGCTCATCGCGGTCATGAACAGGTAGTGCTCGGACAGGCGGCTGTCCTCGCGGCGGCGCTCGGTCACCTCGGCCTGATCGACCGCGCCGCCGACATGGGCGGTCCACCACTTGCGTGCCTCGGCCAGCGCGCTTCTCGGGCCGGCGGAGCCGGTGGTCTCGTTCATGCGCTCAACCTTTGCCTGCCAGCGGGAGCTGGCGACGATAGCCCGCGATTCCCTCCCCTGCCAGCCCCGCTGCGGGCGCGGTGGACGCGGGGCACCTTTCCGGCTTACCATGCACGGGCGCGCTTGAAAGGCGTGTCTTAGATTACTAATACAGTGGGAGGCAGCCCGCCCGCGGCAGGGCTACAGGGAGCACGAGAGCAGGCATGAGCACCGAGACCACAACGGCCACCGCAACCCCGTTCACCCTCACCCCGCCCGATCCGGTGCCGACAGTCGCGCCCGAGCAGGCTGTGGGGCTCGTGCCGGTCACCACCGAGCAGAAGTCCAAGCTCGACACCAAGGTCGATGCCTTCGTCGACGAGCTGGTGATGGTCGATGCCAATTCGCCCGAATTCGGCGAGAAGGTCGATCAGATCACGCGCATGGGGCAGGAGCAGATCCGGGCGGCGGCCGGGCATTCGAACCGGTTCCTCGATCGTCCGGTGCGCGCGATGGATGCCGATAGCGGGGTCGGCAAGGATCTCGCCGAACTGCGCCGCACGGTCGAAGACCTCGACCCGGGCAAGCGGGGCGCGCTGTCCGGCCCGCGCAAGATCCTCGGCTTCATCCCGTTCGGCAACAAGCTGAAGAACTATTTCGACAGCTACACCAGCGCCCAGGGGCACATCTCGGAAATCCTCAAGAGCCTCGAAAGCGGCAAGAAGGAACTGATCCTCGACAATTCCGAAATCGATAACGAACGCAAGAAGCTGTGGGACTCGATGGGCGAGCTGGAGCAGATGATCCACATCGCCAAGACGCTGGACGCCAAGCTGGAGGCCAAGGCGCTGCAGCTCGACAGCTCCGATCCCGCCAAAGCCAAGGCCCTGCGCGAATCCGCGCTGTTCTATGTCCGCCAGCGCACGCAGGACCTGCTGACCCAGATGGCGGTGAGCGTGCAGGGCTATCTCGCGCTCGATCTGGTCAAGAAGAACAATGTCGAACTGGTGAAGGGCGTCGACCGCGCCAGCACCACGACGGTGGGAGCATTGCGGACCGCCGTCACCGTGGCGCAGGCGATGACCAACCAGCGCCTCGTGCTCGGCCAGATCACCGCGCTGAACAAGACCACCAGCGACATCATCGATTCGACCAGCGCGCTGCTTCGGGAACAGACCGCGCAGATCCACGAGCAGGCGGCGTCTTCGACCATCCCGCTCGAAACTCTTCAACGCGCCTTCCAGAACATCTATGACACGATGGACGAGGTCGACAATTTCAAGGTCCGCGCGCTGGATTCGATGAAGCAGACCGTCACCGTGCTGACCGCCGAGGTCGAGAAGTCCAAGGGCTATATCGCCCGCGCCGAGGGTCAGGCGCAGGCGCAGGCCAAGGTCGCCTCGCAGACGCCCTCGCTGCTGGCACTGGACAAATAGATGCCCGACACCACCCGAGACAGCGACCGCATCCTGCGCGAGGCGAAAACCAGCCTCGCCGTGCAGCGCGAGGGCGGCACCCACCGTCCTGCGCCGCGCGGGCAGAGCATCGGGAAGGGTTCGGCAGAGCTCAAGTTCAAGAGCCTGCTCAAGCGGGTTCGCAACATCGCGCTCGCGGTGGTGGCAATCTGGATCGGTGCGGGGATCTTCAGCGCGGTCGTGGGCCCGCTATTGTTCTGGGGCTTCATGGCGATGCTGGTCGCCACCGTTGTCGCGATCGGGGTCTTCGGGGTCTTCCCCAAGGTCAAGGTGCCCAAGCGCGCCGAACTCAAGCAGGGCAATCCGCAACAGATGGTCGCGCGCACCGAGCTGTGGCTCGAAGCCCAGCGCCCTGCGCTGCCCCCGCCCGCGCAGGCGCTGGTCGATCAACTCGGGGTGCAGCTCGATGCATTAGGGCTCCAGCTCCAGGGCCTCGGCGACAACGAGCCTGCGATGGACGAAGTGCGCGAGTTGGTCGGGGAATATATCCCCGAGACGATCGACAACTACCGCAAGATCCCCGCGAATCTGCGCCAGGAATTGCACACCGGCAAGACTGCCGACCAGCGCCTCACCGAAAGCCTGACCAAGCTCTCGGGTGAGATCGACCGCGTGACGCGGCGACTGGCCGAGGGCGCGCTCGACGATCTGGCGATCAAGAGCCGCTATCTGGAATATCGCTATGGCGGCGCGGGGGCGCTCGAGGACATGACGGGCCAAAATTTCCCCGCACCCGATACTGGCGTGCCGCTCCCCGATTTTTCGGCCATGCCTGCCAAGCAGGAGCGCTGAGCCTTGCGCGTCACCCTTCCCCACGATCTCACCAAGGAGGAAGTGCGCGCCCGCATGCACAAGCACGCGGGCGAGATCGGCGGCTTCTTTCCCCCCGGCCTCGCCAAGGTCACAACTGACTGGCCGCATGAAGACCGGATGAGCATCACTGCGGTGGTGATGGGCCAGACCATTCCCGGCGGGGTCGAGGTGCGCGAGCACGACGTGGTGATCGAGATGGACCTGCCGCTGCTGTTCTCGGTGATGCGGGGCCCGCTGGAGGCGGCGGTGAAGAAGGAAGGCGGGCGGCTGCTCGCGCCCTGATCGCAGCGCGATCGCACCTTCCGTGAATTTCGCGCTAAGTACCCTTCGCAATTGCCAGCACCCCTGCGCTGTGTCATAAACAATTGACACAGGCTTTAGCCTGTTTGCCTTACACTCGGGCCGGGATCCCTGAAGATGCGGCATTTGGCCAAAGGGCCGATTCGGGCGGGAAGGACGGGCATATGGCGTCAGCCAACAAGACGGCAGTGCCGGGAGAAAGCCTGCGCACCCACCTGCGCGCTGCGACGATGGCCGCGCACGACCTGCTCGATCACGCGATGCAGGCGGCGAACGGCTGGCAGACCCGTGCCGACTATGCCCGCTTCCTCAGCCTGCAACACGCCGCCCGCGCGCCGCTCGAAAGCTGGCTTGCCGCCCATGCCCCCGCAGATCTCGTCCCGCCGCCGCAGACCGGGCTGATTGCGCAGGATCTGGCGCGGCTCGGCTTGCCGTCGCCTGCACCCGCGCCGCTGTTCACGATCGGGCGGCCCGGCCCCGGCGCGGCGCTCGGCATCGCGTGGGTGCTGGCCGGATCGGCGCTCGGCAACAAGGCGATCGTCAAGCAGGTCGTCCGGATCGGCGGCGGCGGCTGGCCGGTCGCTTTCCTCGGGGACGATGGCGCGATGGCCTTCTGGCAAGGCCTCAGGGCCCGGATCGAACGCCCCGCCGCCCCTGCCGAGGCCGAAGGCGCGACCCGCGCGGCCGAGGCGGTCTTCGCCCACTTCCTCGGCGTCGCCGAGGGCGGGCAGGCCGAAGACGCGGCGCGCGAAAGCCTCCCTGCATGAACATCCAGCAGCGCCCAGTCTCGCTGACCGAATGCGACCGCGAGGCGATCCACCACATCGCCGCGATCCAGAGCTTCGGCGGGTTGATCGCCGCCGACGCCGCTGGGCGAACTGCGCATGTCTCGGCCAACCTTGCCGCGATGCTGGGCCTGCCCTCCCTGCCCCCGACCGGCACGCCGCTCGCCGAGATCCTTGCCCCGCCAGCGCTCGACGCGATCCGGGTGGCGCTCGCAGGGCTTCCCGGCAACGACACGCTCGGCCGCCGCTTCGGCCTCGATCTGACCGGCAGCGGGGTCCTGTTCGATTGCGCGGTGCACGTCGCCTGCGGGCTCTCGGTGATCGAGTTCGAGCCCCATGCCCGCACCGACTTTGCCGACCATGTCAGCATGATCGTCCCCGTCATCGCCCAGCTCGAAGCCGCCGCCAGCCTCACCGTCCTGTGTGACACCGCCGCGCGGCTGGTGCGGCAGATGACCGGCTATGACCGCGTCATGGTCTACCGCTTCCACCCCGACGAAAGCGGCGAGGTGATCGCCGAGGACCGGCACGAAGCGCTCGAACCCTTTCTCGGCCTGCGCTACCCCGCCGCCGACATCCCGCAGCAGGCCCGCGAGCTGTTCCGCCGCAACCGCTTCCGCATCATCGCCGACATGGAATCCCAAGCCGTGCCGATCATCCCCGAATTGGGGCCCGAGGAAGATCCGCTCGACATGTCGATGTCGATGCTGCGCGCGCATTCGAAGATGCACCTTGCCTATATGCGCAACATGGGGGTGGGCGCCTCGCTCGCCATCGCGATCGTGCGGCATGACCGCTTGTGGGGCATGATCTCGTGCCACCACCGCACGCCCCGCCTGCCGGCCTATTCGCTGCGCACCGTGGCCGAGCTGCTCAGCCAGACCTTCTCGCTGATGCTCGACCGCAATCTGGTGGCCCAGGCCGAGGGCCTGCGCGAACGCGCGCGGCAACTCAATGACCGGCTGCTATTGCGGCTTGCTGGCGGGGTGACGCTGGCCGACAGCCTGCCGATGATCGAGGAGCTGCTGCGCGGCACGATCCAGCATGACGGCATCTCGCTCTTCGCCGATGGCGAATACCGCGCCAGCGGCGAGGCTCCGGGGGAGGCCGAATTCCGCGCCATCGCCCCGCTGCTCGCCGGCACGCTGGGCGGGGCGACCCATTCGACCACGCGGCTCGCCGACCAGATCCCGGAGGCCGCCGCCTTCGCCGCGCGGGCGGCGGGCGCGCTGGTGCTGCCGCTGTCGCGCGGCACCCGGGATTCGCTGGTGCTGTGGCGGCGCCCGCTTGAGCGGGTCGTCACCTGGGCGGGCGACCCCACCAAGGCCGCCGCCGCGCCCGGCCAGCTGCTCCAGCCACGCGCCAGCTTTGCCGCTTGGGCAGAGACGGTGCGCGGCCATTCCGCCGACTGGAGCCCTGAGGAATGCGAGGTCGCTGCCCGCCTGCGCCGCACGCTGATCGAGGTGATCCTGCGCATGAGCGAGGATCTCACCCGCGAGCGCGCCCGCGCCGCCGAGCAGCAGGATTTGCTGATCGCCGAACTCAACCACCGCGTGCGCAACATACTCGGCCTGATCCGCGCACTGGTCTCGCAGTCGCAGGCCGAGGCGCTCTCGGTGCCCGGCTTTGCCGCGATCATCGGCGGGCGGATCGCCGCGCTCGCCGCCGCGCATGACAACATCACCGCCAAGAACTGGGGTCCGGCGAGCCTGGCCAAGCTGATCGAGGCCGAGCTTGCGCCCTATTGCGGCGCGCAGCGCGCACGCTTCCGCCTGTCGGGCGAGGATGTGCTGGTCGCGCCCGAGGCCTACACGATCCTCGCACTGGTGGTGCACGAGCTGGCAACCAACTCGGCAAAGTATGGCAGCCTTTCGGCACGTGCGGGCCGGGTCGAGGTGAGCCTCGCGCGGACCGCCTTCGGCGATCTGGCGCTGCGCTGGCGCGAGAGCGGCGGCCCGCCGGTGACCGCGCCGACGCGCCACGGTTTCGGCTCGACGATCATCACCCGCTCGATCCCGCATGACCTGCAGGGCGAGGCCGACGTGCGCTACAGGCTGGGCGGGGTCGAGGCCGATTTCCTCGTCCCCGCCCGCCATCTCGCCTCGCCCGATGCGGACCGGTGCCGCCTTCCCGCGCCCCCGCCCGATCCGATGCGCGCCGACCGCCTGCCGCCCGACGCGCCGGCGCGGGTGCTGGTGGTCGAGGATTCGATCATCATCGCGCTCGATACCGAGGAGAACCTGAAGCGTCTCGGCGTGGCCGAAGTGCGGCTCGAAAGCTCGGTCGCCGAAGCGCTCGCGGCGATCGCGGACGACCCGCCGGACTTCGCGATCATCGACTTCAACTTAGGCGGCGAAAGCTCCGAACCGATCGCCGATGCCCTGCGCGCTGCGGGCGTGCGCTTCGTGCTGGCGACGGGCTATACCGAAGGCGCCGGGCAGTTCGAGCGACTGGGTGCCGAGGCGGTGCTGCGCAAGCCCTATGGCATGACCGAGATCGAGCGGCTGCTGGTGGGCGCGTGAGGCTCAGGCCGCGCGCGTCAGCAAGGTCACTTTCGCCGCACTGAAATCGAGGCTTTCCAGCCCGCCTGCCACCAGACACTCGCCCGCGCCCGCCGCCGCCGAACCATCGCGCGCAGCGACCTCGCCTTCGAGCGGCAGCACCAGCAGCACGCCGGGATAGGCGGCGAGCGTCGCCGCATCGGGCGCGCCCTCCACCCGGTCGAGCCGGAAATGCGGGCCATCGACCAGCACCTGCCCGTCCGCAATCGAACGCCTGTGCTCAGGCCCGTAGACCCCGCCGCAAGCAACCGCGAGGGCCCGCTCCAGATGCAATTCGCGCGGGCGGCCATAGTCATAGAGGCGGAAAGTGGTCTCGCTGGTCTGCTGCACTTCGACCAGCGCTAGGCCCGGCCCGATCGCGTGGACCGTGCCCGCGGGCAGGTAGAACAGGTCGCCGGGGTGCGCCGGGTGCCATTCGAGCAGTTCTTCGATGCTGCCATCCTGCGCTGCCGCTGCGATCTCGGCGGGGGCCACGTCGCGGGTGAAGCCGATCGCTAGGCGCGCATCAGGCTCGGCATCGAGCACCAGCCAGCACTCCTCCTTGCCCGCCTCTCCGGCAAGCGCAGTGGCATCGGAAGGATGCACCTGCACCGACAATTTTTCGCTTGTGAACAGATACTTGACCAGAACCTGCGGCACTTCCGGGGGAGGCTCGAACCAGATCTCGCCGATCCGTGTCCCGCCGGGCGCGACAAAGGGTGCGGGCAGCGTGTCACGACCCCACACCTTCTCGACCATCTTCGTGCGCAGGCGGCGTGCGATCACTGGTTCACCGCTCCCGGCAGCTTGCCCACGGCTTGCGCGCCCTCGCGCGTGGTGACCAGCACCTCGCCTTGCGAGACGATGATGCACACCCCCTCGAGGCCCACGGCCGAGATGCGCGGGCCGTCGGTGGTGGCAAAGACATCGCGGCAGGCGGCAAGGTCGACGCTGCCGCGCACGACATTGCCGCCCGCGTCCGCCCCGCCGACCAGCGCGTCGGCGAGCGCGGCCCAGTTGCCGATGTCGGACCAGCCCATGTCGGCCGGCACCATTGCCGCGCGCGCGGTGTTCTCCATCACGGCATAGTCGATCGAATCCCCGTCGATCCGCGCGAAGGGCTCGGCTGCGGGATGGAAACGCGCGCCCTCGGCCACACCCCCAGCGACCGCATCGGCGACGAGCTGTGCCATCTCGGCGCGGTAGGTGGCGAGTTCGGCGAGGAGGTGGCCGGCGCGGAAGGCGAAGATCCCGCCGTTCCAGCTGTATTCGCCGCTGGCGAGGTATCCTCGCGCGCGCTCCAGATCGGGCTTTTCGACGAATTGGCGGATCACGTAGCCCCCGGCGAGCGGCTCGCCGCGTCGCAGGTAGCCGTAGCCGGTCTCGGGCCGGTCGGCGGCTATGCCGAAGCTGACGAGGTAATCCTCGCGCGCCAGCGCCGCGGCAGCGAGCGCGGCGGCGCGGAAGGCGGCGCTGTCGGCGATGTGGTGGTCGCTCGGGCAAACCAGCATCACCGCCTCGGCGGGCAGCAGCGCGGCGGCAAGCGCGATGGCCGGGGCAGTGTTCTTCGCGGCCGGCTCGATCACCAGCCGCGCCCCCGGCGCATCGCCGAGCTGCGCGGTGACGAGATCGGCATGGGCGGCGCCTGCCACCACCATCGGCGGCGCAAAGCGGTCATCACCGGCAACGCGGCGCACCGCCTGCTCGAACAACGTCTCCTCGCTGACCAGCGGCAGGAACGGCTTTGGCATGGCCTTGCGACTGACCGGCCACAGCCGCGTCCCGCTGCCGCCGCACAGAATAACCGGATGGATCGCACTCACTGGAACACCCCTCAT
Source organism: Erythrobacter sp. (assembly GCF_023653175.1). GTDB lineage: Bacteria > Pseudomonadota > Alphaproteobacteria > Sphingomonadales > Sphingomonadaceae > Erythrobacter. The sequence continues at coordinate 1,621 of NZ_JAMNXL010000043.1, read as the reverse complement.
CTGCCGCAGGCTATAGCAACTCGTCTCCGGGAAACGAGTCCGATCTGGCGTTTATTCTGCCTGCTGCCGTATCAGAACCACTGCTGGCGCCAATAGAAGGGCGCAGGCACCGAATTGCCTTTTGCGTCCATCGCCGGGCGGAAGCCGAGGCGGCTCTCGACCAGCCGGCAGGTGATGCTGTCGGCCTGCGGATCGGGGCTCGGACGGACGATGACGCAATCGCGCGCGCGGCCCTCGGGGGTGACGGTGACCCGCACGATCACTTGCGTGCCGCGCCGCGCCGCGCGTCCTCCGGGGGGCACGGGGTAATCGCGGGCATTGTCGATGCTGCCCGAGATGTGGACGGGCTTGGAGACCGCCACCCCGCCGCGCCCGCTCCCGGCATTGCCGCTGCCGGTGCCGGAACCGCTGCCCGCCGCGCCGGTGCCCTCGCCCGCTGCCGCCCCGCCCGATTGTGTCGCCGTCCCGGTCGAGGAGGCGCGCGGCAGGACGACATCCTCCCTGAGGCGCCGCTGCGGAACCGGGGCCGCGACCGGCTTTGCCACCGCCTCGCGGCCCGGCGCGCCAGCTGCACCCTCATCGGGTTCGGAACGGTTTTCGGGCGGCGGCGGGGCGGGAGGTTCGGGCGCGGTGATGTCGAAGGCCGCGACCACCTGCCGCTCGACCGAGGCCGTCATGTCGGGCGCAAAGGCGCGCGCCAGGCCATAGAGCGCGGCGGCATGGAGCACCACCAGCGCGGCGACCACCGGCCAGCGCAGCCGCCGCGGCTGCACGCTGTAGGCTTGCTCGCTTGCCATGCCCGTCGGCCCTGCCCTGTTCCTTTGCTCCGTTCCGGATGCGGTTGTCCCTGCATACCTTGCACAAGGCGTATAACAGCCGCGCAGCAATTGGCGATGGAGCGCACACGATCGAGCGCGGACTGGATCATGAGCGGCACTGCGGCAGCGATCCGCCGGATGCCGATGACGACCGCGTCCCGCCGGACGGGGGGGCGGTGCGTGTGCCAGCGGGCGGTGCACCGCGCGGGCGCGTGCGCGCCGTGCCGCAGTCCGCGCCTTCATCCGCAACACCGTCCGCAACAAGTTCCGCAACCCGGCCCGCTGCTGCGCGAACGTCGGCGCAGCGAGGGGTGCGCCTGCAGGCCGGAGCGCTGCAGGCGGCGCTGCGCCGCTGGCTGTCGACCGCCGGCATCGCCGCCGGCCCGGTCGACCGGCGCAGCCTCGCCGCCGCGCTGATCGGCGGGGCGTTCTATCTCGTTATCGCCTGCCTCAGCCTCGCGCTGGCCCATGCGGGCGAGACCGTCAGCCCGATCTGGCTGCCCAATGCCTGCGCCGTCGCGGTGCTGCTGCGCGCCCGGCTGCAGAGCGAGCTGCCGCTGCTCGCTGCCTGTTTTGCCGCCAGCCTTGCCGCCAACGCCGTGGTGCAATTACCGGATACCGTGGCGCTGGTCTTCAGCCTCGCCAACGTGGCCGAGATCATCATCATCCTGGCGCTGACCCGCATCGCCGGGCGCGCCGAACCGGACATGACCCGGCTCGGCGATCTGGCGCGCTTCGTGTGGGCCGGGGGGCTGATCGGCCCGCTGGCGTCCGCGGTGGTCGTCATGCCGGTGCTCGGCGGT
>NZ_JAMNXL010000042.1 GCF_023653175.1 Erythrobacter sp. | reverse complement strand
GCGGTATTTCCGCTCGAAACTAAGGAGCGCCATAGGTCCATCCTCCCCACCACAAGGGCGGGTTCAATAGGGTTGTTCGACGAGTGTTAGGAGGCAGGCAGGCGAACCTGCCCCCTCACATTCGTGGTTGCTATCCCGCCGCCGGAGCTTCCGACGAGGTCACAGCAGCCGCAGCCGGCGCAGCGCTGGCATCTTCGAGCCAGTTGTAACGATCGGTGCTGAGCAGGATGAAGTGGATGGTGAACGCCAGAACGGCGAGACCGACATGCAGCGCCACAAGCGTGCGACGGATGTCAAAGTAGAACCAAAGTCTCCACATAGTGAATTCCTTCGAATGTATTGCAAAGAATAGTCGGAGTTTTAGGCGTCAATGCGCGGAGGGTTACCCCGCGATCACGACCGCAAACCGGCTATTGATCAGATCGGCAGCCAGGGCTTGTCGGCCCAGACGAGCGCGTGAGCGACGAGCGCGATCACCACGTAGATGGTGAAGGTGCCCATGAAGCCCTTGTGGATTTCCTGTGCCTCTTCAGGCGTCAGGTGCGTTCCGATACGTTCGTTCATCGGGTTTTCTCCGCTTACTTGGGTAGGATTGGGAGCCCGAAAGCCCCCGTCGACATCCCCGCGTGATCCCCCACGTGGATTGGAGAGCCCCCTCAGGAAGGGGGGCATGGGCTTGTGCCGATGCGGGGGTGACCCGCAGCAGCGACAAACTGGTATGAAGGGCAGGGGTCATGTTCATGCTCCCGTTCCTTCGAGCAGTGCCTCGGCGAGGCAATCTGCCGTAACTTCGGTCTCGCCGCGGCTGCGCGCGGTCCGCTCGGCCGCGTCGCGCAGACGCTTGGCGGCGGAGATGCGGATCAGCACCGGCTGGGCCTCGACAAGCTGGTCGAGCTTGGCCTTGGCGTCATTGTCCCAGGTCAATTGCGCTTCGTTCCGCGCAGGGGTCGCCTCGACCTTGTCCATCTCGGTCCCGAGCGGGAGGATGTGGAACAGCGCATCGAACAGCGCATTGCACACTTCCTGCACCAGATAGGTCGCGCCCGAGTATCCCATAAAGGGCGTGCCGATGTGGCGGCGGATCGCGGCGCCGGGGAAGCTTGCGGGGATATACATCCCGCGCGCGCCGCACTCGGCCATGTACATCCGCTCGTTATAGCTGCCGAACATCACCAGCGGCGGATTGGCGCGGATCGCGGCGCGCACCTCTTCGTTGACCGGCTTGACCCCGGCGCAGCGCGAGAAGGCGAAAGCGCAGGGCAGGCCCATGTCGTCTTCGAGGAAGTGGCGGATGCCGCGCGCATAGGTCTCGTTGGCGACGATGCCGAAGCTCGCGGTGCCGAAGAAGTCCTGCGTCACGGAACGCCACAAATCCCAGAGCGGCTTGATGGTGGTGTGCTTCTCGCGCTCGATGAAGGGCTCGGGATCGAGGCCGAGCTCGGCGGCGAGCGCGCGCAGGAACTTGGTGGTCTGCGACAGGCCGACGGGGGCCTGGAAATAGGGCCGCTCGAGCGTTTCGCACAGGTTGCGGCCGAACTCGCGGTAGAGGCAGATGTTCGCATCCGCCGCGCCCAGCTTGGCGATGTCGGCAAGGTGCGTGCCCAAGGGGAAGACCACGCCGACCTCGGCGCCGATGCCTTCGACCAGACGGCGGATCTCGGCGAGATCGGACGGCATGTTGAACATGCCGTAGGAGGGGCCGATGATGTTGACGACCGGCTTTTCGCCCTCGCGGCGTTCGCCGTTCTTGAGATCTCGGGGGGCGGGCTTCTTCTTGGGTCCGAATTCGGTCCACAGCCAGGTCAGCGCGCGATCGGCGGACTGCCACTGGTCCTCGTCGATGGTGCGCGGCAGGAAGCGCTTGATATTGGTGCCCTCGGGCGTGACGCCGCCGCCGATCATCTCGGCGATCGAGCCGGTCACCACCACGCAGGGCAGCTCGGGATCGAGGGTCTTCCACGCGCGCTTCATCGCGCCTTCCGTGCCGGTCTTGCCGAGCTCTTCCTCGCCAAGGCCGGTGACGACGATGGGGAGTTCATGCGGTGGCAGGGCGTCGGTGTAGTGGAGCACCGAGGTAACGGGCAGGTTCTCGCAGCCCACCGGGCCGTCGATGATGACCTGCAAGCCCTTCACCGCGGTGAAGACGTAGGTGGCGCCCCAGTAGCCGCCAGCGCGGTCATGGTCGAGGACGAGGGTCATGATCCGATCGCCTCCGCTGCCTTGCGCGCGGCCTCGTTGAGGGCGGCGTATTTCTTGCGGAACTTGGGCCGGTCGACGGGAAGCTCTTCCCACACGCCTGCGGCATGCTCGGTGCCCACGCCTTCGAAGAAATCGCGCATCGCATCGAAGCGCGCCTTGTTGCCCATCGCGGCGTTGATGACCGTAGCGAGGCTGCCAGCGCCTGCCGGGCCCATCAGCGGGCGGGCCGAGATGAGGTTGGTGAAGTACAGCGAGGGGATCGCGCGCGACTTGGCATATTGGACCACCGGAGTGGTGCCGATGGCGAGATCGGGGCGATATTCCTCGACCGCGGCGATGTCCTGCTCGAGGCTGGCGCGGAACTGCACAGCCACGCCGCGCGCCTCGAGCCATTCGCGGTCGGCATCCGACCAGCGGGTTTTCGGGCAGGCCGAGCCGACATAGCGCACGTCCGCGCCGCTTTCGACCAGCAGGCGGGCGACCAGAAGCTCCGAGCCCTCATAGCCCGAGACGGTGATGCGCCCCTTGATCGGCATGTTGGCGAGCGCGCCCTTGCAGGCAGCGATCATCGCGTCCTTGACGCCGTCGACCTTGGCCTGCGGCAGGCCCATGACGTCGCCGAGCGATTGCAGCCATGCGGCCGTGCCGTCCGCGCCCACGGGGGCAGAACCGATCACCGGGCGGCCTGCGGCTTCAAATTCGCGGATCGAGGCGGTGTAGAAGGGGTGGATCGCGGCGACAACCGCGCAATCCAATGCGGCGTAAAGCTCGCGCCATTCGCGGGTCGGCACGACGGGGCCGGCTGCAAGCCCAAGCGGTGCGAGCATTTGCCCGATCACCACGGGGTCAGCCGGGAACATTTCGCCAAGCAGGGCGACGCTCGGCAGGTCGGTGCGTTCGCGCGGGGCGGCAACCGGGCCGGACATCACTTCCTCGCGGGCATAGGCGAGCATCGCGCCGGCGAGCACGTCCTTGGCTTCCGCATGAGTGGGGATACCGAAGCCCGGCACGTCGATGCCGATGATCCGCACGCCGTTGATCGCCTTGCCGAGCAAGCGCAGCGGCACGCCGCTCGCGGTGGGGACGCACAGGTTGGTGACGACGATCGCGTCGTAATTCTCGGGGTCGGCGAGGCCTTCGACGGCTTCCTTGATGTCCTCGAACAGCTTGCCGGTGACCAGCGTTTCCGAGGAGAAGGGCACATAGCCGACCGTCCGCCGCGCGCCGTAGAAGTGCGAGGTGAAGGTCAGGCCATAGACGCAGCAGGCCGAGCCCGAGAGCACGGTCGCGGTGCGGCGCATGCGCAGGCCCACCCGTAGGCTCCCGAAGGCGGGGCACATGGACTGCGGCTGGTCATGCGGGCCGACCGGATAGTCAGCCGCATATTGATCGAGGATCTCGCTCTTGCCGGCGGCGCGGGCGGCCTCGTTCATGGTGTCCTTCGACGCGCAGCCGCCTTCGACCGCCGGGGCCGAGCCAAGCTCGATCCGGTCCGGGGCGCGTGACGCGGGGGGGCTGAAAGCGTCGCTCATGCCTCGTCGTAGATCACTTCGAGGGTGGGCTTGGTCTCGTAGACGCCGCCGCGCATGTCGGCCTGGGTCGCGGGGACGAGCTCGACATTGGCGCCGGTGATGTCGGCGCTGAACAGGCCGAGCAAGCCGTCCTGCGTCAGCGGGGTCGGCCGCAGCGGCGGGGCTTCGGCGACGTTGATCGCCAGCTCCTCGAACAGGCTCGCCCATTCGGTGCCGGGGATGCCGATGATCTGGTAATTGGCGCTCTTGCGGCGGATATCCTCGTTGGCGGGGATCGCGGTGAGCACCGGGATGCCGACCGCTTCGGCGAAGGCCTTGGCCTCGCCCGTGCCGTCATCCTTGTTGACGATCATGCCGGCCACCCCGACATTGCCGCCCATCTTGCGGAAATATTCGACCGCCTGGCACACGTTGTTGGCGACGTAGAGCGATTGCAGGTCGTTCGATCCGACCACGATCACCTTCTGGCACATGTCCCGCGCAATCGGCAGGCCGAAGCCGCCGCACACCACGTCGCCGAGGAAATCGAGCAGGACGTAGTCGAAGCCCCAGTCGTGGAAGCCCAGCTTCTCGAGCAGTTCGAAGCCGTGGATGATCCCGCGCCCGCCGCAGCCGCGCCCGACTTCGGGGCCGCCGAGTTCCATCGCGAAGACGCCGTCACGCTGGAAGCATACATCCTCGATGCGCACTTCCTCGCCGGCCAGCTTCTTGGCGGAGGAGGTTTCGATGATCGTCGGGCAGCTCTTCCCGCCGAACAGCAGGCTGGTGGTGTCGCTCTTGGGGTCGCAGCCGATCAGTAGCACGCGCTTGCCCTGCTGGGCCATCATGTAGCTCAAGTTGGAGAGCGCGAAGCTCTTGCCGCTACCGCCCTTGCCGTAAATCGCGATGACCTGCGTTTCGGACTTCACTTCACCGGTGTGCACCGGATCGGGTTCGTGGCTGGCTTCTTCGCGAAGGTCGGCCGCCTGGGTATCAAGCACGGACATCAGCATTCGCTCCAATCGAGGACCATCTTCAGGCAATCGGGATCGCTGAAGGCTTGGGGGTAGGCGTCGAGCGCCTCTCCGGCAGGACGCCGGTTGGTGACGAGGCCCTTGAGATCGAGCCTCCCGCATTCGATCAGCGCCCGCGTTTCGGCGAGGTCGCCGGGCTGCCATTCGGCGGCGACGCGGAAATGCGCCTCGCGCATGAAGGCGGCCGGGAAGGCGAAGCTGACGCGTTCGGAATAGAAGCCGGCGAGCACGATCTCGCCGCCCTTGGAAAGGCGCATGATCAGGTCGTCGATCAGACCGGCATCGCCGCTGGCGTCATAGATCGCGTGATAATCGCGCCGGTCGTCGGCGGCAGGGTCGATGACATTGTAGCCTGCCGCGCCCGCGCGGCGGGCAGGGTTGGTTTCCCACACGGTGGGGGCCGTGCCGCCCAGCGCCAGCGTCAGCCGGGCGAGCAGGCGACCGAGCACGCCGTGGCCGATGATGAGGTCAGGCAAAGCCTCGCGCCGGGCAAAGCCGCCCTTGATCGCGTGTAGTGCCGTCGCCGCGAGGGCACAGAGCACCCCGGCTTCGCCGAGATGCTCGGGGATCGGCATCGCTCGCGCCGACGGCACTATCACGCGGCGCGCGGTTCCTCCGAAGAGGCCGCGCGCATCGGTGTAGCAGTTTGCTCCCGGAACGAAGACCCAGTCGCCGATCCGCGCGCGGGCTTCAGGCCCGGCGTCGGTGATGCGGCCGACCGATTCGTAACCCGGAACCAGCGGATAGCCGAGACCCGGGAAGGGCGGCATGCGGCCGGTGAACAGGAGTTTCTCGGTGCCGGTGCTGATCCCGCTCCAGGCGATCTCGACGAGAACGTCCGAAGCTTCCACCGGCTTCATCTCAAGCGCCCGCAGAGCGAGGCGCTCCGGTGCTTCGAGTATGACGGCCAGCGTGTTCATTCCCTCGGTCTCCCCTGAGGTGGAATTCGAGGCGCGAACGCCGATTCGAAAACCCCGCAGCTACGTTCTCCCGACTGTTTGCTACGCCTTACGGTTCGCACTGTCAAACAACTTGGACAAATTATGCTCAGGCAGTGGCGATGACGATGCTTGCGTTAACGGGTTGCGCAGTTGCGACGAAGCGCGCGCTGGCGAATCCGGCGGCGCGGGTCATGGCGATGATTTCGGCCGGACTGCGCGGGCGGCCGGAGCCCATCGCCCACAGGTAAAGGCAGAAGAAGGCCTCCCCCATCGCCTCGGCACCGGCGATGCGCGCCATCGGCTCGGCGATGAGGAGGCGCGTGCCCGGGGACATGCTCTTGCGGATATTGCCCAAGAGCGCCTGTGCCGGCGCGTCATCGTGATCGTGGAGGATGCGGATCAGCGACACCATGTCATAGGCTTGTGGTATGGAATCACTGAAAAAATTGCCCGGATGCGCGGTGACGCGGGCCTCGCCCAGCGCCTCGCCAAGCACCTCGGCCCCGGTGGCGGCGACTTCGGGCAGATCGAACAGGCCGAGCGCGAGGTGCGGCCACGCGGTGCCGATATGCCGCAGGAACGCGCCGTGTCCGCCGCCGACATCGAGCAGCCTTTTGACATCCCGGAACGTCATGCTCGCCAGCACCTCGTCCGCCACGAAGTGCTGCGAGGCGGCCATCAGCTGCGAATATTCCGCGGTGTCCTCGCCGCGTGTCGAGACGCCCTGGAGCGCGCCGGCATAGGTCCAGAAGCGCGAGAGCGCGGTCGGCGCGGCGCGATCGGCCCTGAGCAGCGCGAGCGGATCGGCAAGATCGGCATAGAGCAGGCGGTGGTGCCGCACCATTGCCTGCACACCGGGGTTCGACGCAAAAACAGCACCTTGCTCGCCGAGCATCCAGTGATCGGGGACGGGTTCCTCCGCCAGCATCAGCGGCCGACCGGCGCGCAGCAGGGTGAGGGCGGCCTCCTCGCTCAGCCCCATCCGCCCGGCGATCACGCCTGCACCGAGCGGGCCGTCCTTGAGGACGTCGAACAGCCCGCCTTCGACATAGGCGCGCAGCACCTGCGAGTAGGTGAACCCGGCGAGGAGATCGAAGGCGCCGTTCGCGCGGGCACGCGCGATCCAGCGGATCAGCGGCAGGCGCGCGGCCCAGTGCTGGAACTTCGGACTCGCGAAAACCCGGTTGCGGCGCGCCACATAGCCGAGCTTGAAGGCGGCCCAGCGGCTCACTTGGTGGGTGCTTTACGGGCCATATGTCTAAATAATTGGACAGATGGAGCCGTAAGGTCAATGATAATCGCGAGGATGGACGGGAGCGAGGGCAAGTGAGCGGGCGAGTCGTCGTCATCGGGGCAGGCATCGGCGGGCTTACCAGCGCCGCGCTGCTGGCGGCGCGCGGATGCGATGTTACCGTGCTCGAGAAGGAGCCCTGGGTCGGCGGCAAGGCGCGCCGCGTCGCGGTCGACGGAGCGGAGATCGACGGGGGTCCGACCGTCTTCACCTATCGCCGCGTGTTCGACGAGATCTTCGCGGCCTGCGGAGCGCGGCTCGAGGATCATGTCACCGTCCGCAAGGCCGAGGTGCTCGCGCGCCACTGGTGGGACGATGCGGTCGGGCCGCTCGATCTGTTTGCCGACCATGACGCCAGCGTGGACGCGGTCGGCCGCTTTGCCGGGCCCGAGGCTGCACGCGGATACGCGGGTTTCGCGGCCGAGGCGGCGCGGATCTTCAACGTCCTCGAGGACCCCTTCCTGCATGGCGACAAGGCCTCGACACCGCTGCCGATGATGTGGCGCATGGGCCTCGCCAAGCTCCCCGAGATGCTGGCGATGCGGCCCTTCGACCGGCTCTGGACCGCGCTCGGCGAGCACTTTGCCGATCCGCGCCTGCAGCAGCTGTTCGGCCGCTACGCCACCTATTGCGGCTCCTCCCCCTACAAGGCGCCTGCCACGCTGATGCTGATCGCGCATCTCGAGGCACAGGGGGTGTGGCTGATCGAAGGCGGGATTCATGCGCTCGCCAAGGCGCTCGCCACCCTCGCGACAAGGCAGGGAGCGCGGGTGCGCACCGGCTCTGCCGTCGCTGAAGTTCTGACCGCGGATGGGCGCGCCAGTGGCGTCAGGCTGGCCTCGGGCGAGGTCATCGTCGCCGACACCGTCATCTGCAACGGCGATCCTTCTGCGCTCGCCACCGGGCGTTTCGGCGCGGCGGCGATGCGCGCCGTCCCGGCCATCCCGCCCGCCAAACGCTCGCTCTCCGCGCTCGTCTGGTATGCCCATGCCGAGACCTGCGGCGCTGAGCTGACCCACCACAACGTCTTCTTCTCGCGCGACTATGCCGCCGAGTTCCGCGACATCGCCGCCGGACGCACCCCGTCCGAGCCGACCGTCTATGTCTGCGCCATCGACCGCGGCGCCGACCGCCATGCGCCGCCGCCGACAGGCCGCGAGCGCCTCCAGATCATCGTCAACGCCCCTGCCGACGGAGACGTCCACACCTACACCCCCGAGGAGAGAGCCCGATGCACAAGCGCCATGATGGCAACGCTCAAGCGCTGCGGCCTGACACTGGACGAACCCTTCCCGCACCAGCTCATGACGCCTCAGGACTGGGAGCACCTCTTCCCGGCCACGGGCGGCGCCCTCTATGGCAGAGCGTCGCACGGCTGGGCGGCCTCCTTCCAGCGACAGGGTCCGAAGACCCCGCTGCCCGGGCTCTACTGCACGGGCGGGGCGACCCATCCGGCGGCCGGCGTCCCTATGGCAGCCTTGTCCGGGCAGCTGGCCACGCGGGTGATCGCGAAGGACCTCGCTTCGATGAGGCGATCGCGCCCGGCGGCTACACCTGGTGGTATGTCGACGCGATCAGCGACGACGGGCAGCACGGGCTGACCATCATCGCCTTTCTGGGCTCGGTCTTCTCGCCCTACTACAAGCGCTCCGGGCGCGGCGACCCGCTCGACCATTCCTGCCTCAACGTCGCGCTCTACGGGCCCCAGCACCGCTGGGTTATGACCGAGCGCGGGGCGAGCGCCGTCACGCGCGACGCCTCCAACCTCGCCATCGGCCCCAGCACCGTGCGCTGGGAGAACGGCGCGCTCACCATCGACATCCTCGAGGGCGACACCCGCCTGTTCGTTCCCTGGCAGCGCAAGGTCGCCGGCACGATCCGCGTCTTCCCCGAGATGCTCAACCGCACCGCCTTCGCGCTCGATGCTGCCGAGAACCACATCTGGCACTGCCTTGCCCCCTGCGCGCGGATCGAGGTGGAGATGACGTCCCCCGGAGTCTCGTGGAGCGGCAAGGCCTATCTCGACCACAACCGCGGGTCCGAGCCGCTCGAGAGCGGCTTCAACACCTGGCACTGGTCGCGCGCGCACCTCAAGCAGGGCGCGCTTGTGTGCTACGAGGGCGAGCGTGGCGACGGCTCGCTGTTCGCCAGCGCGCTGCGCTTCGACCGCCACGGCGTGCCCGAGCCGGTCGAGCTGCCGCCGATCGCCGCGCTGCCATCGAGCAAGTGGGGCATCACCCGCCGCACCCGCTCCGACATCGGCGTGGCCGAGGTCCGCCGCACCTGGGAGGACACCCCCTTCTACGCCCGCAGCGAGCTCGCCTCGCGCTTCCTCGGCGAGGAGGTGGTCGCAGTGCAGGAGAGCCTCGACATGCGCCGCTTCTCCTCGAAGCTGGTGCAGTTCATGCTCCCCTACAGGATGCCGCGCCGCGCGCGCTAGACGCGGCAGCGCGGGGCCAGCGCGACCCGCACGGCCCCGCGCCGCCCGGCTCGGGTGCGCGCGGGCGTCCCTTCCACCTTGCTCTCGGCAAGAAGCTGCGGCACTTCGCGCTGGATGAAGCTGCTGCGCGATCCGATCCGGCTGGTGCCGAGCCTTTTCGCGATCGCGATTGTGATCGGCACCGTGCTGCTCAGCCTGCCCTTCGCCACCGCCGACGGCAGCCGCGCCCCGCTGCTGACCGCGCTGTTCACCACCACCTCGGCGATTGCCGTGACCGGGCTGGTGGTGGTCGATACCGGCTCCTACTGGTCGCCTTTCGGACAGGTGGTGATCCTGCTGATGTTCCAGATCGGCGGGCTGGGGATCATGACCGCGGCGACCCTGTTCGGGCTGCTCGCGGGGCGCGGGTTCGGGCTGCATGACCGGCTCGCCACCCAGGTCGAGCGCGGCCGGCTCGAACGCGGCGATGCGCTCTCGGTGCTCAAGCTGGTGCTGGGCGTGACTCTCGCGGTCGAAGCGGTGATCGCCCTCATCCTGTCGGTCCGGATGGGATACTCCTATGACATGAGCCCCGGCGCGGCGATCTGGAACGGGGTGTTCCATTCGATCAGCGCCTTCAACAATGCCGGTTTCTCGACCCACGCCGACAGCGTCATCGGCTATCAGAGCGATCCGCTGATCCTCGTGCCGATCATGGCCGCGATCACGCTCGGCGCGATCGGCTTTCCGGTAATGCAGGACCTGCGCGACAAGCGGCTGGATTGGCGCCGCTGGTCGCTTCATTCCAAGGTGACGGTCTATGGCTCGGCCGGGCTGCTGGTGCTGGGCTTTGCAGCGATCCTGGCGATGGAGTGGAACAATGCCGCAACGCTCGGGCCCATGATGCTGGGCGACAAGCTGCTCAACGCAGCCTTCCATTCGGTGATGCCGCGCACGGCGGGGTTCAACAGTCTGGATGTGGGCGCGTTCCGGGATTCGACCCTGATGGTCAATTACCTCCTGATGTTTATCGGCGGCGGCAGCGCGGGCACGGCGGGAGGGATCAAGGTGACGACCTTTGTCGTGCTGTTCGCGATCCTGCTGGCCGAGGTGCAGGGCCGCCGCGATGTCGGCCTCTTCGGCCGCCGCTTCGGGCACGAGGTCGAACGCCAGGCGCTGACCGTCACCGTGCTGTCGGCCGCGCTGGTGTTTGCGGCCACGACCTATATCGTCTCGATCACCACCCTGCCGCTGGGCGAGGTGCTGTTCGAATGCATCTCGGCCTTCGCCACGGTCGGGATGTCGACCGGCATCACCGCCGATCTGCCGCCGTCCGCTCAGGTTGTGATCGTGATGCTGATGTTCATCGGCCGCGTCGGCACGATCACCTTTGCCACGGCGCTGGCGCTGGTCCGCACCCCGCAGCTTTATCGTTATCCTCAGGAGAACCTCATTGTCGGCTGACAAACGCAAGCCTGTTCTGGTGGTGGGACTGGGCCGGTTCGGCGGCGCGGTCGCGCGGCGGCTCGCCAGCATGGGCACCGAAGTGCTGGGGGTCGACCGCCACCCTGATCTGGTGCAGGACCATGCCGAGCATCTCACCAAGGTGGTCGAGGCCGATTGCACCGATCCTGCAGTGCTGCGCCAGCTGGGCGCGGCCGATTTCGACACGGCGGTGGTCGGCATCGGCAGCGATGTCGAGGCCAGCGTGCTCACCGTGCTGGCGCTGGCCGACATGGGCCTCACCAACATCTGGGCCAAGGCCTGCAACGCCAATCACGCGCGCATCCTCGAGCGCATCGGCGCAACCCACGTGGTATTTCCGGAAGAGCGTATGGGCGAGCGGGTGGCGCATCTGCTCAACGAGCGGCTGCTCGACTTCATCGCCTTCGACGATGAGTTCGCCATCGCCCGCCTGAGCGCGCCCGAGCCGATCGTCGGGCTGCCGCTGATGACCAGCGCCTGCCGCAAGAAGTACAACGTCACCGTGGTGGGCGTGAAGCGCAAGGGCGAGGCCTTCATCCATGCGGTGCCCGACACGCTGATCTTCCCCGAGGACGAGCTGGTGGTGTCGGGCCGGATCGCCGATATCGAGCGGTTCTCCACGATCTGACCGGGAGACTGCGGCGGGAGCTTGCCTTCAGGCGACCAGCCACTCGGCGGTGAGCGTGCCCCGGTGCCCCTCGGGAGCGAGGGCATGGCGCAGGGCTTCGAGGAGCGGCGGCAGGCCTTGGGTGAAGGCATAGGGCGGGTTGACGATGAACAGGCCTGCGCCGTTGTAGATCCCCGGCTGGTCGGCATCGTAGAGCCAGTGCTCGACGTTCAGGAACTTCGTGATGCCTGTCCGGCGCAGCTTGTCCTTCCACAGGGCATGCGCGGGCCGTTCTTTCAGCGGATACCAGATCACCGTCACCCCGTGCGCCCACTTGCGGTGCGCTGCGGCGAGGGTGGCGGTGATGCGGGCGCGCTCGTCGGTCGCCTCGTAGGGCGGGTCGACCACCACCACGCCCCTGGGGGTCCGCGTCGGGAGCATGGCGAGCCACAGCTCGTAGGCGTCGCGCGTGTGGATGGCGGCGGGGGTGCCCTTCATCGCCTCGCGCAAGGCGCGCGCGTCCTCGGGGTGCTTCTCGTTGAGGATCAGGCTGTCCTGCGGGCGCAAACCTTGCGCAAGGATGCGCGGGCTTCCGGGGTAGAGGCGGGGCTCGGACGCCCCGTCATTCACGGCGCGCACGGCGGCGCGGTAGTCGTCAAGCAGGGGGGCCACATGGGCAAAGGCGCGCAGCACGCCGCCCGCCGCCTCGCCGGTGCGCCCGGCCTCGTCGCCCTGAAGGTCATAGAGCCCGCAGCCCGCATGGGTGTCGATCAGCGTCAGCGCGCTGTCCTTGAGCTGAAGCGCGCGGACGAGCGCGATCAGCACGGCATGCTTGACGACATCGGCGCTGTTGCCGGCGTGGAAGGCGTGGCGGTAATTCATGCGCGGATTTCCCTGACCTCGCCCGGCGCGATCCCCTCGACCCTCCAGTCGCCGATCGACCAGCGCACCAGCCGCAGGGTGGGCAGGCCAACCGCCGCAGTCATGCGCCGCACCTGCCGGTTGCGCCCCTCGCGGATGGTGAGCTTCAGCCAGGCATCGGGGATGGACTTGCGCTGGCGGATCGGCGGGTCGCGCTCCCACAGATCGGGCGGGTCGATGCGGGTGGCTTCGGCGGGCAGGGTCATCCCGTCATTGAGGCGGACGCCGCTGCGCAAGGGGGCGAGGTCGGTCTCCTGCGGATCGCCCTCGACCTGCACGAGGTAGGTCTTGGGCAGCTTGAAGCGCGGATCGGCGATGCGCGCCTGCAATCGCCCGTCGTCGGTGAGCAGCAACAGTCCCTCGCTGTCGCGGTCGAGCCGCCCGGCGGGGTAGACCCCTTTTACGGTGATGAAGTCCGACAGGGTCGCGCGCGTGGTGGGCGATCCTTTGTCGGTGAATTGCGAGAGCACGCCGAAGGGTTTGTTGAACAGGAGAAGCCGGGCCATCGCGCGCTCATATCGCGGGCTTGCGGGTCTGTCTCCCCGTCGCGGCGTCAGCCTTCCGGCTTGCTGTCGCGTGTCGCGGCTTCCTTGGCCTCCCGCTCGGCGCGGGTCTGCTTGAGCTTGCGGTCCATGGCGAGATACTGCCACAGCCCGAAGGCGACCGCGACGCCATAGAACAGCCCGATCTCGATCCAGCCGAAGTTCATGGGGCTACCTCTCCCAAGCCTGCTCCTTCGAGGAACGCCGTGATGTGCGATGCGGCGAGTTCGGGGGCTTCCTCATGCGCCAAATGGCCGAGGCCGGGGAGAAGTTCCAGCCGGGCGTTCGGGAGCCATCCGGCAGCATCGCGCGCCCAGTCGGGCGGGATCGCGGGGTCCTTCGCGCCGTGGACCAGGAGCACGCGTCTCTGCACCGCGCCCATCCGCTCGCGCAAGGCGGGCAGATCCCAGTTCGCCATCATCGCTAGCGCGCCCCCGGCGTGGCCGGGGTGCTTGAGCAGCTTGGCATAGCAGGCGAGGCCTTCGCGATCGATCCGCGAGTGGGTCGATCGCCACATGAACTTCTCCGCCCCGCCGACCAGATCGATGCTCCCGGCAAAGAAGCGCGGCACCAGCGGATTCACGAACAGCGCTTTGGCGACGGCGGGGAAGATCTGCGCCATCGCGCCGGGGAAGGGCCGCAGCGCGGCGGAGAGTCCGACGATCGGCCCCTCGTGGGCATGGTCCAGCGCCAGTTGCAGCGCGATCGCCGCGCCCGCCGAGTGCCCGATGATCGCGGCGGGCGAGACCTCGAGCGCCTCCATCAGCCGCGCCACCTCGCGCGCCATTGCGGGCAGGCTCATCGCATAGGCATCGTGGCCGGTGGTGAAGGCGTGGCGCGGCAGGTCCATAGCGATGACGTCATGATGCTGCGCCAACAGCGGCATCAGCCCGCGCCACGAATGGACCGAGGCGCCGGTGCCGTGGAGCAGCAGCAGGGGCTGTCCCGAGCCCATCCGCTGCACATGCCAGCGCGCCGCGCCGGTGCGGATAAAGGTGCTGGCCTCGCGGTGCGGCCAGATCAGGCCTTCACGGTGCCAGTCGAGCGCGCTCATGCCGCCTTGCCCAGTGGCTGGACGGCCTGGATCGCGGCTTGCAGCATCCGCGCATCGGCGCGCGGCAGCGCGAGGAAGCGCCCGCCCAAGGCCTTGGCGAGGGCGGCGCCCTCCGGCCCCGGGCGGGCGGAGATGTCGACCACCAGCGCGTCGATCCCGCGCGAGGCGATGGCCTTGGCGGCGCTCTCGGCATCGGCGGCGGCCTGCGGGCGGCCGGGCGAGCCGTCGGCGGCGATATTCGCGCGCCCGTCGGTGAGGATCACCAGCGCGGCGCTGCGGCCCTTGGCGATGACGGCCTCGGCCACATCGCGCGCGGCATTGAGGCCCATCGCGAGCGGCGTCCCCCCGCCGCCGGGGAGTTCCGCCAGCGTGCGCCGCGCGCGGGTCAGCGAGCGGGTGGGGGGGAGCAGCAGTTCCGCGCTCGTCCCGCGGAAGGCGACCAGCGCCACCTCGGAGCGGGTGACATAGGCCTGGCCCAGCATCAGCTCGACCGCGCCCTTGGCCTCGGCGAGCCGCGCGGCGGCAGCGGAGCCTGAGGCGTCGACGGCGAAGATGGTGACGCGCGCGCTACGCTCCTCGAAGCGGCGGATGCGTAGGTCCTCCTTGCGCATGATGATGCCGGAGGCGACAGCCTCTGTTCCGGCCTCGCGGCGGCGCACGGCCTGCCACGGGACGGCGGCCCGCAAGCTGTCGATCAGCGCGAGCTTGTGCCCGCCGCGCGGCATCCCCGGGCGCGCGCCTAGGGGCTTGCCGCGGGTCGCCGCCTTGCGTTTCTGCCCGGTGCCGCTCGAAGAAGCGCGGCGCGGGGCCTTGCCTTGGGCGAGGCTCTCGAGCAGCCCCGCCGGGATCGCCGCCTTGGCCGCCTCGACGAGGATCTCGGAGAGATCGGGTTCCTGCTGTTGCTGCTCGCTGTCCGACTGGTTGTCGCGCTCGCCTTCGGGGGGCGATGGCGGTTCCTCGGGGGGCGGGGCCTCGTCTTCCTGCGGCGGCAAGCGGGTCGCGCGCGGGGCGAGCACCAGCCGCACTGCGCCGGCGAGATCGGTCGTCCCGGCCGCATCGCGTCCCGCCAGTGCCGCGAGGCCGCGGGCGGCCTCAGAAGCATGAATGAGGGCGCGCAAGCTATCGACCCCCAGCGCATCCGCCGTCGCGGCGAGCGCCCCAAGCGCGTCATGGTCCAGCGGCGCGACCGCTGGGAGCGTGCCTGCGGGGGGCGCAAGCGTCACGCCCTGCCAGCGGCGCGAGGCCGAAAGGTCGCAAGCGAAGGCCAGCCTTTCAGTGAGGCTGGCAGGCGGCGCCTCCTCGGGCTCCACTGCATCGTCGAGCAACACCAGCGCCGCCGCGCCGTCATCGAGCGCTTGCGCCAGCCGCCCGGCAATGCTGCTATCCATCCGCTCGGCCATGCCCGCGATCAGCGCGCCCCCGCGCGCTTCCTCGATCAGCCCGGTCTGGCGCACCGGCCTTCCGGCAGAAAGGCTTGCGGCAAGATCGATCCCGCCCAGCAGCCGCTCGTCATCAACATGGCCGGGCAGGCGACGCAGTTGCATGGCCTCGCCGAGCGCCGCGACCAGCGCCTCGCGCGCCGGGCTGGCCCCGCGCAGCACCATCCCCTTGAACACCTGCGGGGCGAGGGCAAACAGCCGCGCCGCCAGCACCGCATCTTCCAGCGGATCGGCGGCGGCGGCGGGTGGCGGCGTCATCCGAACAGCTCGGCAATCGCCCGGGTGATGCGCGTGGTGGAGCCGGTCTCGTCGAGCACGTCGCGCCGCAGCCGGTGGCGAAGCGCCGAGGGGGCGATGGCGATCAGATGCTTGCGCGTGACCTTCTTCGCGCCCTCGAGCGCGGCCAGCGCGCGGGCCGCGCGCATCAGCGTGAGCTCGCCGCGCAGGCCGTCCGCACCCACCACAAGGCACAGCTCGGCGGCATCGCGCAGCACATCCTCGCCCGCTTCCAGCTTGGCGAGCCGCGCCTTGCCCTTGGCCACGCGCTTGAGGATCGCGTCGTCCTCGCCCGCCCAGCGCGCGGCGAAACCTTCCGGGTCACGCTCGTTCTCGGCGACCAGCCGCATGATCTGGATGCGCACCTCGATATCCTTGGGGCTGCGCACCTCGACCGACAGGCCGAAGCGGTCGAGCAGCTGCGGGCGCAGTTCGCCCTCTTCCGGATTGCCGCTGCCGATCAGCACGAACTTGGCCGGGTGGCGGACCGACAGGCCCTCACGCTCGACCACATTCTCGCCCGAGGCCGCGACATCCAGCAGCAGGTCGACCAGGTGATCCTCAAGCAGGTTGATCTCGTCGATATACAGGAACCCGCGATGCGCCTTCGCCAGCAGACCGGGTTCGAAGGCCTTCTCGCCCGAACGCAGCGCGCGTTCCAGATCGAGGCTGCCGATCACCCGGTCCTCGGTCGCGCCCAAGGGCATGTCGACGAAGGGCACCGCGCGCTTGACCAGCTTGCCCTGTCCGCAGACCTCGGGATAGCGCGCCTGATCTTCCTTCGAGGCGCCATAGGGGCAGCCTTCCGCCGCCATGATCGGCGGCAGCAGCCCGGCGAGCGCGCGCGCAGCGGTGCTCTTGCCGGTACCGCGGTCGCCGAAGACCATGACGCCGCCAATCGAAGGGTCGACCGCCGCGATCAGCAGGGCCTGTTTCATCTCGTCCTGACCGACGATTGCGGAGAAGGGAAAGCGTGCCATGTGCTGCGCCTTGTGAACGGTTGAAGCGCGTCGGACAAGACCGACTGACAAGCGGGTTGGACAGTTTTTGTGGGCGGCCAGCTTGGGTGGCGGTCTGCAACCTTAGCGCTTCCCCAACCGGTTCAGCACTAGCACCGGCAGCAGCCCCGCCGCCAGCAGGATCAGCGCGGGGATCGCCGCCTCGACCAGCCGCTCGTCGCCCGCGAGGCGATAGGTGCGGGTGGCGAGGGTTTCGAGGTTGAAGGGGCGCAGGATCAGGGTCGCGGGAAGCTCGCGCAGGGTGTCGATGAAGACCAGCGCGGCGGCGCCCGCAAGGCTCGGGACGAGCAGCGGGGCGTAGATCCGTGCCAGCACCCGCGATGGCCCTGCGCCGAGGCTGCGCGCGGCGGCGTCGAGGCCCGGGGGAATGCGCGCGAGCCCTCCGCTCACCGTGTTGTAAGCAACCGTCATGAAGCGCACGCCGAGCGCATAGACCAGCACCGCGCTGGTGCCGGTCAGCAGCAGGCCCCCGCTCCAGCCGAGGCTGTCGCGCGCGGCCCGGGTGAGCGCGATGTCGAAGGCTCCGAGCGGCGCGAGCAGGCCCACCGCCAGCAGCGCGCCGGGCAGGGCATAGCCCAGCGTCGCCAGCCGGATCGCGCCCGCGGTGAGGCGCGATGTCGAGCGCGCGCGGGCGAAGGCGAGCAACAGCGCGGCGGCCACGCACAGCGCCGCCGCGACGCAGCCGAGCCACAGGCTGGAGCGCAGATAGGTCGCAAGCTCGCCCGCCGATCCTTGCGCGACCGGCGTCATGGCGAGGCTGACGAGGTAGCCTGCGGGGACCACGAAGCCGAGCAGCACCGGAACGAGGCAGGCGAGGAAGACGAGCGCCTTCCCGCCGGGCGAGAGGTGCACCAGCGGCTCGTCGGTCGCGCGGGCGGCGAGGCCGTCGCGGCTGTCGCTCCGCCCGCGCCGCGTGTGCGCCTCCCACGCGACCAGCGCGATGACGAAGACCAGCATGACAGCGGCGAGTTTCAGGGCCGCGGGCTTGTCGCCCATCGCCAGCCATGAGCGGAAGATGCCGGTCGAGAAGGTCGGGATGGCGAAATATTCGGCGACGCCGAAATCGGCGAGCACCTCCATCAGCACCAGCGCGAGGCCGCCGGCGATGGCAGGGCGCGCGGCGGGCAGCGCAACGCGCCAGAAGGCGCGGGCAGGCGCTGCGCCGAGGCTGCGGGCGGCGCGGAACTGGGTGCGGCTCTGTGTGGCAAAGGCGGTGCGCGCGAGGAGGTAGACGTAAGGATAGAGTACGAAGCCCAGCACGAGCGCTCCGCCGCCAAGCGAACGGATGTCGGGAAACCAGTAGTCCCCCGCGCTCCACCCGGTGGCCGCGCGCAAACCTGTCTGCACCGGCCCGGCAAAGTCGAGCAGCCCGGCGTAGATGTAGGCGGCCAGATAGGCCGGGAGCGCCAGCGGTAGCACCAGCGCCCAGCTCAGCACCCGCCGCCCGGGAAAGCGCGTGGCGGCGACGAGCCATGCCGTGCCCGTCCCCATCACCGCGGCGATCCCGCCTGCCAGCGCCATCAGCAGCGCGGTGTTGGCGATGTAGGTGGGGAGCACGGTTCCCGCGAGCGCGGTGAGGGACCCGCCCCCGCCGCCGAGCGCAGCCAATGCAATCGCGGCGATCGGCATGCCGACCAGCGCCGCCAGCGCCAGCGCGGCAAGCGTCCAGCCGCCCGCACCCGCGCCGCCTCTCGCCGGCCCGCTTGCAGCCCCGCTGGCAGTTCGCCTAAGGCGGCCTACCGGTAGATTTGCGGACAGCGCCATTGAGCCTCGAATTTCGACATATTGCCCATGCTTACGGTGCGGTGCAGGCGCTGAAGGACGTGAGCTTCACCGCGCCCGCGGGGGAGATCACCTGCCTGCTTGGCGCGTCGGGTTGCGGGAAGTCAACGCTTTTGGGGCTCGCGGCGGGCTTGCTGCGCGTGCAGCAGGGCGAGATCGCGCTGGGCGATGAGGTGCTGGCGGACGCAGCCCACAACCCCCCGCCCGAGGCGCGGCCCGTCGGCCTGGTGTTCCAGGACGGCGCGCTGTTCCCGCACATGACGCTGGCCGCCAACGTCGCCTTCGGCCTCCCGCGCGAGCGGCGCGGGGAGGCCGACGCATGGCTCGCCAAGGTCGGCCTCGCCGGGATGGGCGCGCGCTATCCGCACGAACTTTCGGGCGGCCAGCAGCAGCGCGCCGCGCTCGCCCGCGCGATGGCGCCCGAGCCGCAAGTGCTGCTGATGGACGAGCCCTTCGCCAGCGTCGACATCGTGCTGCGCCGGAGCCTCCGCCGCGAATGCCGCATCCTGCTGCGCGAGGCGGGATCGACCGTGGTGCTGGTGACGCATGACCCCGCCGAGGCGCTCGACATCGGCGACCGGATCGCAGTGATGGAGGCGGGGCGGATCGTCCAGTTCGGCACGCCCTTGGAGCTCCACGAGGCCCCCGCCACCGCTTCGGTCGGCGCGATTTTCTCGGGCGCGCAGGTGGTGCCGGGGATGGTCGCGGAGGGCGGACTCGATACCGCTTTCGGGCTGTGGCCGTTCGAGAGCCTCAATGGCGAATTGCCGGAAGGCGCGACCCGCCTCGACCTGCTGGTGCAGGCCGACCGCCTGGTGCCCGTCGCCGATGTGCGCGGCGGGCGGGTGCGCGACATTCACCTGTTGGGGCCGAGGAACCGCGTGCTGCTTGATGGTGCTGACGGGGCGGCGATCACGGTCGAGACCGTGCTGTCGGTCGATCCTGCGCGAACCTATAGCGTTGTCCCCGATCCCGGGAGTGTGCGGGCATTCCTTCGCGCATAGGGCTTGCGCGGCGAGCGATAATATTGCAAGTCATTCGCAAATACCGACCCCGCGAGCCTCTTCCGTGAAAGCCGTCCTCCGCATGAAGCACCTGTTTCTCCCCGCTCTCGCCAGCGCCGCTCTGGCTGCCCTGTCCGCCTGCACCGGTGAAGGTGAGGACGCGGGCAAAGCCGCCTGCGCCGCCCCCGCGGGAGTGGTCAATGTCTACACCTCGCGCCACTACGACACCGATCTTGCGCTCTACGAGGATTTCACCTGCTTCAGCGGCATCAAGGTCAACCGCCTCGAAGCCGATGCCGACGCGCTGATCGAGCGGATCGCGGCCGAGGGCGAATACAGCCAGGCCGACCTGTTCGTCACGGTCGACGCCGGTCGCCTGTGGCGCGCCGAGGAGGCGGGCTTCCTCGCTCCGGTCGATTCGAAGGTGCTGGCCGAGCGCATCCCCGCCAACCTGCGCGACCCGCAGAACCGCTGGTTCGCGCTCACCACCCGCGCGCGGATCATCATCTACAACAAGGCCAAGGGCGCGCCCGCCGGTCTCGTCAATTACGAGGACTTGGCCAAGCCGGAGTTCCGGGGGCGCCTCTGCATGCGCTCCTCCTCGAGCGTCTACAACATCGCGCTCCTCGCCAGCATGATATCGCATGACGGCGAGGCCAAGGCGGCAGCCTGGGCCAAGGGCGTCGTCGCCAATTTCCAGCGCCCGCCGCAGGGCAACGACATGTCGAACATCGAGAGCGTGGCGGCGGGCGAGTGCGACATCTCGCTGGTCAACACCTATTACCTCGCGCGCTTCGACACGCCCGAAAAGCGCAAGGTGCTGGACTCCATCGGCATCATCTTCCCCAATCAGGCCACCACCGGCACCCATGTCAACATGAGCGGGGCAGGGCTGGTCAAGACCGCGCCCAATCGCGAGAACGCGGTGAAGTTCCTCGAATACCTCGCCTCGGACAAGGCGCAGCAGTTCCTTGCGAACGGCAACAACGAATACCCCGCCGCCGTGGGCGTCGCGCCGACCTCGGCGGTCGAGAAGCTCGGCAGCTTCAAGGCGGACACCCTGAGCGCCGCCGAGATCGGGAAGAACCAGGCCCGCGCGGCCCTGCTGTTCAACGCTGCCGGCTGGAATTGATCCGGCGCAAACCAAGGCCCGCTTTCACGCCCTATCGCTAATCTAGCTTGAAGCGCGGGGCCGAAGCGTCCATTTGCGCCGCCAATCTGGCCGCCCTTCCCGGACGGCGCACCCCTGTATCCGAGGCCTGTCTTGACCCAAACCGCTCTCACCCGCGACCAGTTCACCGAAAGCGCGGCGCTTTCCGTCGAGACCATCACCGATGTCCACCACTGGTGCGACGGGCTCTTCAGCCTCAAGATGACGCGCCCGCCGAGCTTCCGCTTCCGTTCGGGCGAGTTCGTGATGATCGGGCTGCCGGGCGACAACGGCAAGCCGCTGCTGCGCGCCTATTCGGTCGCCTCGCCGTCTTACGCCGAGGAGCTCGAATTCCTGTCGATCAAGGTGCAGGACGGCCCGCTGACCTCGCGCCTCCAGCACATCAAGGTCGGCGATCCGATCTACCTCGGCAAGAAGCCGACGGGCACGCTGGTGACCGACGCGCTGCTGCCGGGCAAGCGGCTGTTCATG
>NZ_JAMNXL010000041.1 GCF_023653175.1 Erythrobacter sp. | reverse complement strand
GGTCATCCCGTTGGAGCTGTTGTCGAAGGGATCGGTCAGCCGGAAGCCGCGCGCGGGGCCGCGGCGGGCGCGAAAGAAGGCGATGAGGTCGGCAAGCTCGGCCTCGGACCGGATGCCCGGGCCGACATCGAAATGCAGCCGCGCGTCCGACCAGAGCGAATTGCGCCGTTCATGACCGGAGGCGGTCACCGCGATAGAGGTCGAGAACTCGGGCGCGACCGAGGCGCTCCGACCGAGCGCGAAGGGGTAGAGCACATCGTCGAAGGGGTCCATGGTTTGCTCCGAGGGAGGGGCGAGGCGGGTGTAGCCGTCGCGGCTCACCTGCGGCAGCGCCCAGACATAGCGGCGCGCGATCCCGCGGCTGGCGGCCTCGTCGAGCCCGGCGTCGATGCGCGTCCAGAAGTCTTCCGCATCGGCGGGATCGAGGA
This sequence comes from Erythrobacter sp., assembly GCF_023653175.1. Lineage (GTDB taxonomy): Bacteria > Pseudomonadota > Alphaproteobacteria > Sphingomonadales > Sphingomonadaceae > Erythrobacter. Next base: position 20,811 of record NZ_JAMNXL010000041.1, on the reverse strand, counting down.
CGAAGCCGGCGAGGTAGTCCTGCACCGCCAGCGGGTAGCCGAGACGGGTGTTGACGAAGGTGTAGGCCGCGCGCCGCTGGGCATCGGCCCCGGCGGTGAGCCAGTCGTAGTCTTCCAGCTGCAAGCGGTCGAAGGCGGGGTAGGCCCACCCGGGCGGCATGTTGGCGCGGTAAAGCTCGGGCATGTCGGCGGCGAGGACGGTCGGCGTGAAAGCCAGCAGCATCACCTCTGAAGGGCCTTGTGCGGCGGCGCGCACGGCGGAAGTCAGCGCTGCGGTCGACTGCGCGAGCAGCGTGCCGGCGGAATTCAGCAAGCTCTTGGCGGCGGAACTGAGCGGCGCAGCAATGTCCGCGATGACCAGCGGATTGCCGCCCAGCGCGGTCTTGGAGGCAGCGTCATAGAGGCAGATCTCGCGGTTCGGGGTCACCCACCACCACGGCTCGCCGATCTGGAAGCGGACCGGCTGCCCCGCCGCCCTGAGCAGCGCCACGAAGCCGGCGGCGGCGCCTGCCAGCCAAGTTCTCACTGCATTCGGCGTAGGCGAAAGCAGCGTCGAAGGCGGCACCCAACCGGTCAGCGCGGCCGCTCCGCTGGCGGTGCGCTGCTTCCAGGCACTGTGGCAATAGCTGTCGAACAGCTCGTAGGAAAGCGAGGCGATCACCTCGAACCCGCCCGCCCTGGCCTGCGCGAAGAAAGCGCCATGCCATGCGGCGGCAGGGGTGCACAGCGCGCCGGCAAGATCGACCTTGAGCGTCAGGTCGGCCTGCCGTGCGAGCCGCATGAAGTGGCTCATTCCGACATAGTGGACGATGTCCGTCCGGTAGCCGAGCCCGGTGATGGCGCGCAGTAGGCGGGCCGGGGTCTGGTTGTAGGCATCGTCATAGGCGGTCGCCATGCGCTCGCCATGCGGGGGCACGAGCACGTCGCCGAGCGCGATCATCGCGCGCGAACCATCGGCCCGGATGCCCGACAAGGTGACCGATCCATTGAACCGTGATGCCAGGCGCGCGGTGCTGCCCGGGATGAAACCGGTCGGAGCCAGCGAGATGAACAGGCGGTCGATATCGCCCGCAAAGATCGGCTCACCCGGCAGCCCGTAGCCGCTTTCGAGGGTCGAGAAGGGCAGGGTGATCTGTGCGTCAGTGGGCGTGCCGACGGCATAGTTCCACAGCCGGACGTACCAGACGCGCGGCTGACCTGCGGCATCGCGCCCCTCGATCGTCAGTGTCGGGCCGTTGGGCTGGTCGAGCGCGATCACCCCGGTCGATTGCCAGCGGAAGCGCAGTGTCGTGTAGCGATAGTCGCGATCCGTGGCATAGGCCAGCAGCGGGTGATCGAGCGTGTCGGCGCTCTCCCAGATCAGCCCGACGAGCTCGCCTGCATTGTGCAGTTCGAGATCGACCCTCAGCGCATCGGGCGCGGTTGTGATCACCGAGGCCATCGCAGGGCGCGGGAAGTTGACGGTCCAGAAGCGCGGATCGAAGCGCTGCATGAAGGCGCTTTCCTGCGCGCGGCGTTCGCGGGCGAGCCAGAATGCCATGCTTGTGTTCCTTGCTCAGGCCTGTTGCAGGGCGCGGCGCACGGCGCTGGCGATCTGGCGCGAGGAGCGTTGCATTGCGGTGGGCGCGGCTTGCCCACGCGGCACCGCGACCTGGATCGCGACGCGCACGTCGCGGCCCAGTGCCGCCCCCGGGCCGCTTTCGATCCGGCCGGCGGCGGTCGGCACGAAGACCTCCGGCCCGCGCTCGCCGACCATATAGGCGCGGCCCGGCGCGACCGGCCCGCCGGTGGCGCGGCCCGGAAGGCCGAAGGCTGCGCTCAGTGTGCCACTGAGCAGGCCGCCGAGCCCGCCTCCGCCGCCACCACCGCCGCCGCCGAAGAGGCTGCCGATCCCCGCCTGCAGCGCATAGGCGGCAATCTCGGAGAGGGCGCTGAAGGCGACCCGCTTGAGATCGTCAAAGCCGAGGCTTCCGCGCCGCAGCGCGCCTAGCAGGCCACGTTCGAGCACCGCGCCCGCGCGGCCGAAACCGTCGGTAAGCGATCCGTCGAGCGAGCGGCGCATGGCTTCGACATCGCTCGCAAATCCATCGGTCTTGGCGCGCACGTCGATCACCAGTTCCTCGAAGTTGTCAGTCATCGGCGTCGCGCTCCATCATGCGGGCGATTGCCTCGCGGCTTGGCGGGGGAATGGCGGTAAGTTCGTCGGGAGGGCTTAGCGCCGTCGCGAGTTCGGCCGGGGTGGCGGCCCAGAATTCGGCCGGGCGCCACCCGAGCGCCTGCGCGGCAAGGCCCGCCCAGCGCAGGGCAGCGTCGCCGAAACGGGCGGTCATGCCTCGCCCTGGAGCACCTGGGCGAGCACCGCGCGTACCGGCACGGTCGCGCCGACCAGCCCCATCGCCAGCACCGCCTCTCCCACCGCGGCCCTTTCGGGGCGGTGGTCGGTAGGGAGACAATGCCACAGCAAGGCGGTCATGTCGGTGAGCGTCAGCCCGCCGGCCGCCGCACGCTCCACGAGCGCGAAGAGCGAGCCGAGCTCGGCCTCGGCGAGCACCAGATTCTCGAAGCTCGGGCGCAGCACATAGTTTATGCCCGCTACGCCAAGCGTGGCCTCGCCGCGCAAGGGGTTGGCCGTGCGCGTCACGCCGCCACCACCGGGCCCGAGCTTTCGAGCTGGAGCGTGTAGCTGCGCTCACCGTTGAAATCGCCGGCATAGTCGAGCCGCTGGACGAGGAACCGCCCACGCAGCTTCGCGCCGTCCTCGAAGGACAGCTCGTAATCGTCGAGCGTCCCGTCGAGCGCGCGGCCGCGCACGGTGCTTTCGGCGATGCTGCCGAGGAAGATCCCCGCCGCGCTCACCGAGACCGAGCGGGTGCCCGCGCCCGACAGCAGATCGCGCCAGCCGCCCGACTGCTTGTGGGTGACGACCACGGTGTCGCCGTTGATCGACAGCTGCGTGGTCCTGAGGCCCGCAATCGTCTGGTACACTGCGGGCGTTGCCCCGTCGGAAATCTTGAGCAGGAAGGCGGCGCCGGATTGTGCGGGCATTGGAATTACTCCCTCAATTGGGTGCAAGAATGCGGAAGCGGTATTCGAGCAGCGCAGCCCGCAGATTGTCGGCGCGGGCCTCGCTGCGCGAGCGCAGGAAGCGGATGGAGGCGAGCTCGAAGCCGGAATGGAACGGCGGCAGATCGAGCACACGGCGTTCGATGGCGGCGAGCAGGGTAGCGTCCTCGGCGGCCGCATCGGTGCGACTTTCGAGTTCGAGCGCGACGCGCACTTCGCGCCCCGCACGGTCCTTGGTGCCCCAGTCGATCGACGCGCTGGCGGCAATGCCGAGCCATGGCGGGGTGGCGGAGAGCGGGGCCTCCTCCTCGATGGCGTTGATCGCAGCCAGCGCCGGATCGGCGCGCAGCCAGGCGATCAGCGCGGCGCGCAGGTCATTTTCCATCGCGGCTCACTCCGGTGAAGTCGGGCCACAGGGCTGTGGCCGAGTGCCAGTCGGTCGGCGCGCGGGTCACCCGGTTGCGGCCGCTGGGCGCGGCCTTGCTGGCGGCGAGCCGGGCGGCGCGGGCGCGCAGGCGCTGGACGAGCGCGGCGGACTGCGATGCCAGCGCGATCATCCCAGCCGCACCTCGCGCCACGGCCGCCAGAGCGCGGTGACGCTGGCGGGCGGGACGGTGGCCGGCTTGCCCTCGCGGTCGCGGAAATGGAACGCGGCGAGCCGGACGATGCCGTGGCGCAAGGGCGCGGGCAGCGCATCCCAGTCCGCCGCGATCCCGACCACCATCTGCACCGCCAGAGCGCGGCCCTCGATCGGGCGCAGCAGCCGGATGCAGGCGCCGGTCCCGATGCGCCATTCGAGATCATCGCCGCTCACCTCCAGAGTGGAGCGCGTGCCATCCTGCGCGATCACTGCAGCGGCGGAGATGGTCTGTACCGGCCGCGAGACCAGTTCCTGCCAGTCACGCACCAACGGGATGGTCTCCTCGACCGTCTGCCGGAGCGGCGCCTTGCCGGTGAAAGCCTCGCAGATGGCGAGGCTCGTCGCAAGCAACTGGCCGAGTGTCTCGTCTTCGTTGGGGCGGGTGATGCCGAGCCAGTGCTTGAGTTCCGCCAGCGCAGCATCTCCGGGCACCGGGGGCTGCACGATAGTCCGCTGCATCGCGGTTTCTCCCGATTGATGATCCAAAAGGTTGCGCCCGCATCGCGGCATTCAGGCGGGAGGAACGGCCTGAGGCGATGCGGGCGCGAGAGCCCGGCAGCTGCGCGAAGGGGGGACGCGCTGCTGCCGGGAAACAAGGCTGGGCGAAGGGCCTAGGCCTCGATCTTGAGCAGCTTGATCGCCGCCGAATCGAGCACCTTCCCGCCCAGCCGCTTGGTCGCGTAGAAGTGCACGAAGGGCTTGTTGCTGAAGGGATCGCGCAGGATCCGCGTCGCGCTGCGCTCGGCGATCAGGTAGCCGTTGCGGAAGTTTCCGAAGGCGATCGGGAATGCGCCGCCGGCGACATCGGGCATGTCCTCGGCCTCGATCACCGGATAGCCCAGCAGGCGGTCGGGCTGGCCTTCGACCATGCCCGGCTGCCACAGGAAGGCCCCGTCGGCGCTCTTCAGCTTGCGCACAGCGGCAAGCGTGGTCGAATTCATCACGAACACCGCGCCCTGGCGATGGCCGGGGCGCAGCGCATGGACGAGGTCGATCAGGCGGGTGTCGAGCGCGGTGCCGAGCCCGGTGGCATTGCCCGAGCCGATATATTGCATCGTCCCGAAGGCGCGCACGCCGTCTTCTGCGGTCGCCGTGGGGCAGGCAAGGAATCCTTCGGGCTGGTTGATGCCGCTGCCATTGACGAAGGCCGCCCCCTCGGCGCGGGCGAATTCGGTCGCGATTTCGCCTGCCAGCCAGCTTTCGAGGTCGAAGCCGACATCGTCGAGCATCGCCTGGCTCGCCGCCGGATTGGCGTAGAGATCGCCGCTCGGCGGAGCGATTTCGGCGAACTGGGGCGAGCCGGTCTCGGGCCGAGGGGCGGTCTCGCTAACCCAGCCCGAGGCCACGCTGGAGGTGGCGACGAGCTTGCGATAGCCCGCGGTGCCGGTCTGGACGACCTGCGCGACCGAGCGGATCGGGCTGATCTTGCCGATCAGCATGGCGATCGCCGCGTCGATCTGGCGGGGCACCGCGAAGCCGCCGTCACCCGGAGGGGTGCTGGTGATCGACTTGAGCTCGGCCTCGCGACCGAGCCGCAGGTAGCCGTCGACGAAGCTCTTCACCTCGGGCGCGTCGCTGGCGGGCGCCGCCCCGCCGATCGCCGGGCGGCCCGCAGCGCGGGCTACCTTGTCGAGCCGCGATTTGACCTCGTCGACATCGCTGCGCAGCGCGGTGATGGCGGCTTCGGCCAAGTCCTGGCGGGCAATGATGTCGAAGCTCGCGTCGAGCGGATCGGCGGCGGGGGTGGCGGTAGTGGCAGTGTGATCCATGGGGCAGAGGCCTTTCGGTTGGGCAGAAAAAAGGCCGCCCCAGTGGCGGCCGGTGGGAGACAGGGAAGGGCAGCGGGCATGCTCAGGTGACGAGGTGGATCCTCGCCATGGGATGCAGCGGGTGGGTGACGAGGCTGACTTCGAACAATTCGACTTCGAGCAATTCGCGCCCGGCGTCGGATTGCCGCGCCGCACGGGTGCGGAAGCCGAAGCTCAGGCCGTTGACCTGCCCGGCAGCGAGCAGCTGCGCCGCACGGCTGGCAGGGCGATCGATCCGGGCGATCACCCTGAGGCCGCGCGCGTCCTCGGCAGCGCGTTCGATCACGCCGATCGGCTGATCGGGACGGTGCTGCCAATAGAGCGGCAGCGGCGCGGCGCGTGCCGCCAGCGTGCGGGCGAAGGCACCGCGGCGGATCGTGTCGCGGCCGGCATCGGCTATGTCGAACAGCGCCGCATATCCGGCGAACCGGACCAGGGAGGGCGCCATCACAGCAGCTTCCACACGCCGAGCCGCACGGCGATCCCGACCAAGAGCAGCGCCAGCACGCCCCGGATCGCCCAATCGACGAAGGCCTTCCATGCGCTGGTCTTGGCATCGCGCCACGCCTGGAGCAGTTCGCGCAGCTCGACGAGGTCGCCCTCCGCGCCCGCATCGCCTAGCCCGAGGCGTTCGAGCGCACGGTCTGTGGCGAGCGTGCTCGCCTCCTCGACGATCGCGCGCAGGGTGACGAGACCCGCCCCTTCCTCGCGCGCCTGCGCCATCAGGCTGGCCAGTATGTCTTCTCGGCTCATTCGGCACTCTCCTCGGGCAGGAAGCCCAGCATCTGGCGCTTTTCGGCGCGGCTCAGGAAATCGGCGTCCGAGACCTGCGACCACAGCCGCTCGCGGTCTTCGGAAAGCGCGGGCACCCGGTCGAGATCGATCCCGAGCTGGCCTTGCGGGAACCACGGGGCGAGGCCCTCGCGCAGTGCCGCAAACAGCTTTTCAGCGAGCGGCAGCAGGGTCAGGCGCCACAGCGCGCGGTTGGCCTCGCGGTAATTGGCGTAGGTGTTGTCGCCCGGCAGGCCGAGCAGCATCGGCGGCACCCCGAAGGCGAGCGCAATGTCGCGCGCTGCTGCGCTCTTGAGAGTCGCGAAGTCCATGTCGGCAGGGCTCAGCGCCATGCTCTGCCATTTCAGCCCGCCGTCGAGCAGCATCGGCCGCCCGGCATTGGCTGCGCCCGAGAATGCGATGTCGAGCTCGCGTTTCAGCCGCTCGAACTGTTCGTGCGCCAGGCTCGCCCCGTCGCCGGTCTCGTAGACCAGCGCGCCAGAGGGCCGCGCGGCGTTGTCGAGCAGCGCGCGGTTCCAGGCGGTCGCGGCATTGTGGATCAGCACCGCCTGCCATGCCGCCTCGAGCGCGCCCGCACCGCGATGATCGTCGAGCGGATGCATCGCACGGATCGCGATCACGCCCGGCCAGCCGTCCTCGTCCTCGAGCGCGATGCGGGTGCGCTCCCCGGTGACGGTGTAGTCATAGGCGACCAGCCAGCCCTTGCCGTCCAGCACCACTTGCACCCGGTCGGGGCGCAGCGCGAACAGTTCGACCGGCGTGCCGCCAGCGTCCTTGATGATCTGGACATAGCCGTTGCCGTGCAGCAGCAGATTGGCCGCGAGCGTCTCGACCAGCGATTGTCCCGCACTCGTCGCAGTGACGAGCGCGGCAAGGCGCGGGTCGGAGCAGGCGAGCGGGGCCTGGCCGATCCCCTCGGCCAGCAGCCGCACCGAACGCTGGGCGATGGGATTGGCGAGAAAGCCCTCCCGGATGCCGCGCTCGTAGCTGTAGTGGCACGCAGCAGGGCCGCTTTCGAAAGCGGGGATCCAGCCCTGCATGATGCCGTTCGCCAGGGGCACGCGGGTATGCTCCCCGCCCTTGAAGGCGGAGCGGAAGATGTCGAGCAGGGGCATGGGAATTCCTCAGTTTGCTGGACGGCCAGGGCAGGCTGCGATAGCCATCGGGGGCGAAGGCACAGGAGGACCCATGCGTCGCAGTTTCATCGGTCTGGCCATGATCGCGGGCGCCGCTGTTCCGGCGCTGGCCGAGGGCGACGGGAAGCTCGAACTGTTTCGTGCTTTCGGCCTCGCCGAAGGCCGCTGGGCGACGGTGCTCACCATCGAGAAGGTGGTGCTCACCCCCGATCCCGAGCGGGCGGACGATCCTGACGCGGTCGCGAAGGCCAAGGCGGCACAGACGCAGGTCGGCCGCATAATCGAGACGACCGATTGCCTGGGCAATGCGCTGTCGGCAAAAGGCGAACTCATCCTTCCGGGCGTGGCGATCGGTGGCAATTGCACCATCACCGATCAGGCCGTGACGGGCGACAGGTTCGCGTTCACTGTCCGGTGCGGCGAGCAGTCCGAATTTGGCCTGACTTTCAAGGGGACCAAGACCGGCAAGACCATCCAGGGCACGGTCGACATGCACGGCGCAGGCGCCGGAATGACCATGGAGTCCACGACCCGGATCGAAGGCAAGTGGGTGGGCACCTGCACGGCCGGATAGGGGGGGCGGCATCACAGCGCCGTGACGCTCGGCCGCAAGGTTTTGCGGAGCAGCAATTCGCTCATCGCCCACACCAGCGCGTCGGCGCGATCGGGGCTGCTGCCCGGCCCGGCATAGGTGCCGCCGACCAGCAATCCGCATAGCTGGTCTTCCAGCCGCGCGAAGACCCCGACATGCCGAACCCGGCCCGCCGCGTAGAGCGCAGCGACCGGTTCGGCGCGGGCGACCTTGCCGCGGGACGCGTGCACTAGCTTGACCGGCAGTGCCTGGTCGGCCGCGCGCAGCACGCTTTCGACCATCGCGCCGCCCTGGTTGGCTTCGGCCACCACCCGGTCGGCGCTCCATTCCTGCGCAGTCTCGGCGACCCGCCTGGCCCACTCCGCGGGCGCCGCGCCGCCGAGCGAGCGGTCGGCCATCACCCGTGCGATCCCGTCCACGCCCAATGCGGCGACGATGATCCCGCATTCGTCGCCATTGGCGCTGGCGGGCGGATCGACCGCGACCACCGTGCGGGCGGCTTCCGGCACCGCGCCCGCCTCGCGCGATTGCTCGAGCAGCGAGCGGGTCCACAGCGCGCCCTCGATATCCTCGAGCAGCTCGCCGTCCATTTCCTGCCGCGCCAGCAGCGTGCCGGCATATTCGTTCCTGATCGCATCATGGAAGCGATCGGGCAGGCGGCTGTTGTCGCCGGTCTTGCCATGCGTGATCACGACGTCGTCGCCCTTGGCCGCCTGCGCGACCAGCCGCTGCACCAGCGGCACCGCGCGCGGCGTGGTGGTGACGGCGACGCGCGGATCCTCGCCCAATCGCATGCCCAGCATCAGATTGTCCCAGCAGCGCGTCGCGCGCTCGCCGGCAAGCGGCCACTTGCCGATCTCGTCGCACCAGGCGTGGCTGTGCTGCGGCCCGCGCCGGGCCTCGGGCTCGGCGGACGAGAACAGCTGCGCCTGCGCCCCGTTTGCGAAGCGGACGCGGTGGAGCGAGGGCTCGAAATGCGGCTTGTGGCCCGGGCGGCAGATCGCCAGCAGCCCGCTGTCGCCCTCGACCATCACTGCGCGCGCCTCGGCCAGCGAGGAGGAGACCAGTGCGATCCGCGCCTCGGGATAGGCATCGGCGATCATCCGCACCCATTCGGCGCCCGCGCGGGTCTTGCCGAAGCCGCGCCCGGCCATGATCATCCACACCCGCCAGTCGCCCGGCGGCGGGAGCTGGTTCTCGCGGGCGGAGTATTCCCACAGAAAGTCGAAGTCGTTGCGCTGTTCCTGATCCATCGCTGCGGTCAGGGCGCGGCAGACCCTTTCGCCATCTTTGGCCTCCTCGGGATCGGCCATCTGGTCGATCATCTCGTCATAGGGCCCGCTCATTCCTGACGGCCTTCGGCGGCGGCCTTCTCGCGGGCGATGCGGCGGCGGATGTCCTCGATCTTGCGGTCGATCGAGGCGCGCACCTCGGCGGCGCTGACATTGCGTACCGGGCTGGTCGTGCGGGCTGCGCTGTCGCGGTGGGCGGCGAGCAGACGGATCGTGTTGGCAAAGTCGAACTTCCCATCCTCGCCCGTCTTGAAGTCGCCCTCGCGCAGGCGGCGGACCACTTCCATCTCGAGGTGCAGATAGCCTTCGGCGAGCGCGGCCAGCCACTGGCGGGCGAATTCGGCTTCCTCGCGGCGCACCTTGTAGGCGCGGCTGACGCAGATCCCGGCCTTCTCGGCCGACGCGGTGACGTTCGAGCTTTCGGCGAGGTGATCGAGAAACAGGCGGCGCCAATTGTTGTTGATCGGCCCGCCCTCGCCTTCCTTGAGGCTGGGGCGGATGACGATGCGCTTGCCGGGATTTCTGGCCATGGCGGTGTCTCCTGCGCCACAAACGCCAAAAAGCGACGCTCCCCGGTGGTGGGAGGCCGCTGCTGGCGACTCGCAATTTTTCGATGATGCCCTCTGATAACCAATGAGTGTCACGATGTCAAGATAAATAACCAATCAGGTTAATTGACAGTTTCGCCAGGCGTGCGCAGGAGCAGGCGGCATGGCCACTGGAAGCGCCATGACGCAATTATTCACAATTTAACAAGAGCTTAGACAATGCCGATCGCCTTGCCTGCACGCTCGAACATGCCGAGGATGGTCTGCACCTGCTCGGCCGAATGCTCCGCGCACAGTGAGCAGCGCAGCAGGGTCATGCCTGCAGGCGTCGCCGGGGGACGGGCGAGGTTGACGTAGAGGCCTTCTTTCAGCAGCGCCTCCCACATCATCGCGCCTTTCTCGAGGTCGGGCATGATGACGGCGATGATCGCGCTCTGCGGGGTTTCGGTGCCGAGCTGGAAGCCCAGCGCCCGCAATCCGCCGTGCAGCGTGCGGCTGTTCTCCCACAGGTGGGCGCGCTTGTTGCCGCCGTGCATCAGCTTGCGGATCGAGGTGGCGGAGCTCGCCATCACGCTCGGCGGCAGGGCGGCGGTGAAGACGTAGGGGCGGCAGACGAGGCGCAGCACTTCGAACTTGGGGTGGTTGGAGACACAGAAGCCGCCGACCGTCCCGACGCTCTTGGAGAACGTGCCGATGATGAAATCGACGTCGTCGATCACGCCCTGGTCTTCGGCGACGCCGCGGCCGTGCTCACCGATGAAGCCCATCGAGTGCGCTTCGTCGACCAGCACCATCGCGCCGTGAGCCTTGGAGATGCGGACCATCTCCTTCAATGGCGCGACATCGCCCATCATCGAGTAGACGCCCTCGAGCACCACGAGCTTGCCCGCGCCTTCGGGAACGCGCTTCAGCCGTTTCTCGAGCGCTTCGACGTCATTGTGCTTGAACGGCACTACCTCGGCATTGCCCATCGCGCAGCCATCCCAGATCGAGGCGTGGCTGTCGATGTCGAGGATGATGTAGTCACCCTTGCCCGCCAGCGTCGAGATGATCCCGAGGTTCGCCTGATAGCCGGTCGAGAAGACCATGGCATGGTCCATCGCGTAAAATTCGCGCAGTGCGGTCTCGACATCGCGGTGATCGCGGAAGGTGCCGTTGAGCACGCGGCTGCCGGTCGTCCCGGCGCCGAAATCCTGCATCGCCGCCTGTCCGGCCGCGATCACGTCCGGATCGAAGGTCATGCCCATGTAGTTGTAGGTGCCAAGCAGGATCGTGTCGCGCCCGTTGCAGATCGCGCGGGGGGGCGAGAGCACCTGCTCCATCACGAGGTTGAACGGATCCTCCACCCCGGCGGCGAGCAGCTGCTCGCGGGTCTGGATGATCGGATCGAACTTGGCGAGCAGGTCGACAGGTTCGGCGGCGGTCAGCGTTTCGGTCATGGCAGTGGCCATTATCAGCTATCCTGCAACTTGTGGACCGCCGCGACGAGCTGGCCCCAGTTTTCGATCTCGGCCTGCTGGTTCATCGAGATGATCACGTCGAACTCGTCCTCGATCTCGGCGACGAAATCCATCACGGTGAGGCTGTCGAATTCGAGATCGCCGGCAAAGGTGGTCGCGTCCTCGATGGCAACGCCCTTCTTGTTGAAGGGTTCGATCAGGGTGCGGATCTTGGCGTCGACGTCTGCGGGGGTCATACCGTGCGTTCTTTCGTTGGACCGGATGGGCGGCGTATCGGTTGTCGGGTGGGCTCTAGCCCTCTATTACGGCTGCAAAGCGGCGGATGATGCAGCTTGTCAAGCTTTCGCCGCGCCCGGCCACGCGCGGCGGTGCCGATCCGGGGGAGGGTAACGCATGATGCAGGCCGCCGCCGCAGACGATCCCGCCCCGCCGCCACTATCGCCCCAGGCCGTGCACCTGGTGCGCACCGCGCAGGTCAACACGCTGGGCCTCTCGCAGATGGCTGACCAGAAAGCGCAGATCCTGATGGGGGCGAGCTTCGTGGTGTTCTCGCTGGTCATCACCGAGGCCGGCGCGCGAACGGTCAGCTGGTCGATGCTGTGCCTTGCCGCAACGGCGCTTGTTGCCTCGATCTGCGCGGTGATCGCGATCCTTCCCCGCCCGGGGCCGGACAGCATCGATCCTGCGAATTACAACCCGTTGTTTTTCGGCCACTTCGCGCTGATCGACGAGGCGCGCTGGACCGAGGCCATGCTGGCCGAGTTCCGCAGCGACGAGGCGCTCTACCGGATGATGCTGCGCGATCTCTACCAGAACGGGCTGGTGCTGCGGCGACGCAAGTTCCGGTATCTCGGCTGGGCCTACCGCATCTTCCTTGGCGGGCTGGTGCTGACGTTGGCGATCTACCTTGCCGAGGCGGCGAGGCTGGTGCCCCACGCGGCAACCTAGGCTGCGGGGAGCAGTTCGCGCACCGCGTTCATGAAGGGACTGATCGAAACCGGCTTGGAGAGATAGCCGGCCGCCCCCGCCGCGCGGATGCGCTCTTCGTCGCCCTTGGCGGCGAAGGCGGTCACCGCCAGCACCGGAATGCCGGCCAGCCGCCGGTCGCGCTTGGCCGCCTCGATCAGGTCGACGCCCGAGATGCCGCCGAGCTGGATGTCCATGATGATCAGATCGGGCATCGCCGCCAGCGCGGTGTCGAGCACCTTGTCGCCCTCGGCCACCGGTTCCACCTCGAAGCCGTTTGCACGAAGCACGTCGCAGAACAATTTCCGGTTGAGGTCATTGTCCTCGACAACCATGATCCGCTTTGTCACTGAACGCCCCGCTTGCCACCCGCTCCGATCGTTACTCCCAGCCGAAGGACAGGACAATCCCGCATCGTCCCTCATCGCAATCCCCAAACCCGCAGACCCTCGCGCTGGCTGCGCTCGGCTGGGTGCTGGAATGCGAGGATCGCGCCGCGCGATACCTTGAACTCACCGGGCTCGATCCCGATTCCCTTCGGGCTGGGCTGGGCGACCCGCAGGTGCTCGCCTCGGCGCTCGAATTTCTCGCCAACCACGAACCCGACCTGCTCCGCGCCGCCGAGGCCCTCGCGGTCACGCCGGAGGAACTGATCGCCGCCAAGGACGCTCTCCAACAATGAACCGCCCGCTCATCATTTCCGACTGCGACGAAGTGCTGCTGCACATGGTCGCGCCCTTCAAGAGCTGGCTGGAGGCCTCGCAGGGCGTCAGCTTCCACCTCGAAGGCCACAATTTCGCCGAGGCCCTACGCTGGCAGGAAAGCGGCGAATTGCTCGCTCCGCCCGATATCTGGCGGATGCTGCGCAGCTTCTTCGACAACGAGATGGACTCGCAATTGCCCATCGCCGGCGCGGTCGAGGGGATCAATACCCTCGCCGAGAAGGCCGATGTGGTGATCCTGACGAACCTCGTCGACCATCACCGTGACGCCCGCGCCCAGCAGCTCGCCAAGGTCGGGATCAATGCGCGGGTCTTCACCAACCAGGGCCCCAAGGGCCCGGCGCTGAAGGCGATCATCGACGAGTATGCGCCGACCCGCGCGCTGTTCATCGACGATCTCGCCCAGCACCATGCGAGCGTGGCCGAGATCACGCCCCATGTGACCCGGCTGCACCTGTGCGGCGAGCCGATGATCGCCCACGCCATCGATTGCGCCCACAAGGCCGGCCACGCCCATTCGCGGATCGACCGCTGGGACGAGGCGCTGCCGTGGCTGCTTGCTCAACTGGAGGACTGACCCATGACTGTTGCTGCCCGTCTTGCCGAACTCGGCATCACCCTGCCCAAGGCCGCCGCGCCGGTCGCCAGCTATGTGCCCGTGGTGGTACATGGCGGCATGGCCTTTGTTTCGGGCCAGCTGCCCTTTGTCGATGGCGTGGTGGTAAAGGGCCGGCTGGGCGATGATGTCAGCGTCGAAGACGGAAAGGCCGCCGCGCGCGCCTGCGGGCTGATGATCGTGGCGCAGCTGGAAGCGGCCGGACTGCTTGAGCAGGTCGAGCGGATCGTCAAGCTTGGCGCCTTCATCAACTGCACCGCTGATTTCACGCAGCAGCCGGAAGTCGCCAACGGCGCGTCTGACCTGATGGAGCAGGTCTTCGGCGGCGCTGGCCAACACGCCCGCGCCGCGGTCGGGGTGCCCGCCCTGCCGCGCGGGGCGGCAGTCGAGGTCGATGCGGTGGTCGCGCTCACGGCATGACCGCGCCCGATGCTCCCCGCTGGCTGACTGCGTGGGAGTTCGCCCACCGCGGGCTGCATGGTGCGGGTGTGCCAGAGAACTCGCTCGCCGCCGCCGAGGGCGCGATCGCGCGCGGGCTGGGGATCGAGTGCGACATCCAGCGCAGCCGCGACGATCACCCCATCGTGTTCCACGACTGGGATCTGGCGCGGCTGACCGGCGAGAACGGCGTGGCGCAGGAGCTTACCGCCGCCGCGTTCGAGGCTTTGAGCCTGCTCGGCACCGACCAGCACCCGGTGAGGCTAGCGACCTTTCTCGAGGTTGTGGCCGGGCGGGTGCCCTTGCTGATCGAGATCAAGTCGCTGCCGGGCTACGATGTCGAGTGGACCTGCGCTTCGGTCGGGTGGCTGCTCGACACCTACAAGGGTGACGTTGCGGTGATGAGTTTCGATCCCCGTGTGCCGGAATGGTTCGCGAGCAATGCGCCCGCGACCATCCGCGGATTGGTCGGCACCGACTCCTTCGAGAACGGCTTCGAGGGCGTGTGGCGCTCTCCCGAAGCCATCGCCGCCGCGCAGCCCGACTTCCTCGCCATCGACGTGCGCGACCTGACACGGCCCGAGGCGGCGGCGTGGCGTGAAAGCGGCCATCCGCTGCTTACCTGGACCGTGCGTTCGCCCGAGACCCGCGCCACCGGACTCGCACTGGCAGACGCGCTGATCGCCGAGGGAGACGGGCTGGCGTGAGCGCGCCTGAACTGATCGTCCGCATCGCCTCCTCGGTCGGTGCCTTCGACGCTCACCAGTGGGACGCGCTCGGCGGCGCGGATAACCCCTTCGTCTCGCACGCCTTTCTCACCGCGATGGAGGATTCGGGCTCGGTCGGACCCGGCACCGGGTGGGAGCCTGCACCAATTGCCATCACCGACGATGCGGGCACGCTGCTCGCCGCCATGCCCGCCTATGCCAAGGGGCACAGCCAGGGCGAGTACGTCTTCGACCACAGCTGGGCCGATGCCTGGCACCGGGCGGGCGGGCGCTACTACCCCAAGCTCCAGATCGCCGCGCCCTTCACGCCTGCGACCGGACCGCGCCTGCTGCTCACCGACCCCGCGCTCGCCCCGCACCTTCTCAAGGGCGCCGAGGCAGTGTGCCTCCAGAACAAGCTGTCGAGCGCTCACGCCACCTTCATCGACCCCGCCCAGCTTGCGCTCTTCGAGGCGGGCGGCTGGATGCCGCGTGCCGACATCCAGTTCCACTGGTTCAACCGCGGCTACGCCACTTTCGACGACTTCCTGGGGCAGCTGTCCTCGCGCAAGCGCAAGGACCTGAGGAAGGAGCGCGCTGCCGCCTGCGAAGGCCTCACCATCCGCCACCTGACCGGCTCCGAGATCCGCGAGGAGCACTGGGACGCCTTCTGGGTCTTCTATCAGGACACGGGCGCGCGCAAATGGGGGAGCCCCTACCTGACCCGCGAGGCGTTCTCGCTGCTTGGGCAGAGGATGGGGGAGCGGATCGTGCTGATCCTGGCCTATGACGGGGCCATGCCGATTGCGGGCGCCCTGAACTTCGTCGGCAAGGACGCGCTTTACGGGCGCTACTGGGGCTGCACCCGCGAGGTGCGCTTCCTGCATTTCGAGCTATGCTACTATCGGGCGATCGACATCGCGATTGCGCGCGGCCTCGCCCGGGTCGAGGCGGGCGCGCAGGGCGGGCACAAGCTCGCGAGGGGGTACGAGCCGGTGCAGACCTGGTCGGCGCACTGGATCGCCGATCCCGGATTACGCGCGGCCATCGCCGACTTTCTCGAGCGCGAGCGGGCGGGGGTGGCGAGCGATCAGCTCTACCTTGGCAGCCGAACGCCCTTCAAAAAGAGTTAGGCAGCGCGCAGGCGGCCTTCCGCCAGCCACTGGCGCGCGCGGCGCTGGGCTTCGGCGATCTCGCGCGCGGTCATCTCTTCGGAGATGTCGGCCCGGCAATGGGCGGCTTCCCCGTGCCCGCGCGCAGCGGCCAGGTTGAACCACTTGTGCGCCTCGATCAGATCGCACGGCACCCCGTTGCTGCCCGTCGAGAAGGCGACGCCAAGGTCGTAGCATGCTCCCGCATCGCCGCGACCGGCACCCGCCAGCCATCCGCCGATCGGCCCTTCACCCGTGTTCTCGCGGGAGGCACTGGCTCCGATTGCGATGATGTTCATTTGCAGTCCCCTTCACCCGGTCGCCCCCCTCGGCGACCTTCCGTGAAAGCGAAGGTGCGGCACTTATGGTCAAAAATTAGTTAACGCACTTTTCGTCTTCCGCTCGCCCGCTGCTTTTGCCCCCATCTTGCGTGCCAAAGCCGCTTGTGTGCCCTCGGGGGCTTGCCTATAGGGCGCGCATTGCCTTCCGCTTGCTGGGACCAAGTGAGCCAATGAAAAACTTCATGGTGTCAGGACGCGACGGTCTCCCCGGCGGCTCACGAAATGAGAGTGCGTGATGCCATCTACCGCGTCTGACGACATTGATGTTCTCGAAAAGGCCAAGCGTCTTCTGGCTCCGGACTACGTCCCGAGCGAGGACGAGGAATACATGAACGAGCGCCAGCAGGCCTATTTCCGGATGCTGCTGATCGAATGGAAGCGCTCGATCCACTCGGCTGCCGGGCAGACGCTGCAATCGCTTCAGGATGGCCCGATCCGCGAGGCCGACCTCACCGACCGCGCCTCGAGCGAGACCGATTGGGGCATCGAACTGCGCACCCGTGATCGCCAGAGAAAGCTTGTCAGCAAGATCGATTCAGCGCTGCGGCGCATCGATTCGGGCGAATACGGTTATTGCGAGGTGACGGGCGATCCGATCGGCCTGCGCCGCCTCATCGCGCGCCCCGTAGCCACGATGACTGTCGAGGCGCAGGAAGCTCACGAGCGGCGCGAAAAGGTTTCGCGCGACGATTGATCGCGGTCCGGGATTGCGGTGCCGGCTTTTCAACAGCACCGGCCAACCTGTGCCGGTGTGGGACACATGCCAATAGCAGCGCTCTACGGGGGTGACGATTTACCACCTTTTAACTGCGAATGGCGCACCAGCAGAGTCGTATCCGGTGGGGGTCGCATGCTGCATTCCGACTGATACGTGGCTTTGCTTTTCGGCTTTGGAGGTTATCCGGACGATGACGGGGGTTGAGACCCGCAGTGTCACACGCGACAGCCTGTTTCTGCTGGCTGACGTTCGTGTCGAACAGAACGCCGAGGCGTACCGCGTGCGAGTCCGCAATCTTTCGGATGGCGGCATGATGGGCGAAGGCCAGCTGCGCGTGCAGCGCGGGCACCGCGTGTCGGTCGAGCTGCGCAACATCGGCGCGGTCGGCGGGACGGTCGCCTGGGTGCAGGACAACCGTTTCGGGGTCGCCTTCGACGAGGAAATCGACTCCCAGAAGGCGCGCCGCCCGCTCCAGGCCCCGGAAGATTCGGTCACGTTCATGGCTGCGCCCTCGCGTGCGCACCGCGCCCCGCGTCCGCCCGAACCGAGCACGCTGCGCAAGATCTGATCGAATTTCGGGGCACTAACCGGCCCCGTTTTCATACCCCAAGCTGACCCGCGCCTCGCAACCTGCTAGGCACGGTGCCGATGCGAGTCTGCCTGCTTCCGTTGGCTGTTCTGGCCCTCTCGTCCTGCGGCTCATCCGCGGGCGACGGGGCGGTCGAGGTTGCGATCATCGGCACGCCTGCCGCCATGTTCGAAGACGGCGTACGCCTCGGGCCGGCCGCCCAGCTGGTGCGCGGCGCCACGCACGAAGGCTTGGTCGCACTCGATGCCTCCGGGCAGGTCGTCCCCGCGATCGCCGAACGCTGGATCGTCACCGATGACGGCCTCAGCTACATTTTCCGCCTGCGCGACAGCACATGGCCGGGCGGCGAGGAGATCGCGGCGAACGAAGTGCGCGATCAGCTGCGCCGCACGATCGCGCGGCTCGAGGGCACTTCGCTCGGGCTCGACCTTGCCAATATCCGCGAGATCCGCGCCATGACGGGGCGGGTGATCGAGGTGCAGCTGAACGCACCGGCGCCCGATTTCCTGCGCCTGCTCGCCCAGAGCGAGCTGGGTCTCACCCGCGGCGGCAGCGGCGCGGGGCCGATGGCGATGTCGCGCGGGGATGGCGATGCCGGAGGTGATGGCGATGGCGGAGCGAGCGCCCGGCTCTCCGCGCTGCCGCCCGAATCCCGCGGTCTGCCCGCGCGCCAGGATTGGGAAGAGGTCGCGCGCCCGATCGCGGTGCGCGCGCTGGCAGCCGGCAAGGCGGTGGCGGCCTTCGCAGCAGGCGACGTCGATCTGGTGCTCGGCGGGAGCATCGTCGATTTCCCCGAGGCCACCGCCGCGGCCGGTCCGCTCTCGCGCGGGACGATCCAGGTCGATCCGGCGCTCGGGCTGCTCGGACTGACGGTGCGGCGCGAGGCGGGGCTGCTCGCCGATCCGGCGCGGCGCGAGGCGCTGTCGATGGCGATCGACCGGCCTGCGCTGATCCAGGCCTTCGGGCTTGGCGGCTGGCGCGAGAACAGCTGGATCGTCCCGCCCGAGGCTTTCACCGCGCCCGCTTACGGCCGGGATCGCTGGGCCGGCACTTCGATCGCGGAGCGCCGCCAGATCGCCGCCGCGCGGGTTCAGGCGTGGTCAGGCCCGGGGCGCGAACCGGTCGTGCGCGTGGCGCTGCCGCGTGGCAAGGGCAGCGATCTGCTGCTGCGCCAGCTCGCGGAAGGCTGGGCGACGATCGGCGTGACCACCCGCCGCGCCGCGCCGGGCGAGGCCGCCGATCTCGAGCTGCGCGACGTGCTTGCGCGCTACATCTCGCCGATGTGGTATCTGAATCAGTTCAATTGCCGGCTTGGTGCAGGGCTGTGCGCGCCGGCCGCCGATGCGTTGGTGAAGCAGGCGCAGGCGACGCGCGATCCGGCGCAGCGCGAGGTGCTGCTCGCCGAAGCCCATGCCGCACTCGTCGAAAGCGAGGTCTATATCCCGCTCGGCGTTCCCGTGCGCTGGTCGCTGGTGCGCGGCACGCTGGACAATTACCAGCCCAATGCCTTCGCTTTCCACCCCTTGTTCCCGCTGTCACAGCCCACCACATAAAGGCGTATGGAAGAGCCCATGCCCCGCCGCCCCGAACCGATGCGCTTCTCGCTTCCGGCCGGCACCGATCCGGCCGCGGTGCGCGCGCGGGTGGTGATGCTGGAGCGGCTGCTTGAGCGCAGCTTCACGATCCCCGGCGTGAACGTGCCTGTGGGTTTCGACGCGATCATCGGTCTGGTTCCGGTGCTGGGCGACGTGGTGACGACGGCGCTGGGTGCCTATGTCGTGTGGGAGGCGAGGAACCTCGGCCTGCCCAAGTGGAAGCTCGCGCGGATGGGAGCGAACGTGCTGCTCGACACCGCGATCGGGGCGATCCCGCTGGTCGGCGATGCGGCGGACATCCTGTTCCGCTCGAACACCAGGAACCTCAAGATCCTGACGCGGCACCTGGACAAGCACCATCCCGAGACGCGGGTGATCGAGGGCTAGTTTCCTCCGACGCCGCGCCGCGCTAGGGTCTTGGCCATGAGCGCCGATGTCACCTATGCGAGCTATCTCGACCTTGCCCGTATCCTCGAAGCGCAGCACCCGGCCTCGGACGCGCATGACGAGCTCTTGTTCATCATCGTCCACCAGGCGAGCGAGCTGTGGCTCAAGCTGTGCCTTCACGAATTGACCTCAGCGCGCGAGTGCATCGAGGCGGACAATCTGCGTCCGGCCTTCAAGATGCTCGCGCGGGTGGCGCGGGCGCAGCAACAGCTGATCCAGAGCTGGGACGTGCTCAGCACCATGACCCCGCACGATTACTCCGCGATCCGCCCGCATCTGGGCGCGTCCTCCGGGTTCCAGTCGGCGCAGTACAGGATGATGGAATTCATGCTCGGCGGGCGCGACGGCAAGCATGTGCGGCTCCACAAGTCGAACGCCGATTGGGCCGGGCGGCTGGAGGCGGAGACCGGGCGCGCGAGCCTCTATGATGCGGCGCTCCGGCTGCTGGCGCGGCGGGGCCTCGCCATCAACCCCGCAGTGCGGGCGCGCGATCCGGCCGCGCCCTACGTAGCCGACGCCAGCGTCGAGGCGGCCTGGGCGGCGATCTATCGCGATCCGCAGGCCCACTGGGACCTCTATGAACTCGCCGAAAAGCTGGTCGACCTGGAATACCACTTCCAGCGTTGGCGCTTCGGTCATCTCAAGACGGTCGAGCGCATTATCGGCTTCAAGCGCGGCACGGGCGGCACGCCGGGGGTGCCCTATCTGGAGGGCGTCCTGAAACAGGCTTTCTTCCCCGAGCTGCTCAGCGTCAGGACCGCGATATGATTCCTGAAATGCGCGCCGCGGAATTCGACGCCGCCGACCCGCTGGCGGGGTTCCGCGAGCGGTTCACGCTGCCCGATGGGGTGATCTACCTCGACGGCAATTCGCTCGGCGCGCTGCCCAAGGCCACCCCTGCGGCGCTGGCTCGCGTCATTGGTGAAGAGTGGGGTGTGGGGCTGATCCGCTCGTGGAACGACGCTGGTTGGTTTGACATGGCCGGGCGCGTGGGGGCGAAGATCGCGCCACTCGTTGGCGCCGCGCCGCACGAGGTGATCGCCTGCGATTCGACCTCGGTGAACCTGTTCAAGCTGATCGCCGCCGCGCTCCAGATGCGCCCGGGGCGCAAGGTGGTGCTATCCGAGCCCGGCAACTTCCCGACCGATCTTTACATGATCGCAGGGCTCGAGGCGCAAGGCCTCGCCACG
>NZ_JAMNXL010000040.1 GCF_023653175.1 Erythrobacter sp. | reverse complement strand
GGAAACCATGGTAAACAGACGGTTAGCAAACCGTCGCCGATCCGCGCCAGCCACGCTCAGCGCCCCAGGCCGAGGAAACCGAGGTTCGAGGCGTCGAACTTCAGCCGCACCGCGGCAAATACGCCGCTGTCGGTATTGCGCGCAGGGCCGAAATCGCCGTCGCGGAAGCCTTCGATGTTGTAGCCGACGGTCAGCAGCATGCCTTCGACGGGCACGAAGCCGAGCGTCGGGCCGTAGGCGAAGTTGACCGTGTTGTCGTCGAGATTGGCGCGCGCGGTGACGCTCGCGCCCAGCTCGAACCGCTCGCCGATGCCGATCCGCGCGTCGCCACCGACCAGCAGCGAGGTGCCCTGGAACTCGGTGCCCTCGAAGGCGTCGAGCGTGTGGCGCGCGCCGAGGAACAGTGCGACCTCGTGACGGCGCACCTGGGCGCCTGCTTCGTCTGCGCCGCGCGGGCTGTAATTGGCCGAAAGGCTGCCGACCAGGCGGCGCGCGACGGCGTTGCCATCGACGGTGAGCGCCGTGCCGCCCAGCGCGGTGCCTCCGGCGACCGCGCCGGTCACCTCGTCGCTGCGATATTCGAGCCGGCCGAGCATCGCCAGCGGCGAATTGTCCGGGCGGTGAGCGAAGGCGATGCTCGCATCGATGATCTCGGCGACCGCGCCGCCGACGGTCTCCGAACGCGTCCAGGTCACGCCCGAGCCCACAAGGCTGCCTTCGCCGAGCTGGCGGATCGCCCCCAGCAGCACGCCCTTGCGATCGGTGGTCTCGCCGTCGCGCCATTCGCCGCGCGCGGTCAGGCTCCAGCGATCCTTGCGCCAGGCTGCGCCGAGGGTGACGGCGGTGAAATCCTCGAACAACAGTCCGCCGGTGAGCTGGCCGCCGCTCGCTGGGGGCTGGTTCGGGTTGACGAGGCTGGCAGCGGCAGGCGAGCCGCCGATCGTGCGGTTGCCGTCGATGGTGGCATCAAGGGTCAGAGCCGGGTTGACCTGGTAGGTCTGCGACAGGCCGAAGGCGGCGAAGGTGCGGGTGCCGTTCTCGCCGATGGTCTCCTCGCCGATGGTGGTCGAGACCTGCCCGCCCTGCCACGGCGTGACTTCGATCCCGCCGCGCAGCTGGCGCGCCTTCAGGCGCTCGCCATCGGCCATTTCATAGGTGCCGACCAGCCGCACGTCCTGCGTGATCGCATAGCGCGCGCCGAGGCGGTGGCGGGCCGGAAGATCGACGCTCTCCGCCTTGCCGAGCGCGACAGCGGTGCCGGCGCTCAGTTCCAGCTTGTTGCCCAGAAGCCTCTGCGTCGCGCCCGCTTCGAGCACGGTCGAAGCGGCGCTGCTGCCATCGGCGAGCCGGTCGGTGAAGTGGACGATCCCGAGGCGCAGGTTGGTGCTCTGGCGGGTCAGCGCGATCTGGCCCTGCGCGGCGCGGCGGCGCGCGGCGTCGGTCAGGCTCTCGTCCTGCCACAGACTGCCGGTGAAGGTCAGTTCCTCGGTGATCAGCACGCGGCCATCGATCCCGAACTTGCGCCGTCCGCGCTCGACCGCGTTCTGCTGGCCGATGCCGTAGTCGGCGTCGATCTGGCGGGCATAGGCGATGAGATCGATAGTGCCGGTCTGGTGCTGCACCTCGGCAAGCCAGCCCTGCGCCGTCTCGCCCTCGCGGCGGCTGACGCCGATTTCGGCGCGAACTTCGGTGTTGTCGCCGATCTTGGCGAGGAGATCGACCGCGCCGAGGTCGGTGCGCTGCGCCGTGCCGCCTGCGCCTTCGAGCCCGGCATCGCTGATCGCGCTCGCGCCGATGCGGATGCGGCCGTCCGCGCTGGTCCAGTCGGCGCGCGCGCCTGCGTTCCATTCGGCCTCGCCGCGGCTGTCGGTCTCGTATTCGATGACGATGAACTGCGGGTTCAAGTCCTCATCGCGGCTCAGCACGGGCGCGGCAAAGCGGATCGTGCCCGCCAGCAGGTCGATGTCGTAATCGGTGAAGCGCACGAGGTTCCGGCTCGAGACGATCTGTTCGGGGCGGAAGCGGTCGCGCACCTCGATGGTCACGCGCTCCGAATTGGCGAGGATGCGGCGGTTGCTGAGCGCATAGGGGCCGGAAATGCCCTGGCCCTGGATTTCCTGGCGCTGGAAGCGGCTGGCAATCTGAGCGGCGAACCCTTGCGCCTTGACTCCGCCGACGCGCGCCTCGCCCATCACGCCGGTCGCGGTGCGGTTGTAGGCGGCAAGGCGGGTCTGGTTGAAAGCGGTCTGGAAGTCACCGTAGAGCGCGTAGAAGGCCGAGGTCTCGATGCGGACATACAGCTTCTCGCGGCTCGCGGCGTCGAACTGGCGCGCCGAGCCGTCGCCGAACACGGTGTAATAAGCGCCCGGATCGATTGCGCCGAGCACGCGCGCGTCGTCGCGCTGCTTGGCGCTGTCATAGGCGAGGGTGAGGAGGTATTTGCCCAGCACGCGGCCCTTGGCATAGAGCGCGATGCGCGCGTCTTGCCCAAGGTCGCTGTCTAAGCGGCCCGCGCGTTCCATGTTGTCGGCGACCGAGCGTGCGCCGACAGTCCCTTCGGCCAGACCGATCACGGTCCATTCGACATCGCCCGGCTCGACCCAGGCTTCGAGCTCCTGACGGCGGGTGATCTCGCCGTCGTCGAAGGTGAAGCCGAGGCGCAGCGAACCGCTGACCATGGTGGGGGCGAGCTCGATTTTGGCGATGCCCTCGGTGCCGTCCACCACCCAGCGCGCGGCCATGGGGGCCATGCCGGTCAGCTGGTTCAATTGCTGGCGGTCGATCTGTTCGGCGCTCTGGTAGGGAGCGTTGAGGGTGAAGCTGCCCGAGATGCCTTCGCGAAGCGGGCGGTTGTTCCGATCGAGCACGCGGATCGCGATCACCGGCCGGGTGCGGCCATCGGCTGTGAGGTTCGACTGTTCGCGCAGGAATTCGACCTTGGCGGGCGCGCGGGTGAAGAACACCTCGCGGGTGAAGGTCTTGGAGACCTCGCCGAAGGAGTTGAGGATGCGCGCCTCGAGCACGGTCTTGTCGGTCAGCAGCGGCACGCCGCGCCACTGGCTGACCGCCCACAGGCCGACTTCGGGGTTCTGCGTGCCTTCGAAGGCGAGCGGGTTGACCGGCTTGCCGTCGACGAACAGCTGGACCGACTGGCCAAGCCGGTGGCGCACCGCGACCTTGATCGCGGGCGCGCGCGGGTTGGCGTCGGGGGCAGGGGCAAGGAAGCCGTCCTCGCCGTCGCCCAGCGCGAGGTAGTCGGTGAGGGTCGGGCCGCCGTCCTTGGGCGCATCCTTGGGCGCCTCGGCGTCGGGGGCGGGGGCGGCGTCGCTTTCGGCGGCGGGCGCGTCGGCAGCAGGCAAGGGGGCGAGCTTGGCGCGTGCGCTCTCGGGCAGAACGGCATGGAAATCGGCGACCACCAAGCTCCCGCCCTGACCGATCGCGAAGCGCGAGATCGCGCTGCCGGTGCTGCGGGTATTGCGGATGCAATCGACGAATGTGCCGCCCTCGGGCAG
Source organism: Erythrobacter sp. (assembly GCF_023653175.1). GTDB lineage: Bacteria > Pseudomonadota > Alphaproteobacteria > Sphingomonadales > Sphingomonadaceae > Erythrobacter. Next base: position 18,073 of record NZ_JAMNXL010000040.1, on the reverse strand, counting down.
GGTCATGGGGGCAACCTGCACCACGTGGGTGCCGGGGACGACGCCCTCGAAGTGGTAGCGCCCGTCGGCGTCGGTGATGGCGAAGCTGCCGTCCTCGAGCATCACCCGCACGCCCGGGATCCCGCGGCGCTGGTCTTCGGGCAGGGTGCAGGGGCCGTCGGTGACGCGGCCGATGATGGTCATGCGGTCGGCGATGCCATCGCGGTCGATATCGAGCACGGCATCGGCGCGCACCTCGCGGCCAAGAGCGTCGCGGGCCAGCGCGAGGTTGACCGCGCGGCCCGGAGGCGCATCGGTGCGAACCGACATGGCATAGGTGACCTTGGCCGAGGTGCCCGCGGCAATATCGCCCAGCGCGATCGTCAGCACGCGGCCATCGGGCGAGGTGCTGAGCGCATCGGGAGCGCGCAAGCCATTGATTCGCAATGAACCGGGGCGCAGGCGCAGCCAGCGCGAGGGGGTGTCGGTGATCGTCACGGCGCGGCGGATGCGCGCCGGATCGGTGTTGCTGACGGTGAGCGTGTAGAACACCACGTCGCCCGGCTCGGCGCGGGTGCGCGAGGCAGTCTTGACGAGGCCGAGATCGGCGGCGGGGCCATCGACGGGGATGTCGACCTCGAAGGGCACGGGGTTGTCGAGGACGAAGATGTCGCCGAAAGAGCCCTCGCGGATAACGTAAGGCCGCCCGTCCGGGCGGGTGAGGCGTGCGAGCACGTCACGCGGCGCAGCGGAGGGGGCGGTGTAGGTTTCGGGCGGCTCGATCGCGAGCCGGAAGCGGCCTTGCGCGGTGAGCGGGAACCAGAATTCGCCCGGCCCCATCTCGACCACGCGTCCGCTGCCGTCGGTGATCGGCTGGCCGCTGATAACGCTGGAAGGCCAAGAGGTTACGCCGTCCTCTGCAAAGACGGTCGCGGGCGCGCCGGTGTCGGCATTGACGAGGCTGACGCGCGCGCCGTCGACGGGCGCGCCGGTTTCGCTGTCGAACACCACACCGAAGGGATCGACCAGCACCATGACATCGGCGGAGACGAGGATCGCATCGCTGCCGGGGCGCATCGCCGCGATGGTGATGCGCGAATCCGCGCCGACGCTGAGGCGGCAGTCCTCGCGCACCGGCGGCGGGGGGATGCGGCGGGTCTCGATGACGCCCACAAAGACCCCGCTGTCGGCGGTGGTCTCGTAGACCGTCATGGTCTCGCGGTCGCCCTCTGGGGTGGTGAGCACGACCGTCAGGCTGTCGATCGCTGCGGGATCGCGGTTTGCCGAAGCGGCGGTGATTTCGAAGAACAGCGGCTCGCCCCCGCGCAGCTCGTCGGTCTGCTGGACCTTGGCGACGGAGGTGGGGATGGAGGAGACCGCATTGCCGCCCGGGGTCAGGCTGGCGATCGCATTGGCGCGCAGCTCGGCCGCGGAAATGCCGCCCGCGCTGCACTGGGGCGCGCGGTAGACGAGCTCGGCGCCGCCGTCGCCGGGCGAGCGGCGGAAAACGCGGATCGCGGGCGGTGCGGGGGGCTGTGCGGCAACATCGAAGCGCACGATGTTGCTCGAGGTCTCCTGGCGGGCGCCATGCGCCTCCCAGCTGGCCTCGGCGATGTTGGTGACGGTGCGCACCGTGCTGGCGCCACCGGTCGTCTGGGCGTGAACCCCCTCCTGCGGCGCATTCAGCGACAGCAGAACCGCGCACAGCATAGCTGCCGCACGCCGCAAGAAGGGGGAAACACGCAAGACCTAAGTCCTGATCCGAATTACCGGATCGTGACCTGGAAGTAGAGCGAACGGGTCTGACCCGCCGCAACGTCGCTCAGCGTGCCGGTGATGCGCGCACGCCCGCCGACGCCGCCGGTCGGCGCATAGTTGCCGCCCGCGGTGCCGGTGGTGCAGGTCGCACTACCGTTGATGAAGATCCCGAAGCCAGAGTCGTAGGTGACATCGGCCGGCAGATCGTCGAGCAGGGCCACGTTGGTCGCGGTCGCAGCACCGGCAGCGTTCGCCACGGTGATGCAGTATTCGACCGTCGCGCCCGGAATCGCCTTTGCGTTGGGCGAGACGCCGTTCACCGGATCGCTCACCACGCGGCTGGTCTTGTTGACGGTCAGCACCGCGCCCGACACCGCGTAACGGCCCTGGGCCGAGAACGCGCCGTCATTGGCCGCATCCGAAACGCCCGCGCCGTCGAACAGCACGTTGTCGATGCCCGAGGTGTTCGCGCCCGAGGTCGCCAGGATGCGCGCGCCGAGCGAGCCGACAGTGCCGCCCGTGTGCGCGGCAGCGGTCAGCGCGACGTCGAAGGTGTCGCCGTTCACCGCGTTGATGCTGATGTCGGAGACGACCAGCACCCGCACCACGGCATCCTCGGCCACTTCATCGAGCGAAGTGATCGCACCAGCGGTCTGTTCGGCCGAATCGAGTGCGCCGTTGCCGTTGGTATCGCGGAAGATGCGGATGTTGCTGATGTTGGCCGCCGTGCCGCCGCGCAGCGCGGTGGACAGGACGAGGTCAGCCGTGGCGTTGCCGAGGTTGGTCACGTCGAAGGCCAACACGCGGTTCAGCTGGTTCGGCGAAACCTGGACAGGCGTGGAGACGGCAGTGACAAGCACGTTGACGCGCTGGTCAACGGTGAAGCTGTCGCTGTCCGTCACGGCGTTCTGAGCATTGCCGTTGACGTTGTAGTTGACGGTGACGGAGTTGGTGATCGTGGTCCCGGCTCTGGTCCCTGCGGCCAGAGCAGGGGTGCTGGACATCGCGATGAGCGCAAAAGCGCTCACCGCACCCAGCAGTTGCTTGGTGGTCTTCATGGTTATGGTCCCGAGTGTTTGCCCAGCGTCAAAGGTGCCGCCCGCGGGGCTTGGCGGTTATCTCCCGCTGGTCAGCGGATGATGACTGGAAAGGCGACCCGCCCGGACGCGCCCGGAGCGATGGTGGCGAGCACCCAGCGGACGTGGGTCACGTCGGCATGGAGGGCGGGACGGCTGGTCCCGTCGGCAGCGGTGACGCTGAGCGCGGACAGCCTGCCCCAGGACTTGCCGCGGTCGACCGACACCTCGAGCCCCGGATCGGCGTCGGGGGCGAGGCGCACGGCTTCGGGCAGCGGGTTGGTGATCGTGAAGTTGGTCACGATCTCCGCACTGGTGTTGGCGAAGTTCTGCCCGAACACCAGCCGGTCACCCGGCAGGAAGCTCTCGGGATCGACCAGCTGGACGGCGGGCTTGCCGTCGGCGCCGGTGACGGCCTTCTCGGCCTTGATGTCGCCGTTGACGGAGACGGCAGGCGGCGTGTCCTGCGCAGCGAGCGGCGCGACCGGCGCGGTCAGCATCGCAGCGGCAGCGCAGGCGAGCATCAGCTTGGTGATCGACTTCATGGTTGGTCCCCTGGTGACTCGTGAGGTGTGGTCGTTGGTGCGGCGTTCCGGGCTGGTCGGGCCCGGAACACCCTGATTTTCTGCGATTACTGGTCGATGGTGACGTTGAAGGTGACGCTGCGGTTGGTGCCCGCCGCCACGCTGCCGAGCGTGACGCTGATCCCGCTGGCGTCGGAGGCAGTTCCGGCATCGGCGTCGGCCGCGTCGCTCAGCGCGCCGGCATCGAGCGCCAGCGTGCCCGGCACATAGGTCGTGCCGGCCGGAATGGCGTCGGTCACCACGAGGTTGCCGACGCTGCCCGAACCGCTGACGCGGGCCTCGATGGTGAAGGTCGCGACCGAGCCCGGCACCGCGCTGGTGCCGCCGAAGGGATCGCTCAGGGAGACCGACTTGACGAGCTGGACGCTCGCCACCGCGCTGTTCAGCTGCCCACGGGCATCGGCGAGCGCGCCGGTCGAGCCGACCACCGCGTCCCCGCCGCCCTGGCCCTGGCCTGCAAAACTGGTGCCCGGCGTGCCGTTGCCGGTCGCGGCTGCGGCGGTGAGCTGGACATTGCTGGTCTCGCCGTCGGCCGCGGTATCGGGAACGGTGACGAGCACGAAGACGGTGACGCGCGCATCGGGCGCCAGCACCGGGGTGGTCAGCGGGCCGGTGAGGATCTGGTCGATCCCGTCGTCATAGACGCCGTTGCCGTTAGTATCGATTGCAAGGCCGCGAACAGTGACATCGAAATCATTGCCGGCAACCGCGGCTTCGGGGGTGAGCAGGAATGCCTCGGGGCCGTTGCCCGGGTTAGTCACTTCGAATGTCAGCACCGCATCGCCGCGACGCGCGGAGATCGGGCCGGTGTCGAGCGAGGTCACCGTGACATCGAGCAATTCGTCGACCAGCACGGTGACCGTGTTCGAATCGATGCTGCGCGAGGTTCCGGCCTCTTCGAAATTGGCGGTGGCGGTGTTTTCGATCAGCGTGCCCGCGGTGACGCCGCCGGCGAGCGCAGGCGTGGCGGCACCGGCCAGAATGGCGGTGGCGAGGATCGAGGCGAGGGGGCCGTACAGGCGAGCATGTTTGGTCATGCCAAGGGGAAATACTGAGGATTGGTTAGCATTCCGTTAGTCATCAAATGAACATTTCGGATTAAAACCCGCTTCCTCCGGATCACTCCCTAGTCCATTCGGGTAGCGAAACCGTTAGCGCGATTAGCTAACAATTTGTACTCGGGCGTCTTGGCGGACGGACTGCACGCGCAACCCGGCGCTTTCGGCGGGTGCCTTTCAGCGGCTGCGTGCAGCGCGCAATCCTCCGGTTGTCACGGGCAGGTCGGCAGTTGCCCCGGCGCGGCCCGCGTCAGGTGGCAAACAGGCTGGCGGGATCGGCGAAGGCCTTGAACTCCAGCGCATTGCCCGATGGATCGCGCAGGAACATGGTCGCCTGCTCGCCCGGCTGGCCCTTGAAGCGGATCGTCGGTTCGATCACGAAAGCGCACCCCCCTGCGCGCAGGCGTTCGGCGAGCGCCTCCCAGTCGGCCATGGTCAGCACGAGCCCGAAATGGGGAACGGGAACGCCGTGACCGTCGACATGGTTGCTCGCACGGTCGCCTGCCTGTCCGGGCGCGAGGTGGGCGACGATCTGGTGGCCGTGGAAGTCGAAATCGACCCACTCCTCGCTCGAACGCCCTTCGGCGCACCCCATCACCTCACCGTAGAAGCGGCGCGCGGCGGCAAGATCGTCGACCGGGAAGGCGAGGTGAAAGGGGGCGAGGGTCATGGGTGGGGCTCCTTGTGGGTGACCGGATAACCCGTTCAGCCTCGACAGCGCCAGACTGAATATCTACGGCAGCGCCTCAACCCGTCTCGCAGGTGGAGCGCAGACCCATGAAACTCATCATCGGCAACAAGAACTACTCAAGCTGGAGCTTGCGCGGCTGGCTCGCGCTCAAGCAGTCGGGACTGCACTTCGAGGAGCTCACCGTGCCCATCATGGGCGAGGAGTGGGACCGCCTGAAGCAGGGCATGGACGAGGTCCAGCCCTCGAGCGGCAAGGTGCCGATCCTGTGGGATGGCGATGCGGTGGTGTGGGACAGCCTCGCGATCCTCGAATACTGCGCCGACAAGGTCGGGCGCGAGCGGTTCTGGCCCAAGGACGACGCGGCCCGCGCGATGGCGCGCGCGATGGTCGCCGAGATGCATTCGGGCTACCTCAGCTTGCGCCGCGAGCTGCCGATGAATGTGCGGCGCCGGGTGGAACTGCCCGGCATCGCCGAGGCGACCCGCCACGATATCGTGCGCGTTCTCACCCTGTGGGCCGAGGCCCGCGCGCGCCACGGCAACGCGGGGCCCTACCTGTTCGGAACCTTCGGGGCGGCCGACATCTTCTATGCTCCGGTGGTGACGCGCTTCGTCACCTACGGCATCGGCGTCCCCGGTTTCGCGCAGGCCTATATGGAGGCGCTGCTCGAGCATGACTGGATGCGCGAATGGATCGGCGCGGCCGAGGAGGAGGAATGGGTGATCGAGCAGTTCGAGATGGTGCGCTGATGATGCGACAACTGCTAGCCTACGCGGCGCTGATGCTGGCACTTGTGCCCGCTCCGGCTGCTGCCTGGGGCTATTATGCGCACCGCCAGACCGCCGCGATCGCGCTTGCAAATGTCTCGCCCGAGGTGCGCAGCCAGGTGCGGGCGCTGCTGGCCCGCGAGAAGGACCTCGGCACGCCCGACTGCCCGCTGAAGACGCTCGAGGACGCCGCCGTCTGGGCCGATTGCGTGCGGGCCGAAAGCTGGCGCTGGGGCTACACCGCCGCCTGGCACTACCGGAACGCGCCGATCTGCAAGGCCTTCGACCCCCGCGCGAACTGCCCCGGCGGCAGCTGCGTCACCGCACAGATTGTGCGCGCGCAGCGAGTGCTCGCCGACGAACGCCTGCCTGCGGCCGTGCGGCTGGAGGCGCTCGCCTTCATGGTTCATTTCGCAGGCGATGTGCACAATCCGCTCCATTCGGGCGACAACGAGGATCAGGGCGGCAACGCGCGCAAGGCCGATTACGGGATCAAGCCGGGGCTCAACCTGCACAGCATATGGGACGGCCCGCTGGCCGAGCGCGCGATCAGCGATCCGGCCGATCCGGTGGCGCGCCGATATTCGCCCGCCGAGCGCGCCGAGCTGGCGGGCGGCACCCCCGACGACTGGGGCCGCGAGAGCTGGGAGATCGCGAGGAGCTTCGTCTACCCCACCGCCTTCGACACCGAGGACGTGTGCGCGGCGGAGTTGCCCGACAAGGTGGCTTTGAGCCAGGAGGACATCGTCCGCGGCGTGCCGGTTGCGCGCAAGCGAGTGGTGCAAGCCGGGCTGAGGATCGCAGGGCTGCTCGAAGAGGCCTTCAAGCCCGGCCCGCTGGTGCCCGACACACCGCGGCGGCGGCGTTAGACGAAGGCCTTTGCGAGAAACCACGCAGCCACGCCCAGCATGACAAGCGCCAGCCCCCGCCGCACGGCGCGGGCGCGGGCCTCGGCCATCAGCGCGGTGCGCGCATGTTCGGCCAGCAGCACCAGCGACAGGTGGATCGCGGTCGCGATCCCGACGCTCACCGCGCCGAGGGTCAGGCCCTGCGCCAGAGTGGGCCGCCCGCCGGTGACGAACTGCGGCATCACGGTGATGAGGAACAGCGCCGACTTGGGATTGAGCAAGTTGATGACGAAGCCCGCAAGCGCATGACGTCCGCCCGCGGCCTTGGGTGCTGCGGCCTGCGAGCTCTCGCCCGCCTCGCGCCACGCCTCCCACGCCAGCCACGCCATCATCGCCGCGGCCAGCACCGACACGCCCTGCGTCAGCCCTTCGCCTTGCGCAAGGATCAGACTGGTCGCGAGCACGCTCAGCGCGGCATTGGCGGCAAGCCCCGCCGCCACTCCGGCGATAGCGCCGAGCCCCGCGCGCCGCCCCTCGGCCAGGGCCAGCGTGACGAGCCACGCCATATTGGGGCCGGGCGTCAGCTCGATCAGCAGTACCGCCAGCGCGAAGCCGGTGTGGTCGATCACGGCGTGCGGCGTGCTGCGTAGCGGGTGCCGTCCTTGCGGGCATAGCCTTGCGGGTCAAACACCATGTCGATGTCGGGATACTCGCCGCTGTCGGCAGCCCTGTCGCCTGCGCTGATGGCGACGAAGACGCAAGGTTCGGCCGAGCGGTTGTGGAGGCAATGCCCGTTCGGCTCGCCCGCCGGGAAGGCGAGCACGTCGCCGGGACCGACCGAGGTCTCGCCGTGATCATCGATCAGGATCGCATGGCCCGAGAGCATCACCACCAGCTCGTCCTCCTCGCGGTGCCAGTGGCGCTGCGAGGAGAAGGCGCCCGGCAGCAAGGTGCAATGGCTTGCGCCCATCCGGGTGAGCCCCGCTACCGGCGCGAGGCGGCGATACCAGCGTCCCTCGACCGCCGCGTCGAAGGGGGCGGGGTAGCCGGTCGCATTGGTCTGGGGAATCGCGTCAAGTTCAAGCTTGGGCATCGGCGGCAACTCCTGCTAGGCCTGCCTTGATGCTCGACACGCTCGACCTTGCCAAGCGCCTGATCGCCGCGCCTTCCGTGACGCCGGCGACCGGTGCGGTGTTCGCGGAGCTTGAGGCGATGCTGGCGGGGCTGGGCTTTGCCGTCCACCGCTTCACCCGCGGCGCGGGGCCGGAAGGCTCGGAGGAAGCGCCGGTCGAGAACCTGTTCGCGATCCGCTCCGGCCCCGAAGGCTCGAAGCACTTCGCCTTCGCCGGGCACCTTGATGTCGTTCCGCCGGGAGAGGGCTGGGCCTCGGACCCCTTCGAGCCGCAGGAGCGCGGCGAACTGCTCCACGGGCGCGGGGCGGTCGACATGAAGGGGGCGATTGCCGCGATGGTCGCCGCTGTCTCCGACGTCCCCCCTGAAGCCGGCACGATCAGCTTCATCATCACCGGCGACGAGGAGGGCCCCGCGCTCCACGGCACCCGCGCGCTGATCGATTTCATAGAGGGCGCCGGACACCAACCGGATCTCTGCCTTGTGGGGGAGCCGACCAGCGTCCACCGCCTCGGCGACATGGTCAAGATCGGCCGCCGGGGCTCGGTCAACATCTTCATCACGGTTGATGGCACGCAGGGCCACGTCGCCTACCCGCACCTTGCCGACAATCCGCTGCCCAGGCTGGTCGCGATCCTCGCCGAGCTTGACGCGCTGACCCTCGACACCGGGACGAAGTGGTTCCAGCCCTCCAACCTCGAGATCACCGAGATTGCCGCCCCCAACAAGGCGCACAACGTCATCCCGGCGCGCGCAGAGGCGCGCATCTCGATCCGCTTCAACGACCTCCACACCGGGCACAGCCTGTCGGAACGCGTCTGCGCCATCGCCGAAAAGCACGGCGGCCACGCGCGGCCCGTCATCTCGGGCGAGCCCTTCCTGACCGAGCCCGGGGCCTTCTCGAAGCTGGTGAGCGAGGCAGTTGTGGCGGAAACGGGGGTAGCGCCGGAACTTTCCACCACCGGCGGGACTTCCGATGCGCGCTTCCTGCGCGCTGTGTGCCCGGTGATCGAATTCGGCCTCTGCAACGCGACGATGCACAAGCGCGACGAGGCGGTGGCGATCCCCGATCTCGCCATGCTGGCGCGCATCTATGCCCGCATCGCGCTAGGCGCGCTCGCACTTGGCGAGGAGTTGAAGGAGTAAGGTCTTGTCGTTCTGGTTTCGGGTTCCCCTGTGGCAGCGGGTGATAGCTGCCCTGATCCTCGGCATCATCGCCGGACGATTGTGGGGGCCTGAAGCAGAGAGCATCAAGATCATCGGCGATGTCTTCATCGGCTTCATCAAGATGCTGGTGGTGCCGCTGATCTTCTTCAGCCTGGTCGCCGGGGTCGCGAGCATCGGCGACCTGAGGAAGCTGGGCGCGGTCGGGTGGCGGGCGATGCTACTGTTCGTGGTGACCGGGCAGATCTCGGTTTGGCTGGGTCTTGCCATGGGCACGCTCGCCGGGCCGGGCATCGGCGTCGACACCACAGGCGTCGACATGGGCACCACGCCGCCGCCCAATGAAACCACCTGGCGCGACATGGTGCTCGGCATGATCCCGCAGAGCCCGGTGCAGGTCATGGCCGATGTCAACGTGCTGCCGCTGATCGTCTTCTCGCTGCTGATCGGGATCGGCATCCTGATGGCCAAGGACGAAGGCCTGCCTGTCCTGCGGATCTTCGAGAGCGGCTCTGTCGTGATGCAGAAGGTCACGATGATCGTGATGGAACTGACCCCCTTCGGCGTCTTCGCGCTGATGGCCTGGGTGGCGGGGACGCTGGGCCTCGACGCGCTGGCGGCGCTCGGCAAGCTGGTGTTCCTGAACTATCTCGGCTGCGCGCTGATCATCGTCTTCATCTATGGCACCATGGTGAAGCTGGTGGCGCGCCAGCAGGTGGTGGGCTTCTTCCGCGGCATCATCGACGCGATGGCGGTGAGCTATTCCACCGCCAGCTCCAACGCCACCTTGCCCGTCACCCTGCGCTGCGCCGAGCGCAATCTCGGCGTGTCGAACTCGGTCGCAAGCTTCGTCATCAGCCTTGGCGCCACGATCAACATGAACGGCACGGCGATGTATCTCGGCCTTGCCACGCTGTTCGGGGCGCAGGTCTTCGGGGTCGCGTTGTCCTGGGCCGACTACGGCATGATCGCGCTGCTCGGCACGCTCGGCGCGGTGGGCGCGGCGGGGATCCCGGGGGCGGGCCTGATCATGATGGCGCTGGTGTTCGGCGCGGTCGGCGTGCCGCTCGAGACCATCGCCTTCGTCGCCGGGGTCGACCGGATCATGGACATGGTGCGCACCACCACCAACGTCGCGGGCGATGCGGCGGTGGCGGTAACCGTGGCCAGCCTCACGGGCGAGATTGACACGGCCGAGCTCGTCAGCGCAGACGATATCTGAGCAGGCGTTCCCCGGGGCATCGCGCTGCGATTCTTGGGGAAACGGGCAAAGATGGACCGCAAGCTGACGCTCTACATCCTGATCGGCATGATGCTGGGCGTGATCGTCGGGCAGGTGCTCAACCAGACGGTCGATCCGGCGGTGATCAAGGACTCGATCGCCCCGTGGTTCAAGCTGCTCTCCGACATTTTCCTGAACCTCATCAAGATGCTGGTCGCCCCGCTGGTGCTCTCGACCATCGTCGTCGGCATCGCCCACATGGGCGACAGCGCGGCGCTGGGCCGGATCGGGGTGCGCGCGCTTACATGGTTCATCACCGCGAGCCTCGTCTCGATCGGGCTGGGGTTGATCCTCGTCAACCTGTTCCAGCCCGGCATCGGCGCGCCGATCCCCGATGTCGCCGAAGCCGCCGCTGCGGTGGGCGAGGTCAAGGAGCTGAAGGCGACCGAGTTCATCCTCTCGATCTTCCCCAAGAACGCGGTCGAGGCGCTGGCGACCAACAACATCCTGCAAATCCTGGTCTTCTCGATCTTTGCAGGCGTCGCGCTGTCGGCGATCGGTGAGCGGGGCCACGCGCTGGTCAAGGGCGCCGATGCGCTGGCGGAGATGATGCTGCAGGTCACCGGCTATGTGATGCGCTATGCGCCGGTCGCTGTGTTCGGCGCGCTCGCCAATGTGGTCGCGGCGAGCGGGCTGTCGATCCTCGGCACCTATCTCACGCTGCTGCTCGAATTCTACTTCTCGCTGCTGCTCTTGTGGGTGATCCTGCTCGGCGCGGGCGCGGTGTTCCTCGGGCGCCGGACATGGACGCTGATCCGCTACATCCGCCAGCCGCTGATGATCGCCTTTTCGACCGCATCCAGCGAAGCGGCGCTACCCAAGCTGTTCGAACAGCTCGACCGCTTCGGCGTGCCGCGCCGCATTTCGGGCTTCATGCTGCCGCTGGGCTACAGCTTCAACCTCGACGGCTCGATGATGTACATGAGCTTCGCGACTTTGTTCATCGCGCAGGCTTACGGCATCGACCTCAGCATCGGTACGCAGATCATGATCCTGCTGACGCTGATGATTTCCTCGAAGGGCATCGCCGCGGTGCCGCGCGCTTCGCTGGTGGTCATCACCGGCACGCTGGCGATGTTTGGCCTGCCGGTCGAAGGCGTGGCGATCATCCTCGCCATCGACCAGTTCCTCGACATGGGCCGCACCGCGACCAACGTGGTCGGCAACGCAGTCGCGACCGCAGTCATCACCAAGTGGGAGGGGATGCTCGAGATCGAGGAAGCCGAGGACATGGAACTCCCCCACGCCCCCGCCCACACCGCCGCCGACGGCCGCGCGGGGCTGGAGCTGGACCCGAGCAATTTCGGAGAGGGGCCGGGTTAAGGCTGCATGTCGGAGCCTAACCGGTTCTCGCAGCTCGTCGCTGACGGAATGAAGCAAGTCTGCGCCGACTTTTCCCAGATTGTCGGTCCGAGCGGTTTCCTGAAGACGAAGAACCGGACTTGGGTACGCGCCCACGATCACAGTGCGGACTGCATCTACTTGTATCGTCACGGAAGCTCCTATGGCGCCCCCCGCGCCGCCCGTATCGATATTCGCGTGATGCTCAGTATCCGGGTGCTCAATGCAACCGTCGCTGGAGGTGCGATCGGCATCATCAGCGACCCCGCTCGCCGCGCGACCGGCTATGCCTATCACCATCGCTTCAATGCCGAGACCGGAAGCACCTACGAACGGTGCGTCGAGGAACTCGGATTCTACATGACAGAAGTCGCGGAACCTTGGTTCGCCGAGTGGCGCGATCCGCGCAAGCTCCTCACACACCCGGACTGGCGAGAAGACGCCCGCGAAGCACTGACGTCGGCCATTGCCGGTCGCGCCAGTCCTGAAGCCGTGGCCGCGTCGCTCGCAGCCCTGGGTATCAGGGCGCGGCGCTGAGCGGCCGGCCTCAGCCTCACTCCTTCACATATTCGATCGGCACGAATTCGCCCAGCGAGCACCCCGCGCCGCGTTGCAGGCTGTTCCCGATCCTCTGAAGCGAGTAGACGATCTGCTGCGTGCACAGCTGGTTGATCGAGGTCTCGTAGGTGATCGCGCGGTCCCACTCGAGACCCGGGCAGCGCGACGGAAGCGTGCTGCGATAGACCTTGCCGCCGTTCATCTCGAAATCGATCACCCGGTCGGAGCGCACCACGGTATGGCGCACCTGCGATCGGTCGACGCAGTTCTGCCCGGGGCCCAACACGGTGGCGGCCGGTGCGGCGTCGAGCGCGGCCTGGGTGCGCGCGGCCTCTGCGGCGGGGTCGGGGGTGCAGGCTGCAATGAGCAGCGGCAGGGGGGCGAGTGCGAGCAAGCGGGGGGTCATGGCATCTCTCTCCACCAGAAGGATGCGCCCATCATCGCCCGCGCGCTTGAACCGCGCCTTAATCCGGGTTGGCGTCAGCCGTCGCTGCGCGCCCCTTGGGCGGCTCCAGCACCTTTTTGCGGAACGAGCACAGGTCGGCGACCTGGCAGCGCCAGCACTCGGGCGTCCTCGCCTTGCACACATATCGCCCGTGGAGGATCATCCAGTGGTGCGAATCCCGGCGGAAGGGCTGCGGCACGCGCTTTTCGAGCTTGGCCTCGACAGCTTCCGGGGTCTTGCCCTTGGCCATGCCGGTACGGTTGCCGAGGCGGAAGATGTGCGTATCGACCGCGAAGGTCTCCTGCCCGAACCAGCAATTGAGCACCACATTGGCGGTCTTGCGCCCCACGCCTGGGAGCCTCACCAGCGCCTCGCGGCTGTCCGGCACCTCCCCGCCATGCTCCTCGACGAGGATCTGCGAGAGCGCGATGACATTCTTGGCCTTGGAGTTGAACAGGCCGATGGTCTTGATGTGCTCCTTCAGCCCCGCCTCGCCAAGATCGAGCATCGCTCGCGGCGTCTCCACCTGGCGAAACAGCGCCCGCGTCGCCTTGTTGACCCCCACATCGGTCGCCTGCGCGCTCAATGCCACGGCGACCAGCAGTTGGTAGGCATTGCCATATTCGAGCTCGGTCTGAGGCGAGGGGTTGTCCTCGGCCAGACGGCGGAAGAATTCGAAGATCTGGGCTTTGTTCATGGCGTGGGGTCATGGGGCCTTCGTGGGCGGAGTCTCGGGCTTGGGATGCGCCGCCTTCCACTCCATCGCCCTGAGCGCGCGCTTTTCGACCGAGGGGTGGGTGTAGAACAGCGCTTCCTCTAGTCCCGAGGGGCGCGGGTAGCGGTATTCGGCGGTCTTCACCAAGGCGGTCGCCAGAGCGTCGGGCTCGTTCACGGTTTCTAGCGAGTAGATGTCCGCCTCGGCCTCGCCCACGCGGGTGAGGGTGTTGGTGAGCGGGGTGACGAGCAGCCCCAGCACCGCGCCGACCACCGCGAACACCGGCAGGCCGCGCGCCTCGTCGAGCTGCGCATCGCTCCCCAGCATCCGCGCGGTGGGCACGAACAGGCGGTCGAGCAGGAAGAAGAACGCCATCGCGAGCAGCGGGAAGATCAGCACATAGCGCCAGATGTGGCCAAGCTTGTAGTGTCCCGCCTCGTGCCCCGTCACCGCGCGCACCTCGGCAAGGCTGGCCTCCTTCAGCGCGACGTCGGCAATCGCGATCCGCGCCGAGGGGCCTACCCCTGAGACATTGGCGGTGAAGCGGTCGGACTGGCGCGATCCGTCATACATGAAGATGCGATCCTTGGGGATGTCGACATCCTCGGCAATCTCCTCGAGCGCGGTGCGCACCTCGCCCGGCGGCACGGGCTGGTAATCGTTGAACAGCGGCTCGATCAGCGGCGGCCCGGCGAGCAGCGCCAGCAGGGTCACAACGCCTGCCAGCCCCCCGCTCCACAGCCACCAGCGCTTGCCGGTCTTGCCGATCAGGGCATAGACGCCGGTGAGGAACAATCCGCCAATCACCATGCCGATGGTCTCGCTGATCGCCAGCTGGCCGAGAAAATCGCTCAAGGGCTGGCTGGAAAGGCCATAGGCCCGCTCACGGTGCCAATCGGTGTAGAGCGTCCAGGGCAGGGCGATGAGGGTCGAGATCACCAGAAAGGCGGCGCTGACGAGCAGCGTGGGCCAGAACCGCTGCGGCGCCTTGAAGCGCGCTGCGATGCGGTCGAGCAGCCGCAGGCGCACCATGATGACAGCGACCAGCACCGAGACCAGCACGCCGCCCAGCAGCACCCAGTGGTTGCCGGTGGTATAGGCCTGCGCCTTGGCGAGCGCTTCGGGCCCGAGGCTGTCGACCATGCGCGCGGCTTCCTGCGCGGGGGTGAGTGTTGCGATCATGTGGTGCGGACCCCTGTTCTCGCCTTGTGTATTATTCGAGTAATACGCCGCGCATGTCGGCGGTCAAGCCTGCAGGCCGAGCACGTCGTTCATGGTGTAGCGCCCGGCGGGCTTGCCGGTGAGCCACTCGGCCGCGCGCACCGCCCCGCGCGCGAAGATCATGCGGTTTTCCGCCGAGTGCGCCAGCACGAGGCGCTCCTCCGCACCTGCAAAGATCACCGAATGCTCCCCCGCGACGGTGCCGCCGCGCAGCGTGGCGAACCCGATCGCGCCCGCCGCCCGCGCGCCGGTCATCCCGTGACGGCCGCTCTCCATATTGTCGGCGAGGGCGATGCCGCGGCCGCGCGCCGCCGCCTCGCCCAGCAGCTTGGCGGTGCCCGAGGGCGCATCGACCTTCATACGGTGGTGCATCTCGAGCACTTCGATGTCCCAATCATCTCCGAGCCGGGCTGCGGCCTCCTTCACGAGGTGCGCAAGCAGCGTCACGCCAGCCGAGAAATTGCCCGATTGCAGCACCGGCACCGCGCGCGCGGCCTCGGCGAGCATCACGAAATGCGGCTCCTCCAGTCCGGTGGTGCCGACCACGATCGGCTTGCCCGCCGCCTGTGCCGCGCCGAGGTTTGCGCCGAGCGCTTGCGGAGCGGAAAAATCGACCAGCACGTCGCACTGCGCGGCGTGGTGCGCGATCGAGCCGCCGTCGTCGATCCCGACGCACAGCGCATGCCCCGCATCGGCTATCGCCGCCTCCAGAGCCTGTCCCATCCGGCCCTTGTGCCCGATCACCCCGAATTGCAGCTGTGCCATTGCGCGCCTCTATGCCTCATGCTTGAAGGCCTCATGGCAGAGATCGGACGCATCGTCATCCTCACCGGCGCAGGCATTTCGGCTGAAAGCGGGATCGACACTTTCCGCAGCGCTGGCGGCTTGTGGGAGCAGCACCGGGTGGAGGATGTCGCCACGCCCGAGGGCTTTGCGCGCAACCCCAATCTCGTGCTCAATTTCTACGACATGCGCCGCGCCGCGCTCGCCAATGTCGCGCCCAACCCGGCGCACTCGGCGCTCGCTCGGCTGGAGCGCGAATTTTCGGGCGAGCTGCTGCTCGTCACCCAGAACGTCGACGATCTTCACGAGCGCGGCGGATCGGCGCGCGTGCTGCACATGCACGGCGAGTTGAAATCGGCGCTGTGCACCGCCTGCGAGATGCGCTCCCCCTGGCACACGACCATGATCGACCGCCCGCCGTGCCCCGTCTGCCGCGCGCCCACCTTGCGCCCCGATGTCGTGTGGTTCGGCGAGATGCCTTACGAAATGGGGCGCATCTACCGCGCACTCGAGACCTGCGACCTATTCGTCAGCATCGGCACATCGGGCGCGGTCTATCCGGCGGCGGGCTTTGTGCAGGAGGCGCGGGCGAACGGAGCGCGCACGCTCGAATTGAACCTTGAACCCAGCGAAGGCTCGCGATGCTTCCACGAAACCCGTCACGGCCCCGCGAGCGTGCTGGTGCCGCAATGGGTGGAGGAGGTGCTGGATGCTTGAGGATCGCAAGCACGACTACCGGCTTGCGAGCCATCCGCCGTCCTTCTTCCGCGAAAGAGTAGAACAGGCGTTGCAGGGCGCCCCGCGGATACATGCGGCGGGCGAGGGGCTGCCGGGCAGGCAAGCCCGGAAGCGAACAATCGAATATGCCTTGTTCGACGAGGACGAGGGGCCGTTCTATTTCACGCTATCGATCCTGCTCGAAGCGGGCGAACCGGACGAAGGCGCGATGCTGTTCGTCAGAGCCGTGTTCGATGAATTGATCCGGATGGATGATGCCGCGCGTGCGATCCCGTCTGCCCGTGACGAGAACGAGGAGCTTTTCGAGGTCGAAGTGGATCTCGATTTGCGAAGCTGCGTGCTCCACTATTCCTCGACGCTCTGGAACACCGAATGGGTCGTCGATTTCCGCTTCGACGAAAATGGTGGCTGGGCTTGCCTCGGCATACCCGACTGGCGCGAACCGGGGCAGTACATCGTCTAGGCGACCATGCGGTCAAGGCAGGATCACAAAACCCGGCCTTAACGTGGCCGCGCTATGATCGCACAATGTCGTGGCGGATGATCATCCTGCTGGCCGTGCTGGGCCTGCCCTATGGCTATCTCGCCCTGAAGTGGAGCGCGTGCTCTGCTGGGACCTGCCAGGCGGACGGTCACATGATCGTCTACACCGTCGTTGCCTTCTTGGCGCTGCCCTTCGTGCTGGCAATCATTGGCGGCGCATTTGCGCTGGGGGGTGCGCGCCGGGTCATGGGCGCAGCGTCGCCGGGGCAAAGCGGAATCCGGCGGATCATAAGCGGCACGCGCGGCGGGGTGCGGTTCTAGATCGGCATCTCGCTGATGGTTGCGATGCTCCCGGCCTGTGCGGCGCTGCTCGGCGTCCTGCTTTACACCCCCGAGCCGGGGCGCGACCGGCTGGGCCGGATCTGCGAGAAGCGTGAAGGCTCGACCATCTGCCGCCCCGATCCCGACGCGGACCGGCCTTCGCAACTCGACCGGCTGAACGCGGTTGCCAAGCGGAAGAAGTGGTTCGAGGGGCGCTGACCGGCAGCCTGCTTCAGTCGCGCGGGGGTTCCGGCGTCGGCGGATTGGCGCCGCGCTCCTTGGTCCAGCTGCGGCCCGAATCGTCGGGAGCGACCGGCACCCCGCTGCGGCTGCGTTCGGGCGCTGCGGCCGGGCCGCCGCGGTGGTCGTCGGACACGGTCGGGTCGATGTGGCCCGGCGTCCCCTCCACGGCTGCGTCCGGTTCCTCGTGGCGCTGGCGCTCGGCGACCGCGGCGTCCTCGTGATGGTCTTTCGCCTTCTTGGCGCGCAGAAACGAGACCACGCCGATCACGAGCCCCATGCCAAGGGTGAACACCGCGAGCAGCATGATGGTGTCGTAATCGAAATTCATCGCTCTAGCCTCCTTGGGTGAGAAGGGGGCGAGTGTGCGGGGCGGCGTTATGTTCCGCGCGAGATCCGCGAATTGTGTCGCGCCGTGGCAGGCGCGGGGCGGGCCGAGACTAGGCGACCACGTCGCGGCAGGTGCGGCAGGCGGGATCCTTGGCGATGCGGATGGTACGCAAGGCCGGCTCCAGACCGTCGAGGATGTGGAGGCGGCCCCAGCCGGGCTCGCCCAGCAGCGCCGTTCCCGCCAGCAGCACCTTGACAGCCTGGAGCGCGGCGAAGGTGCCCGCCCACCCCGCCATCGCGCCGAGCATGCCGTCATCGGCGCAGGTGTCACAGTCCTCGGCGTCGAAGGCGTCGCCGACGAAGCAGCGGTAGCAGGCCTGATCGGCGAGGTGCCCCGCGAAGGCCCCGACCTGCCCCTGAAAGCGGCCCACGGCGGCCGAGAGCAGCGGGATGCCCGCGGCAACGCAGGCGTCCGAGACGGCGAGGCGGGTGGCGAAGTTGTCGGTGCCGTCGAGCACCAGATCGCACGCCGCGATCAGGCTGGCGGCGTTCTCCGGCGT
>NZ_JAMNXL010000228.1 GCF_023653175.1 Erythrobacter sp. | reverse complement strand
GGCCACCAGGTGATGCGCTTCATGAAGGGATAGGCGGCGACCAGCGCAAGGCTGCCGAGCGCCACGACTTGCGCCTCCAGCCGCAGTTGCAGCAGCACCACGAGGCCGACGAGGCACAGCGCCAGCAGCCAGCCCCAAGCGAGTTTCTTGGAGACCCGCCCGCTCGCCACGGGGCGCAACGCGGTGCGCGCGACCTTTGCGTCAAGATCGGCATCGACGATGTCGTTGTAGACGCACCCCGCCCCGCGCATGGCGATCGAGCCGAGCAAAAGCCAGCCGAGCAGCGCGAGCTGCGGCCCCGCCCCCGCCAGCCAGACGGCAAAGACGCAGGGCCAGAACAACAGCCACCACCCGATCGGCCGGTCGAACCGCGCCAGCAGCGCAAGATCGCGCGGAAGCTGCGGCAGGCGCGCGACGAGGCCACGATGTTCGCTGTCGGGGACGATTCCTTCGCTCACGCCAGCTCCTCCGCCCGCGCCGCACGCCAGCCGAGAATCGCCAGCACGAGCATCGTCACATTGCCCGCGAAATCGAGCATCCCGATGCTGGTCAGCACCGGCACCTGACAATGGAACCAGTAGTTGAAGCCGAAGAACGGCAACAGCAGCACCGCGAAGACGGCAAAGCTGCGCGCGCTCCAGCGCACCGCCAGCGCCATCAGCCCGAACAGCACCGCCTGCGCACCGAAGCAGGCGACCGCGAACCGCGCGAAGAAGCTGTTGTCACGATAGGCTTCGGTGATCGCCAGCGCGATGGCGTTGCCGGGAGCGAACAGCGCCCAGCCGCCCAGCATCAGGAACACGGCGGCGATCAGGAATTGTGCGGTGCGCGCGGACATGGCTTGCTCCCTAGCGGCCCTCGCGCCTAGTGCAAAGCCATGCCCGCCACCCCTGCATGGCCCCCGAAAAGCGCCCCGCGCCTGTTCGTCACCGAGCCCCTCGCCGCGGGCGCATCTGTGCGGATCGAGGGGAACCCGGCCCATTACCTTGCCCGCGTGATGCGCGTGGCGCCCGGCGACATCGTTATCCTGTGCGATGATATGACCGGCGAATGGGCCGCGCGGGTGGTCGACGCGGGCAAGCGCGACGTGGTGCTGGAGGTTGCAGACCGGCTCCGGACGCGCGAGGCGGTGCCCGATCTGTGGCTGTGCGCGGGCCTGCTAAAGAAGGACCGCTTCGATCTTGTGCTCGAGAAGGCGACCGAATTGGGCGCCGCGCGCATCCAGCCGCTGCTCACCCGCCGCTGCGTCGCTGACAAGCTCAACCTCGAGCGTGCCAGCGCGATCACCACCGAAGCCGCCGAGCAATGCGCCCGCACCGCGCTGCCCCAGCTGGCCGAGCCGGTGAAGCTCGATGCGCTGCTCGCAAGCTGGCCCGAGAGCCGCGCGCTGTTCTTCGCCGACGAGAACGGGGGCGAACCCGCCGCGCAGGCCTTCACCGCCCACAAGGGCTCCCCCGCCGCGATCCTCACCGGTCCCGAAGGCGGCTTCGACGAGGCCGAGCGTGCCGCAATCCGCGCCCACACCGCCGCGCGCCCCATCACTCTCGGCCCGCGCATTCTCAGGGGGGAGACCGCCGCGATCGCCGCGCTCGGCGTATGGATGGCAACCGCCGGCGACTGGTAGCCGGCCGGCGTCCGTCATATTCCCGCAAGACAATTCGCGTTGGGCAGCGCAAAGGCGAATTTGCCTTCCCACCGTCAAACCCGTTTTCTAAAGCAACCGGCCAGAGAGGGCCTGCCATGAGCACACGCGAAGCTTCCACTGCCGATGATCCGGTGATCGAAAGCCTCGACCAGCTGGTCGCGCCGATGATCAAGGGCGAAAAGCCGCCCGAAGATTGGCGCATCGGCACCGAGCACGAGAAGCTCGTCTACAAGCGGTCAGACCACCGCGCGCCATCCTATGACGAGCCCTGCGGCATCCGTGACCTGCTCGGCGGGCTCGAGAAATTCGGCTGGCAGCCGGTCGAGGAGGGCGGCAACGTCATCGCCTTGAAGGGCGAGGACGGCGCGGTCAGCCTCGAGCCTGCCGGCCAGCTCGAACTGTCGGGCGCGCCGCTGGAAAACCTCCACCAGACCTGTGCCGAGACCGGACGGCATCTGGTGCAGGTCAAGGAAGTCGGCGAGAAGTGCGGCGTCGGCTACCTTGGCCTTGGCATGTGGCCCGACAAGACCCGCGAAGAACTGCCGATCATGCCCAAGGGCCGCTATGACATCATGCTGCGCCACATGCCGCGCGTCGGCAGCATGGGCCTCGACATGATGCTGCGCACCTGTACCATTCAGGTTAATCTGGACTACCAGTCCGAGGCAGATATGGTGAAGAAGTTCCGCACCAGCCTCGCGTTGCAACCGCTGGCGACCGCGCTGTTCGCCAATTCGCCCTTCACCGAAGGCAAGCCCAACGGCTTCCTCTCCTACCGCTCGCACATCTGGTCGGACACCGATCCGGCGCGCACCGGCATGCTGCCCTTCGTCTTCGAGGACGGCTTCGGCTACGAACGCTGGGCGCGCTACATGCTCGACGTGCCGATGTATTTCGTCTTCCGCGACGGGAAATATATCGACGCGGCGGGCCTGTCTTTCCGCGATTTCCTCGATGGCAAGCTCAGCGTGCTGCCCGGTGAGCGGCCGACGCAGAGCGACTGGTGGGACCACCTTTCGACCGCCTTCCCCGAGGTGCGGCTGAAGTCCTTCCTCGAAATGCGCGGCGCCGATGGCGGCCCGTGGAGCCGCATCTGCGCGCTCCCCGCCTTCTGGGTCGGGCTGCTCTATGATCAGGGCGCGCTCGATGCGGCGTGGGATCTCGTCAAGGGCTGGTCGATGGAAGAGCGCGAGCGCCTGCGCAATGAAGTGCCGCGCCTGGCGCTCGCCACGAAGTCGCCCGATGGCGGCACCTTGCAGGATCTCGGGCGCGAAGTTCTGAAGATCGCCCACGCCGGGCTCAAGGCCCGCGCGCGGCTCAATGCGGCTGGCGACAACGAGACCGGCTATCTCGAGACACTGGACGAGATCGTAGCCAGCGGCAAGGTGCCGGCCCAGCGCCTGCTCGATGCCTATCACGGCGAGTGGAACGGGGACATCTCCCGCGTCTACGAGCAATCATTCTGACGGGGGGAGAGACCACCATGCTGATCGTATTGGCCAAGGCGCAAGTGGGCGAAGGCGCGCTGGAACCCGCTATGGCGGCGATTGCCGACATGGTCGCGGCCTCCAATGCCGAGGAGGGCTGCATCGCCTATGCCTTCACGCAGGACCTGCTGCAGCCGGGCGTGATCCACATCGTCGAGAAGTGGCAGGACGAGGCGGCGCTCGCGGCCCACTTCGCCACCCCGCACATGGCGGCCTTCGGGGCGGCCATCGCGGGGCTCGACTTCAAGGTGGTCGAGGCGCTCAAGTTCCACACCGACGAAGGCGCGCCGGTGATGTAGCCTACTCCGCCGGGAAGGCCTGCGGGTCTTCGCGGCGGGGGGTGCCAGCTCCCAGCAGGCGGCGCTTCAACCGCGCGAGCGGCGCGGTGATCAGCCCGTGCTCCTCCATCCACGCGTGATACTCACGGTATTTGGGATCCTCGGCGAGCAGATGCGCCTCCTCGGTGCGCGCGCGCCAGTAGTAGATGGCGTTGACCGCGAGCAGGAAGACGCAGTTGCGCAAGGGTTCGAGCCAGCCCTCGCCGGTCACCAGGAAGGGCAGAACGCTCGCCCACCAGAACAGGTTCTTTGACAGGTAGGCCGGGTGGCGGGTGAAGCGATAGGGGCCATTGGTCAGCACGCCGCGATAGGTGAGGTTCGAAAAACGGATGCCGAACACCACCGTCGCCCAGGCATAGATGCCTGTCAGGAACACCAGCAGCCCGCCCCAGGCCCACAGCAGCGCGGTGCTCCCGGCTAACCAGTGCGCCCAGCCCGGGGTGGCATATTCGTAGCTCAGCACCTGGTTGTCCGGGCCGATGATCCCCCACACGAAGGGCGGATAGCACAATAGCGCGGCGAGCCAGCCGGCGAGGAAGGGGTTGCCCGAGCGGATGTGCGAATCGAGCGGGCGCAGCGTCAGCAGGTAGCCGACGGTGCCGATCTGCACGTCGACGAGGAACAGAAGCGTCACCAGCAGCATCACGAATTCGACCGGATCGGCGATCAGCTCCGCCGGGCTCGCCTCCACCACCTGCGCGAAGCCGGGAGGGAGGATCGAGATCATGAAGGCCCCGAAGAAGCCCTTGATCGCCCAGGCGCGCCAGTGCTTGGCGATGGCGGCGCTGTCCCATTGGTCACGCCCCGCGATGCCGCCCCCGGCCACGAAGGCGCCGAAATGGAAACACCCGTCGCGCGGGTTCACGAGGTAGCGGTCGAGCCAGATGACATAGGGCACCGACAGCACCACCAGCGGGAAGATGGCGATGCTCAGCACCTCCATCGCGAAGAGGTAACTGCCCGTCCAGTACCAGCGCCCCAGCGCGTAGAAGGCGGCGAGCAGCGCCCATGTCGACCACAGGCCGACCAGCTTGATGACCGCGACCGGCATGACCTCGGGCCAGGGACGCTTGAGGCTCCAGTCGATACCGGTCGAGGGCCGCAGGTGCACCTTGTCGACCAGCACCGACCACGCCGCCATCGGCAACGCGGTGAAGAGCATCGCGGTGAGCGCCGCGTAAGGCCCTGAAAGAACGCCACGTCCTCCCGACAGCCCGCCGCCGAGGCCGAGGGCCTCCGCGATCTCGGGATAGGAGCGGCAGAAGGCGATCCACAGGGCAAGCCCTGCCAGACCCGCCAGCCCGACGCCGGTCGAGACATCGCTGCGCGGGGGCGCTGTTGGAAGAGGAGGCGGGAGCGGATTCATC